>NZ_SIHJ01000001.1:186766-501566 GCF_007859765.1 Posidoniimonas corsicana
GCTACCGGCCCCCAGCCCCCGAGGCGATCCGCTCGCTTGGCTCGCTTCCGGCTACGCCTACAGCGAGCCAAGCGAGCGGCCTGCTGGCCTTAACATAGATACTGGTACTGTCCGGGGGGGCTGGTCACCCGTCTGCACATAACAGCGAAGGGCGTGTTTGAAGCGTACCTGAACGGCGAACGGGTCGGGGAAGACTACATGACGCCCGGTTGGACGCCGTACGACTCACGGATCGAGACGCTCACCTACGATGTGACAGATCTGCTGGAGCCCAAGCAGAACGTGATCGGGCTAGTTCTTGGCGAGGGCTGGTATGCGGGCAGGATGATGAGGAAGACAGAGGTCTATCCGCTCGCTCTTCCCGAGGTGATCGCCCAGCTTGAGGTGACCTACACCGACGGATCGAGCGAGACCGTGGTGACCGATCGCCGCTGGCGCGCCTGCACGGAGGGCCCGATTCGGTTTTCTGGGATCTACGATGGCGAGGTCTACGACGCCAAGAAGGAGCTCCCGGGATGGAGCGAGCCTGGCTACGACGACGCTTCTTGGCGGGGGGTCACCGCCACACCCGTCGGCACCAAAGTCCGCCTAACCCCTAAGCGGCACCACCCCGTTCGCGCCACTGAGGAGCTGGAGTCGGTTCACGTCAACAGGCTTGGCCCGGGGCGGTTCGTGTTCGACCTCGGCCAGAACATCGTGGGCTGGCCACGGCTGCGAACGCCCTGCGAAACCGGCAGCCCGATCACCATCCGGTACGCCGAGATGCTGAATGCCGACGGCTCGCTCTATACCGAGAACTACCGGGGGGCGAAGTCGACGGACCGGTATGTGCCGGCCACCGACGGCGTCACCGACTGGAGTCCTTCGTTCACATTCCACGGCTTTCGGTACGTTGAGATCAGCGGCGTCCCGGAGGACGCCGAGCCGCAGTTGGGGTGGGTATCTGGCGTTGTGCTGCATTCGGACTTCGACAAGACCGGTAGCTTCGTCTCTTCTCACGGGAAGCTGAACCAGCTGCAAAGCAACATCACGTGGGGCCAACGGGGCAACTACCTGGACATCCCCACCGACTGCCCACAACGCGATGAGCGGCTTGGGTGGACCGGCGACGCGCAGGTGTTCTGTCCGACCTCGCTCTTCAACTACGACGTCCACTCGTTCTGGGCGAGTTGGCTGGAGAGCGTCAGGCAAGAGCAGTCTCCGGCGGGACTCGTTCCCAACGTGGTGCCGAACACCCTTCCGGGAGACGGCGGCAGTCCTGGCTGGGGCGATGTGGCCGTTGTCGGGCCGTGGGAGGTGTACGTGCGCACCGGCGACACCCGCATACTCGACGAGAACTACGAGTTGATGGCTCGTTGGACGAAAGCCTACGAGAATCAGGCTAAGGAATACATAGTGCAGAGGCCCGGGTACGGCGATTGGCTTCAACCGTACCCAGAAACTAAGAACTCCCGCTCCGACACGCCGCTCGACCTTATCGCCACGGCGTACTTTGGGCGGTGCGCACAACTGATGAGCCGCGCGGCGGCGGCTCTCGGACGTCACAGCGAGGCCGATGCATATGCGGAGTTGCACCAGAACGTGAAGCGGGCGTTCTCCAAAGAGTTCTTTGATGCTGACGGACGGCTTGCCACAAAGCACGAAACGCAGACCGGATACCTTCTGGCCCTTGCCTTCGACCTGCTCGATTCAAGCCAGCGGGAGCCCGCAGTGAAGAGCCTAGTGGCGTTGATTGACCAGGCGGGCGGCCACCTACGCACCGGATTCTTGGGCACCCCGCTGCTGGCGCCTCAGCTCGACTCGCTGGGGAGGTCGGATCTGGCCTACCAGATTCTGTTCAAAGAGACCTACCCGTCCTGGTTCTACTCCATCAACCAAGGCGCCACGACGATGTGGGAGCGTTGGAACAGCTACAGCCATGACGACGGGTTTGGCAACGCTGGGATGAACTCGTTCAACCACTACGCCTACGGCGCGATCGGGCAGTGGATGTACGAGCGAGTCGCCGGCCTCGCTCCCGATCCATCCTGCCCGGGCTACAAGCACTTCTTTATCCAGCCGAACCCCGGCGGACCGCTGACATCGGCGGCGGCTTCGCTGGATACTCCTTACGGGAGAGCATCCTGCGGTTGGGAGGAGCAGGGCGACCGGCTGTTGATCGTCGCGGTGGTTCCCCCCAACACAACCGCCACATTCCTCCCGCCATCGGTGGACGGCAAACTGTCGAAGGTCCGTCTCGTGAGCGGCGCAGAGCTGTCCTCTAGTGACGGCGGTGCAACCTTTTTGTTGACTCCGGGCCGACACGAGATTGTGGCGGACTAGGCATCCGGCGCCCTAGCAAAGCGTCCGCGGATGCTTGTGGCGCTACGCGGATGTGCCGCCTGTCTTCTTGCAAGATACTGAAGTCTAAAGCCCAAGACTGCTGCCGCCTGCGTTCGACCGACAATCTCGGGTTATACCGAGCTCGAGCGTGTCCAGTTCGGAGCGACTTGATCGTTCTACTGTGGGCAGTCGCGGATTCACGGGGCTGTGACGTGGCTGACGAACGCTGTGCGGCCGGGCAACCGATAGGACCGCCGAATTGCCCGACTGATGCCCCGAACACTTTCCACTACTTCGATTGAGCAAGAGCACAGGCCGAATGATTAAGTCTATTATGCTTTCTCTATTCGTAGCGATCTACATCACTGGGCACGACGCTTCGTCGGCGGGGATCGACCCGAGTCAGAAGCGGTGGTACGAGCAGTACAAGAAGCAGGCGAACGCGCCGAGCCCGCAGGAAATGCGGCTGAATACGGACCCTGAACCAAAGCAGCCGCCCGAAGCGAAACCGCTCTTCAATGGCAAAGACCTCGAAGGTTGGGAACGCAAGGGCGGGGATTCGGAGTTTGAGGTTCGCAACGGAGTGATTGTCGGCCGGTGCAAACCGGGATCTCCAAGCACCTACCTTTGCACGACGCGGAGCAACTTTGCGGACTTCCTGTTTACCTGTGAGATGAAGTGGGAAGAAGACGGCAACAGCGGTGTCATGTTCCGCGCCCGCTCAAGGCCTGGTAGTGGCTCGCATGAAACCGTCTTTGGTCCGCAAGCCGAAATGGAAGGCTTCTCCAAGGACCGGCACTGGTCAGGCGGGATCTACGGCCAGTCTTGTGGCGGCTTTTTCTATCCGCTGTGGCTGACAGAGCATAAAGCTGTTCGTGCGGCGCTGAAGCCGGAAGAGTGGAACCGCCTGACCGTCCTCGCGGTGGGCGACGTCGTGAAGACTTGGGTGAATGGGGCGCCTGCTGCGCACTGGGTGGACGATGGTAGTTTTCGCTCGGGATTCTTCGGCCTGCAGATTCACAAAGGGGCGAAGGGAGTCGTGCTCTGGAGGGGCCTTCGGGTAAAGGAGTACGCCGATCAGTAGGTGCTTTCTTTGTTCCGGAGTAGGAGGTTGGTGACGCATGACGTTTGTCCACGAGTCGACCTGGCGCCGCGTGCTGCTCGGCACCTTGGTGTGCTTCGTCTGCCTGTACACAAAGGTGGCGGATGCCGCCCCCAAGAAGAACGTGGTCCTCATCCTGGCGGACGATCTTGGTTGGAGCGACACCACGCTGTTTGGCACAACCGACTTCTACCGCACGCCGCACATCCAGCGGCTTGCCGAGCGGGGGATGACGTTCTCTCGATATTATTCGTCGAGCCCCCTCTGCTCGCCGACGCGGGCGAGCATCATGACGGGCCAGAGCCCGGCCCGGCACGGGATCACCTCTCCCTGTTGCCACCTGCCGGCCGTCCGGCTTCACGCTGCTGAGACGCGCACCGCGCCGCCCAACCAGCGAACGACCGTCCCCGCATCGGCGTCGCGCCTTGGCAAGCAGTACGACACTCTTGCGGAGGTGCTCCGCGACAACGGCTATCAGACCGGCCACTTCGGCAAGTGGCACCTGGGCCGTCAGCCCTTTTCTCCCCTCGAGCACGGCTTCTCAGTTGACGTTCCGCACCACCCCGGCCCTGGACCCGCGGGTAGCTATGTAGCGCCCTGGAAGTTCAAGGACTTTGATGCCGACCCGGATATTCCGGACGAACACATTGAGGATCGTATGGCCAAGGAGGCGGTCGCCTTCTTGGAGCAGCATCGAGAGGAGCCGTTCTTCCTCAACTACTGGATGTTTAGCGTCCACGCGCCCTTTGACGCCAAGAGGAACCTCGTCGAGCAGTATCGAGAGAGGTTGGATCCCAGCGGTCAGCAGCGGAGCCCGACCTACGCGGCGATGGTTGAGAGCATGGACGACGCCGTCGGAACGCTCGTCGACGCGCTAGATCGGCTACACCTCTCCGACAACACGATCATTGTCTTCGCGTCCGACAACGGCGGGAACATGTACAACGAGGTCGATGGCGTAGCCGCCACCAACAACGCGCCGCTTCGTGGTGGGAAAGCCACGGTTTATGAAGGAGGAATCCGCGGGCCAGCTATCGTCGTAGACTCCGGGTCGGTTGAGCGCCGTTCCAGTAGCACCGAGTTCTTTCAGAGCAGCGACATCTATCCAACCCTTCTGGAGATGCTCTCCATCGATGCCCGTCCGGCGCAGGTGATTGATGGCGTCAGTATCGTGCCGGCGTTAAGTGGCGGTTATCTGCAACGTGACGCTGTTTTCACCTACTTCCCCCACTCTCCTCGCGTTCCCGATTGGCTCCCCCCGTCAATCAGCGTGCACCAAGGAGATTGGAAGCTGATTCGCATCTTCCACGGGGCCGAGGGCGGCGGCCACCGCTACAAGCTGTTCAATCTCAACGAAGACCTCGGCGAGGAGCGTAACGTCGCGGATGAGCACCCGGAGAGAGTTCGCCAACTAGATGCTCTAATCGAGGAGTTCTTAGTCGACACTGGCGCCGCGCGACCTCTTCCCGACCCGAAGTTTGACTCATCAAAATACCGCCCCGAGCTAGAGGGGCGCGCAAAGGTGCGCGGCGGAGCAACGACTCCTCGCAGGCAACAGAGACGACCCTAGGGCGCACAATCAAGCAACGCTAGCGGCTGATGGCCCCAGTCGCATTCTGCAAGTTAACGTGACGCCGATTGCGGGAGAGGTTTCGCGGGTTGCCCGGTGAGTTGCATACGTTGCTTTCGATATCAGGACTGACCACCGCAGTGTGCCTGCACGCCGCGCGCTCCAGCAAGCCGAGCAACGATTTCGCCAGCGGGCCCGATTGGAAGGGCTCGAGTTCCTCGCAGAGCCGCGCTGTCACAGGGTCGTACGTGCAACAGAGCGGGAGTAACAGTGCGGACAAGGACTGTGATCCGACGGACCTTGGCTTCCTCCCGTTCCGATGAGCGGGTCGTCTGCAGACGGCACAGCGAATCGGATGCGACGGAGAAATCGGTCTGGCGATTCAGCGCATTTTAGGGCTGGTCGCTTCCCCGCCAACCAAGGGGGGTGCGTCCAGCCGCAGGCCGGGGTGTAGGGCCGCATAGTGGGCACCACAACACGTCCGTGGCGCCAAATGCGGCAACGTCGACGGGCCTCACGTGAACTCCGCAAGGCGGGCACAGGGCATCCATTGCGGCGTAGGCCCCTGGTCTTGCGGGATTAGTGCGCTGTGAGGCTCGCAGATAGACTGGCTTAGGCGCAGGAGCGCCGATTCCCTCACTCACAAGCGGTTTTCATTGTCCATTTTCCCGCTGAGCGGTAGTGAAACGACGATGGGAGAACTAGACATCACCTGCGATCCCGAGCGGTACGAGCTATTCGTAAAGCTCTTGCTAGAGCACGAATCCCGCGTGCGGGCGTTCCTCCGCGGCCTGCTGCCGTCATGGCCAGATGTCGAGGAGGTCATGCAAGAGGCAAGTCTCGTCGCGTGGCGGAAGTTCTCGGACTTTGAGCAAGGCACCGCATTCGGGGGCTGGTTTCTTACGATAGCCAGGTACGAGGCCATGGTGTACCGGCGCCGCCTAGCCAGGTCGCCGCTGGTATTTTCAGACGACCTGTGGGGTGTCTTGGCCTCCGAGGCCGAACAGGCTGACTTGGATGAAGTCCGTCAGCAGAAACTCGAAAAGTGCTTGCAATCGATGGATGCCCGAAACCGGGATCTGCTAATGCAGGTCTACTCGCCGGGCGCCGTTATGCGCGAGATTGCCAAGACGACCGGTAAGAGCGAGCAGGCGTTTTACAAGGTCGTGCAGCGCCTGCGGGCGGCTCTGTTGAGGTGCGTCAATCGGGCCATTGCCATGGAGGGCTGCGATGTCTGATCAGGAACTGAAGCGACTGATTGACCTGTGGGTAAGCGGCCGCATCAACGACCAGGAATCGGAGCTCCTCCAGCGAGAGTTGATAGCTTCGGCGGCGTCTCGCGAATTGTTCCGCCGGTACTCGCAGCTCGACGCGGCGATGCACGAGATTGCGGACGCCGGCGTCATGCGGCGGTTGTCGTCGCTGGTGCGAGGAGACCAACAACACCGGAGGCCTGATCGAGACGCCTCCTCACAGCGAACAAACGGTGGACGTCGTTCGCACACGTTCAGTGCAGTGGCGGCTTGGTGTGTTACGATTGCCGCGGCGCTCGTGCTGACGGTCTCTACGTTCGCCCTGATTGGTTCAGATCGTCCGCGAGGACCGATTGCCGAGTCTGACGCGCCGGTAGAGCCAGGGGCTGATTCGGTGGTGGCTGCGGTTATCCAAAGACCGCCCGCGCCCGTAGCTACGCTTTCCTACGCAGAAGGGGTGCAATGGGAGCAGACGCCTGTTCAGATAGGGCAGGCGATCCTGGAGGGCGAATCGGTGCGAATGACCCGCGGAGTTGCTCGCGTCAGCGTCGGCTTCGGGGCAGAGATTGTCGCCGCAGCGCCCTGCTCAATGACATTTGTTTCCGCTAGCCGTGTCCGCCTGCACAGCGGCAAGGTCGCGGTTGACGTCGCCCCGTGGGCGAAGGGGTTCACGGTGGTGACCGAGGACATGGATGTTGTGGACCTCGGAACGACCTTCACCGTCTCCGCAAACCCCGGCATGACGACGGAGGCGACCGTCCTGAAGGGGATGGTGCGAGTAAACACCCCTGGCGCCGGTGGCGGTCGACGGCGAGGGGTGCTGCTCACCGAGGGGCAGCAGGTCTCGAGCGACCCGACGAGAGGCGGGCTTGACACCATTAGGCCGGACGACATTGTCCGAATCCTTGGCGGCCTGGACTTCGGCGCCAAGGGCGCCTACCGCCCGGTCGCGCTCAACAACACAGGAGTTGGCCTAGCCGAAGGGGACGAGGACCTGCACTGGAGGATAATCGCGGGCCCCGAGGGCGCGTTCGAAGGGCCTCAGTACGCTACGGTTTGCGTCCCGCATCGACAGTATATGGCGAACGACCCCGCTTCCTCGCAGTGGGTCTCGATAGTTGATTGGCAATCGGCCGCACCGCACTCGGTCTACACGTTCGCAACCGAGTTCGACTTGCAGAACTACGATCTCTCCACCATGCAGCTCTTCGGACGGTTCCTGGCTGACAACGGCGTAGCCGAGGTGCGTGTTAACGGCAAGGAGGTTCCGGTTCAATCGTGGGTGGACAACGTGGGGGGGCAGCTGTTTCGCGACCCTCAGTTTCGATTCGTCAACGTTACCGACGGTCTCGTTCGCGGGCGAAATGTGATCGAGATCGATGTGCGGAACGGGTTCATGCGTGGGAAGACAGCCGACATTTCTAGGAATGTCCCGAATCCAATGGCGCTCCGCGTTGAGTGGTACGCGTTCGGGCGTCAAGAACGAATCGCGGGTATGCCGCATTACGCACCGCAGAGGCTGATGAAATGAGATGGCGGGGCCTCGGCCAAGAGCGCTCGGGCGCCGTCCCGCTGGCCACTCAGTCGGAGCTGCAGCGTTGATCGGGCTCACGTCCAATCTCTCTGCCCTCCGCGATCGGCGCGCCGCTGCTTGTGGACCGTCAAAGCCGCGGAAGATCCAGCTCATCCGTAAGGCTTCAGGCAAGGAACTCTGTGACCAGGCTGCGGTGACGCTCCGGGGCCGTCGGCTGACTACTCTCCAACGATTTGCTGCAAGGTTGGCATGGCACGTCACGTACACTCGACTTCCGGTTTCACTGCACCGCCGCCGTGTGGCGTGGCTCGTTCCAAGGCGCCGAACCGAATCGTGGCATTGCTCTTGTGCTTCGCACCCGTGCTCGCGGGCTCCATCGATCAGGCGCAGAGCCAGTCTGTCGCGCTGCGAACTAGTTCAAGCAACGGCGGCGCCGCCGTTCCTGCTAGCAGGTCTATCTGCCTTGAACGACAGCGTCCGAATTCAATCGTTCGCCATGGCTCGGGTTCACTCTTGATCGACTTTGGGCGCGTTGCTTTTGGCAACCTCGAACTGTCGGCGTCCCGGGAAATCGAGGGCGCGTTGACCGTACGGTTCGGAGAGAAGCTCGAAGATCAGCTGGTGGACCGCAATCCACCAGGCACGGTCCGATACAGTGAAGTTCAGGCGAAGCTAACTCCGGGGGCCATCGAGATCGTGGCCCCAGAGGCGGATCGTAGGAATACTCAGCAGGGAAGCCACAATGCGGCGACCGGTCAGGTAGTTCCCCCAGCCGTGCTTACCCCGCCCGAATGGGGCGTTCTTACGCCCTTTCGATGGGTGGAGATCGAGGGCGACATCGAGGCGATCGAAATCGACGCCCTAACACGCCGCGTGTCTTTCCCGAAGAATTGGGACGCAGACGCTGCCTACTTCTCATGCTCCGACACGACTATCAACCGAGTTTGGGACCTCTGCCGGTACTCGATCAAGGCGACGCTATTCACCGGCATCTACGTGGATGGAGATCGCGAACGCATTCCCTATGAAGCCGACGCCTATCTGAACCAGATCAGCGACTACTACGTCAACGGCGATCCAACAGCAGCGAGGCAGACGTTTGAATGGTTGGTGAAGCACCCGACTTGGCCAACGGAGTGGGCGCCTCACCTGATCTTCATGGCCTATGCAGACTGGATGCACAACGGCGATGCAGAGTGGGTAAGAAATAACTACGTCATACTGAAACCAAAGGCGCTTTCTAAACGGCTCGGCTCAACCGGGCTAGTGCATAGCAACAAGAAGCAGATAGATTGGAACGACATTATCGATTGGCCACCATCCGAGCGAGACGGCTATGTTCGGTCGGAAGTCAACACCGTTGTCAATTCTTTCCACCTAGCAGCCATCGAAAAGCTCGCCGTCCTTGCTGACGTCGCGGGTGCGCACGCGGACGCAGAGCACTACCGCCAGAGGTTTGTGGAGGGTAAAGAAGCCTTCCTTCTGGAACTCTTCGACAATGAGGAATGCCTGTTCCGTGATGGCATCCACGTAGACCACACGTCGCAGCACGCAAACTTCTTTCCACTTGCGTTTGGTCTCGTTCCCATGCAGCACCGACGGGGTGTAACGGACTGGGTGGCGAATCGCGGCATGCGCTGCTCTGTCTACGCCGCCCAGTACCTGCTTGAGGGGCTGTTCGAGAATGGTGCAGGCGAGGCCGCGGTCGCGATGATGGTAGCGCCGGGCGGTAGGAGCTGGCGCACCATGCTCGACGCCGACGCGACAATCACCTGGGAGGCCTGGAGCGAGACGGTCAAACCAAACCTCGACTGGAATCATGCCTGGGGAGCGGCGCCGGCGAACCTTCTTCCCCGCTACGTGCTGGGAGTTCAGTCGGGAGCGCCGGGGTGGAAGCACGTGATCATTCGCCCCAATCTGAGCGGGCTGTCGTACGCTCACGGCAAGGTGCCGACACCACACGGTGCGATCCTAGTAGACTGGAAGCATGACGAGACCTTGCGGCTGGAGTTGAGGCTCCCCGAAGGAGTAACCGCTTCGGTGATGGCGCCGACGGCGCCGGGCGCCCGAGGTGTTTCCATCAACGATAATGTTGTTGAAGCTGACCTGGTCGACGGATACTGGATTCTCAGCGATGAGCTCCAAGGTGGGGCAGCGTATGATGTCCAGGTGATCGCAGGCCCCTAGGTCACTGGGGCGATTGCGCATGTCGGTTGTAGGCGACATGCCGGACTAGCGCCGGCGACCAAACCTTGGAGCGAGTGTGCACAGATCAAGGATCCCAGGGTTTCTACGGCTGGCTGTTCTGTGGCCGCTGCTGACGGCCGTCGGCGAAGTCTGCGGCAACGATGACGTTGCACCCGCAGCCGCACCGATGAGTATCCTCGTCCTCTATGCCGACGACTGGCGGTACGACACGCTGGGCGTTGCCGGCAATCCTGTCGTCGAAACGCCAGTGCTGGATGAGCTAGCAAGCAGCGGCGTTCGGTTCACGCACAACTGCGTAACGACTTCAATCTGTGGCGTCAGTCGCGCGTCGCTCTTCACCGGCCAGTGGATGTCGCGTCACGGCAATCGCGCATTCCGGCCGTGGAAAACGGCCTGGAACGCGACCTACCCGGGAGCCCTGCGGAACAGCGGATACTTCGTCGGGCATGTCGGGAAGTGGCACAACGGCAATATCCCCGCCGGACGGTTTGATTTCTCCCGCTCTTACTACGGGACCCATTGGGTGAGGCAGCCCGGCGGTCAAAGGGTCCACGTCACGCAGAAGAACTGCGACGACGCTATCGAGTTCTTAAGGGCTCGTCCCATGTCTAAGCCGTTCTGCTTGACCGTTGCATTCTTTGCACCACATGCCGAAGACGCCAACCCGGCGCAATACCTGCCGCAGCCTGAGAGCACAGAACTATATGGACGCACATCGGTGCCAACGCCCGTCAACGCAACGCAGGAGTCGTTCGAGCGACTCCCGAGCTTCATCGCGACAGCGAAGAATGAGGGGCGCGTAAGATGGCGGTGGCGGTTTGATACGCCCGCAAAGTACCAAGCGATGATGAAGAACTACTATCGCTTGGTCAGCGAAGTCGACGCCGCCTGTGGGCGGATCCTCGATGAGCTCGACGAGCAGGGAGCCGCCAGCAACACGCTAGTAGTGTTCACGACCGACAACGGCTACTTCCATGGCGAGCACGGTTTGGCGGACAAGTGGTACCCCCATGAGGAGAGCATCCGCGTTCCGCTGATTATTCGCGATCCCAGAATGTCCCCGAGGTCGCGTGGGACGACGACTGACGAGATCACGTTGAATGTCGACATCGCACCGACAATACTGGCGGCCGCCCAGATTGACGTGCCGGAGTCGATGCAGGGTGCCGACATCGGCCCGCTCTACCTCGACGATATCGCGCCGCCTTGGCGAGAAGAGTTCTTCTACGAGCACCCTACCCTGAAGAGCACGGATTTCATTCCGGCGTCCGAGGCGCTCGTCCGCAAGGACTGGAAATACATCTACTGGCCCGACTTTGACCGGGAGCAGTTGTTCCACCTTAGAACGGACCCGTCAGAGGAGAGTGACGTTGCCGCTGACCCCGCCTCTCAAGCCAAACTCCAAGAAATGCGGAAGCGCTTCTCGACGCTGAAAGCGGCCGCTCGTTGACAACGGTTGGCGAGGTCACTAGCCGGAGCGAGGTCAGCCTCAGACGCCACCCACTGAAACTGTGACGCTTAGCTGGGCTCATAGCCGTCGACGCCTCGGGTGGCCGCAGATCGACGCGCTAGTGAAGACGCCACGGAGGGGAGACGCTTCACAGCAGGCGTGCATTCGACAGGCTGCTTACTGATCCAATCGCGAGGTGAGTTCCAGAGTGACGTCGCTCGACTCGCCGGGAACCACATCAATGGACAGCCCTGACGTGGCGGGGCTGCTGTAACGGGCGGGGGTGAGGAGGTCCCGGCGTCCTTCGAGCGACTTGCCGGTTGGATCTCGAAACGCGACGATCGCTACACGGTGTGTGCCGGGCCGCAGACCATCGCCGACTCCGCGCGTGCTGAGTTCGAATCGGCCGTCGTCGTTAATGACGCCAACCGCCCCTCGCCCGTGATCGGGCAGAGTGGAAACTGAGCCGTGCGGAAGCGGACTGCCATCCAGCAGCACCCGCCCTCTAACCACGGTGAGCTCATCAGAGCCGCCGCATCCTGCCACGCTGAAAAGCACGGCGAGGCAGAGTAGCTCGGGCCAACTCGGGCGTGCGTGGCTGCTGCGCCGATAGCTTAGGCCATTCAAGTGCAGCTCATTGTGGGTACGCCGGTTAACTGAAAGGGGGCTCGTAGGTCTCTTCATTTCCTCGGGTGCACATTGCTTTGAGGGTGTCAAGTTCCACGTCTTCGCGGAGGAATTGTGCGGAGCCGTCGGTCAGCATGACGAGCGCTCCCCCGACGTGCTGGCTGCCGAGGCTGGTGTCATTGTTCTGATAGGGCGTGGGCGGTTCGCCCGGCTTTGGCATGTAGGCGGTGTTCATCGGCCATAGCACGTTCTTGGCGTTGTGGAGGTAACCGTGGTTGGCGCCGGTCGGGCCGCTGTTGACATCGAGTGTGCCGACGATCCAGGTCCGCATCGGTCCGCACTCCCAGGCTTGTTCGCCGACCATGATTGTCTTGGATGTGCCGTCGATGACCTTCTTGAAGGCGATTTTGTCGTTGAACACGATCACGCCGTTGTCGGCCAGGCCGCCGCTGGCGCCGCAGCTCTCAATGGTGTGGCCCGACTCCGGCCATTGGGCCCTGGAAGAGAGCGGGCAGGACGTCTTGGCGCCCATGATGCCAACGTAGTGCGCGCGGAGGTCGGAGTTCTCCCGCACGTCCGTCACGCCGCCGATGGGCCCAACATTGCACGAGAGCTCGGCGCCGGTGGATGGGCACATGAACAGGCCGACAGGCGTTTCGCGGGCACGCTGATTCTCCGGCGCTGCCCATAGAGCGGTGTCGTCTACCAGGTCGCGGAGCGAGGCCTCTTCGATGTACGGCAGAATCTGCCCCAGGTAGCTCAGCCCCGTCGCACGGTTGGTTCCGTCCTCCACAATGCCGCCGGCGGTCGGCAGCCGTTTGTGGGTGTCGTGGTAGCTGTGGCACGCTAGGCCGATCTGGCGTAGTTGATTCGAGCAACTCATCCGCCGCGCGGCCTCCCGGGCCGCTTGAACGGCCGGGAGGAGCAACGCGATCAGCACGCCAATGATGGCGATTACGACTAGGAGCTCGACCAGGGTGAACGCTGGACGATGCTTCTTTTTCGGTTCCATTCGCATCTGTACTCCTGTGCTGATTTTTCAGAGCGGTCCGCCCTAGCCACGGCGTCGACGGCGGACGCCGGCGAGCGTGGCCACGGCGACCAGCACCGCACTGGCGGGCTCCGGAGTCGAGGTCGCCCCGGCCTCCGGCGCTGAGGTTGCGCCGTAGTTCTGACGCCACAGGTTGTAGTCGCCCTGGTCGACCACCCCGGAGCCGTCGCCGTTCATTCCCAGGGCGGTGTCTTCGTCGTCGGGACCACCGAGGGCGTCGCGCCAGACGGTGTAGTCCGCGGCGTTGACAATGCCATCGGAGTTGAAGTCGCCCGGCAGGCCTGCCGACTGGACAAACTCTATGTATCCCCGCACCAGCTGGTCGCTGCCGGGGGCGCCGTAGTAGAACTCAAGGTCGTCCGCGGTTGGGCCGGCGTAGCCGCCGCCCAGCGACAAGGAGTCCGACGGGCCGAACGCGGCCGATCCGCTTAGGTTGGTCTCGGCGAGCAGGTTGGCGTCGCTCCCGCCCGCCTGCTCCCACGAAACCTCCGAGGGCGCCGCGCCGCCGTCGATCCCGCTCCACCCGGAGGTGGTCAGGGCGCCGGACTCGCTGCGGATCTCGTAGTAGTTGATGTCGTAGCTGGCGGAGTCGCCATCGTTGACGATCTGCATCTGGCCGTTGCTCATCACGCGGAGGGTGAGGCGCTCGGGGCCCTCGCCGACCGAGAGCACCCCGGTGGCGGTGTCGAAGAGGTAGCCGTCGCCGACCCAGACATCGCCGAGGTCGGCGAAACCGGCGATGCTGAAGTTGCCGCCGAAGGTCTGGTTGTCGGCCGCGGCGATCGCCCACGAGTCGCCGTTGTTCGAACTAGCCCCGGAGAGGTCCAGGTTGAACACGCCGTCGTAGATGGTTTCTGCGCCGGCGCCGGTGACCGAGTTGTTCACGCCGCTGGCGCCGATCGTGAAGTTTAGGTTGGCGCCGGCCGCCAGCGCGAAGCGGCCGTTGTTGATGATGTCGCCGTCGAACGTGTTGGACGATGACTGGAACGTCAGCGTCCGTCCCGCGCCGTCGGAGCCCGGGTTGGTGATAGTGGCCGATCCGCTGACGTCCGCCAGCACGTTGATCGGACCCTGGCGGGCGAAGATCACCGAGTCGGAAACAACGTTGATCGAGCCGGCCAGGTTGAAGATGTCCCCGGTGCCGTTGATGTGGTTGATCGAACCGCCGTCGAGGATCAGGTTGTCGATGGTGATGGTGCCCTCGGCGCCGGTGCCTTTGTAGCTGAGGCCGAACAGCGTGCCATCGGTGAGTTCCGTGTTGTTGTTGATGGTCAGCGAATCGCCGCCGAAGGTGTAGCTCCCTCCGTCGGCGGGCGTGCGGACCCGGAAGTCGCCGGTGAAGTAGTCGTTGCCCGCCGCGGGCGCCTGGCCGTTGGACCACTGGCCGGCGGCGTTGAACGAACTAGCGCCAAACCCGTCGTCGGCGTTGAGGGAAACGTCGGCCGCCTGGGCGGCGGGCAGCAGGGCGAGGGCGACAAACGCCGCCGCGAGAACGGGGGTGGAGATCTGACGCATCGAACAAGCCTTCCCAAGGAGACGTTGCTGGTTGTTCTGTCGCGCGACCGCCCACGCCAGGGCCAGACGCTGCGGCCGGCGGCCGGTGAGCCACGCGAACACGGCGCCCAGGAGCAGCGAAACCGCGCCCGGTTCCGGCGCCGCGGCGGCGTCAATCGCCGCCTGCAGGTTGCCGGGGAACGCGTTGCTGAAGGCCACGAAGTCACCGTAGTCGATGACGCCGTCGCCGTTCATGTTGCCCAGCAGGTACGACTCCGCCTGCCCAAGGCCGGCGATGTCCGTGTGGAGGTTTGCCGACAGCGTCAGGTAGTCGGCCAGGGTGACATCGCCGCTGTTGTCGAAGTCGCCCGGCAGGTGGGCGTCGCCCGTGTACTGGGCGGCCAGCGTGAGCGTCGTGCCCGACGCCAGCGTCAACGCGACCTGGACGTCGTCGTAGATGGTGTCCTGCCACACGGCGCCGAGGTCCAGCGACGACCCGCTGGCGAGCGACGCGCCGCCCGCGCCGGTCGCCGACTCGATCTCTGTCAGGGCGCCGGTGAAGTTGGGCAGCGGGGCGTCTACCGGGGCGGTGACTTCCCAGGCGTCGGTGTCAACGCCGCCGGCGGCGCCCTGGTCGTAGTTGTCGGTAATGGTGGTCCACTCGGCCGCATCCAGCCCGGCGGCGGCTGAGGTGATGGAGATCGAGGTGAACTCCAGCGGCTGGCCGGTGTCGTTGCTGAGGGTGAGCGTCCCGTCGGCGCGGTTGATCTGCGCGATCGGCGCGATCTCAAACGACGACTCGATGTAGGCGGCGCCGTCCCACCAGGTGCGGTCGCCGCTGCCGGTCCCGCCCCCAGGGTTGTCGTCGACAAACAGAGTCGCCTCGCCATTGGCGTCGGCGACCACCGTGCCGGCGTACCCCAGGTAGGCGGTGCGGTCCTCGGAGGTGAACGCGGCGGCGCCGTCGATCAGCGGGGGCGACGACCACACGGCCGAACCGGCCGCGACGCCCGCGGTGGCGTTCGCTTTCGTCCCGAAGGCGTCGTAGAAGGTTAGGTTGCCGCTAGTGGTGCCGGTCTGGATGACCCAGCTCTCACCGTTGGTCCAGTACACGGCGTAGAGGTCGTAGCTGACGCCGCTGGTGAGGCCCGAGATCGTCTGCATCACCTCCGGCACGTCCTCGCCGCCCTCGGCGGAGTTGCCGGTCGCCTCGTAGAGGAACTGGACGCCGGTGGTGTCCTCGTAGGCCGGCACCTCACGCAGGTGCCACAGGTTGTCGGTGGAGTTGACGCTGCCGGACAGCTCGAACGCCGAGAGCGGCGAGACATTGGTCGACAAGCTGAAGAAGCCGTCGTCCGCGTCAACATAGGTAAGGCCCTGAGACCAGCAGGCGGGGCCCGCGGCTATCGTCAAGAAGAACGCGACCGCCGTCTGCCGAGCGGCTCTTGCTGTCATGGATGTCTTCATCATCGTCGCCTTAGAATAGGGGGGTGAAGAAGTAGTCGTTACCAACGGCCGCTAGCGGGCCGTGTCGGGATTAAAAAAAATTGACGCCTAATCGCTTGTCGGTGGGCGAAGCGGCAGCGGTGACGCGTAGCGCGGAAGGCGCCCGCGCCGATCGTGGTGACCGCGGTCAGCCAGGCTGCGGACGGTTCGGGCGCGGCGCGCGCCGTGTCGGCGGCCAGGGCGCCAGGGCCGTTCCAGTTGTTGTACGCGGTTTGGAACAGGCTGAAGTCGACGAAGTCGATGCGTTGGTCGCCGTTCAGGTCGGCCGCCGCCGGTTGGCCATCGAGAACCAGGGTGTGGAGCTCTTGTGTGAGCTGCAGGTAGTCGTCGAAGTCGAGCTGGCCGTCGCCGTTGAGGTCTACCGGCGGCGGGTAGTCATAGCCGCTGCTGGCGAGGAGCTCGAACCCGTTGAGCACCACCGGCCCGCCGTCGGTGGAGGTGAGTGACAGCGTCACCGGCCCGGCGCCGTCGCTGCGGAAGGTGACCCGCGAGCTGGCGATGCCAAGCGGCTGGTCGGCGCCGGTGGTGGTGGCGATCTGCCCCAGCCCGCGTCCCCCCAGCCCGATTGCAAACGCGGGTTGGGCGAAATCCTGATCGTGCGAGTAGAGCACGAGCTGGTAGTCACCCTCGGCCAGGCTTCCAAGCGTCAGGTCAATCGCGCTATCGCCAAACACGAAGTCATCTGCGATGTCGGCCAGCGGCCCGGACGCGCCGTCGCCGCGGTCGCGGAACTGACCGGAGGAAAGCGCCACCTCGACCTGCCCGCCCGCTGAGCCAGACAGCGGCGAGTCGAATGCAGCCGACAACGGGCCGGTGGTGGACTCGGGGCGGGAGAACTCGAGAAAGCCCGACTGTGTCTGCTGGCCGTTGAGGCCAAAGTCGACCTTCAGCCCGCCTTCTTTCACGGTGGCCTCCGGGTTGATCAGGCCGACGACCTTGGTGTTGTAGTCCTGGTAGGTGTTGTAGTCGCCCCGCATCCACAGCACGGCGGAGTTCTCGGCGTCCCACTGGGGCGCGATCGGACGCACGTTGTCTTCCGTCGAGTTGAACGTCAGCGGGGTCCATCGCCACGTGACGCCGTTGTCGGTAGTGTCGCCCCGGAACAGCTCGTAGTGCTGCTCGCCGTCGGCACCGAACAGCCGCGCCTGGGTGCCCGGGTGAACGTCGGACGACAGGTACACCGTGCCCGGCTTGGCCGGGTCGATCGCGACCAGCCCGGTGTAGTCGTTCTCGGCGGCGTACAGGTGCTCGCCCGCGTACGCCATCTGGTTCACGACCCACTCGTTCTGATCCCAGCGGGCGTAGAAGAAGCGGTGGTCGCGGTCGTCGTCCTCGGCGCGGGCCTGGAACACTGCGACCGGCGAGCCGGCGTCGATCGCGACATCAACCGTCCAGCCCCGTCGCATCGTGGTCCCGCCGAACGACTGGCCGGTCTGGAACACACTCGTGAGCGAACTCGGGGCGGCCGCCGACGCGTCAAGCAGGTCGGCGTCGACAACGGCGCCCGCCGAGTTGTAGAGCACCCCGTCCTCGATGTACCCGTGGAACACGCTGTTGTCCCAATTGCGGGGGTGCCGCTGAGTGGTAATCAGATGGATGCGGTTTCCGTCGGACGCGTAGCTGACATAGGGGCGGTCGCCCGAACCGCCTTCGCTCAGCAACTTGCCGCCGTACGACCAGGTCAGCCCCTCGTCGTCGGACACCAGGATGTTGGGGTCGAAGTTGACGCTCCGGACAAAGTTGTAGAGCCGGCCGGCGCCCTGCGAGTCCGCTGGCAGGTAGTGCAGGTTGGAGTACGTCATGGCCGCGCCGTTGTTGAACGTGGCCTCGCTGCTCCACGAGTCAATCTGGCCGGCCTGGTCGCTGACACGCCAACGGGACAGGTTGTCCGTCAGGTGGCCGCCGTACATGGCCACGTACCGGCCGTCGGAGCGTCGGTAGAGGGCCGCCGAGTTGTGGTCGTCGTCCTGCAGGCCGTGGTTGAGGACGAACCGCTCGACGGCGCCGCTGTTCAGGTCGTACGAGACCATGTCGACGTCGCCGTTCCGCTGGGCGCCGCCCGGCCCCGAGCCGTCCGCCACCGAGCTGACCAACAGCTTACCGGCGGCGGCGTCGATCACGGCGCGCTCGTCCTCGAACCACGACCAGGCGCCGTTGTCGTTGAACTCAACAAGCCCCGGGGCCACCGCCGTTTGTGCGTGGGCGGTGGCCCCGACGCCGACAAAGGTCGACGTGACCAGGAGATGCTTAAGCCAATCAGCCAAGATGCACTATTCCAGTAGCAGACAGAATCTTCAGTTATTCCATTCCGCAACGCACGCGGGGAACGCCTGCGCCGTGAGGGTCACGACGCAGGCGCCGCCGCCGCTGCCCCATCTTCAACTAGCTTCGCTTACGCCGCACCGTAACTAACCCGAGCCCAGCCACGATCCCCATCAGCGCGGAGGCTGGCTCGGGCACAACGCTCAGCACGCCCGTGCTCTCACTAAACCGGTAGGCGCCGTTGCTCCACACATCGCCGTTGGCCGTGAAACCGGCGACGGCGAAGCTGTCTCCGAAGGACTGGTTGTCGGCGCCGGCGATCATCCACGAGTCCCCCAGCGCTGCACTGGCCCCGGAAAGATCGAAGTTGAACAGTCCGTTGAACACCGTTTCTGGCCCGACGCCAGTGACCGAATTATTGACCCCGCTAGCGCCGATGACGAAGTTCAAGTTGGCGCCATCCGCCAGGGCAAAGCGGCCGCTATTCACAATGCTGCCATTGAATGTGTTGGACGACGACTGCAGTGTTAGCGTGCGGCCCGCGTCGTCCGAGCCAGGGTTGGTAATGGTGGCCGAACCGCTCAAGTCCGCCAGCACATTGATGGGCCCCTGCTTGGCATAGATCACCGAGTCGGAGACTACGCTGATGGCCCCTGCCAGGTTGAATATGTCGCCCCCGCCATTGATGTGGTTGATCGAACCACCGTCGAGGATCAGGTTGGCAACGGTGATCGTCCCGGTGTCACCTGTGCCCTTGTAGCTCAGTCCGAAAAGCGGGTCGCCGGTGTTGTTCACCGTTAGCGAGTCGCCTCCGAAGGTGTAGCTGCCACCGTCTGCAGGGGTCCGTACCCGGAAGTCGCCGGTGAAGTAGTCGTTGCCAAGGGCGGGGGCTAGCGAATCCGACCAGTTTCCGGCCGAGTTGAACGAGGAAGCGCCAAATCCATCGTCTGCAGTCAGCGATATATCTGCCGCGAACAAGGGGGCCGAGATGACCAGGGCGATGCCGATCGACGTCAACGAGTGCTTAGGGTTCATTAGATGCGAGTCTCAAGGAGTAGGAGTCGATGGAAGTAGATCTGAAGGAGAAACTGCCCGGACAGGGGCGCCGCGGTGGGGAAGGGAGGGCGAAGGAGTGGCGTCGGCAGCAATGCGAAAGTTGGAATCAACTCGGGTGCCCGCGAAAGCACCCGTCGGCGGGACCCGGGCCTACCTATGCTTCTCCGCTCGAGGCAGATCTTTTGCGGAAGAATTGGAAAGTTTTTCAGAATTGCAGTTCCAGCCAATAGTTTTGCGGATTTCTGAGTTTCGCCGCAAATCTGCCCGGCACTGGCGCGTAGTGGTAGGTAGGAGCCGCTCCACGAATTCTGCGCCGGCGCGGCTGGGCAGTGCGGGCGGCGGCCCGTCGCGCGCCATTCGCTAACCAAATCAGGTCGCCCGCAGCCCGTCAACACGCGTGGTCAAATGGAGTCAGAGACCGACAACTCCAAGCACAGCGATTTCCTGAGGCGCTTTGCCGAGGACTACCGCAGGCTCTACCGGTTTGTCTTGTCGCTGACGTTCAATCACGTCGACGCGGACGACGTGATGCAGGACACCAGCGTGGTCCTGTGGAAGAAGTACGACGACTTCGACCCATCCATTGGAACCTTCTACGCCTGGGCGTGTCGTGTGGCGTACCTCGAGGTGATGCGGCTCCGTCGGCAGCAGCGGCGCGCGGCGACCGTCGGCGATGACGTTATCGAACTCCTGCGTGACGAGTTGGCCCGCCGGGCGGACGCGACCGATCAGCGGGAAAACGCACTGGTGAGCTGCCTCAAGAAGCTGCCCCCAGAGGATCGGCAGCTGGTAGAGGACAGGTACTTCAGCGCCCTGGCCCCAAAAGAGCTCGCGGCTCACTATCAGAGGTCGGTACACTCGGTGTACCGGAGCCTGGCCCGGGTTCACGGGCTGCTCCGCCGGTGCGTCGACCGATCGCTTGCCTAGCACCAGTCAGTAACTATGGACTCGCCGCTGCATCGACTTTCTGACATTGAGCTCGCGCTGCGGATGCTCGGCGGCGACGCCACTCCCGAGGAGGTCGAGCGATTTAATCGCAGGCTCGCCGCGGATCCGGTGGCGCTGCGATGCGTGCTGGACGTCATCGAGCAGGAGGAGTGCTTAGAGTGGCGGTCGGCTTCGGGGCTGGCTGAATCCGCCGAGGGCCCGACTGTTCCTCGCCCCCATCTTGGTGCGAGTGCTAGTGATCGTCGAGTGTCGCGGCATTGGCCGTTCATGCTCTCGTTGGCTGCTACGCTGCTAGCGGCCGTATCGTTTACGGGGGGGCTGCTGATCAGCGATTGGCGGTCGGTTGAGCGGGGCAACCACGGCGTAACCCGGCTGAGCGAGGGCGGCGGCGGCTTGCAATCGTCGGTTTCACCGGGCATGACTCAACGACCGATTGGTCGCCTGGTGTCTTCCGCAGCCTGCCGTTGGGTTCCCGACCAACGAATATCGTTATCGGGGGAGTTGCGGTATGGCGAGTCGCTGAACCTGCTTGAGGGGGTCGCGGAGTTGCGACTTGAGGGCCAAGCGGGCGTCGCGGACGTGCACGCCGAAGGGCCGGCCGGGGTGGTGTTGACCGCCGACGGCGGCTGCAGCATCAGCCATGGCAGATTGACCGCAACCGCCATGCCCGAGCTCGCCCCGTTCGTTCTGGAAACTCCGCTTTGCCAGGTGACGTTGCGACGAGAGGGCGCGGTTGGCGTCGTCGTTAATGGACGCGACGTCGAGGTCCACGTCTTCGAAGGCGCCGCCGCCGTCCTCGTGCCATGGGGCCTAGGTGGCGCCGACTCACAGTTCTTCGATCTTACCGAGGGCCAGCTGCTTAGCCTGCGACAAGAGAGCGAGGGAAAGATTCACACACGGCTTGGCGACTCTCAGCCGACCGGGTTCGTGTCGCGTTCTTCGATGGGATCGGATCAACTTGTCATTCCCGACGAGTATGTCGAATCCGTGGCCGCCCTCAACCCGTCCCTCTACTGGCGGTTCGAAGAGAACGCGGCAGAGGCGATTGACGACAGCTCACCTGCCGCCGGCAACCCTGCCGAAGTAGTGGGGACGCTGAAGTACACGGTTAACACGGGCAACCGGGCGCTCGATCTCGGATCGGGCATGACCCCCGGCGTGCTCAATGCGCACCTGCTGTCGTCCCGCCCTATCAACCTCTCCGCCACCAACGGCTACAGCCTGGAGGTCTGGGTGAAACCAAGCCACTACCACCTCGGAACGATCGCGTCATTGATCGTCCCGAATGCAGAAGGGGCCTCGGTTCCGGGGCACGGGATGATGCTCGAGCTTGGTGGGCCGCGAACTGCGCAGCCCTTTATCGAACAGCCCGGCAAGATCCGGTTCCTGCACCGCAGCCCGCCCAGCGACAAAGTCGGCCACGGCGTCTCTTGCTACTCACCTGACCACTACTCGCTGCGGAAGTGGCAGCACGTGGTCGCGACCAAGGACGCCACCACGCTGCGGCTGTACCGGAACGGCGAGTTGGTGGCGAGCGGCAAAGACGACACGATGCACAATTCCGCCATGAAGCTGCTCGTTGGGCAGATCGACGAGAGCCGCCGCGAGCGTCAGTTCTTCGGGCAGCTTGATGAGCTAGCATTCTATCCGCACGCGCTCTCTCCAGAAGATGTTCATCGGCACTACGAGTTGGTCGAGCAAGCCAAGTCGAGCCCGCGCGAGCAAACGCCGCCCGCTCGTCCTATGGGTAAACGCACCTTGCTACCCTCGTTGTCGACGCGGCGGCCCTCCTCCGCGTAGAGGTGGGCTAGCACGTTGATGCGGACGCGATGTCTTGACGTTTTGGGGCGACGCGTCAGGTATCTATTGCCCGCCTAGATTGAGAACGACTCGACCGTCTTCAGGTTGGAGAAGGAACCCGCAGCCGTGCGGCGAGAAGGAGCCTTCGAGAGTCTCCACCCGGTAGGGCGCGTTCCGGAAAGTGCACTCGAGGGCATTCTCGGTCACTCGGTCGAACGGCAACAAAGCCGCTTGCGCCGTCATGAGGGTGACCTTCCACTGTGCGGGCAACCCTCGCAGCTTGATGGATAGCCTGCTCTCTTCCAGCGTGACGATCAGCTCTCCGTCGCCGGATTGAGTGGTGCTAGTCAACTGGTAGGCGCCGGTCTCGGTCTGGCTAACCTGCGGCGTGGAGAAGCGAAGCGGGTTTCCCTCGGCGTCGGTTGGGTAGAGCCCAGCCTGCTGGCCGCGCGAGCCCCAGAAGTTGCCGTCCACCAGTGGGAGGGTGAAGAATTCGACCGCGGACTTGTCGACCTTGTCTCGGAGGATGTCAGACTCCACCGATTCGTCGAACAGGTGCAGGTCGCGGAGTCGCAAGACGCCGCGATCCCACACGAAATTGACCCGGTAGAAGCGGCTGTTGTACCAGAACGTCTGCCGGTGGTCGTCGCCGAGCGGCGCGGTGAAGGTCATCGCTGTGGCGGGGGTGACCGGGAAGCTCTTGCGGAACCACTCGCCGGATGCGGCTAGCGTTTCAACCGTTAGCTCGCCCTGGTCACGCATCGCGGCGATCTTGGGGAACTGGTCCTCCAGGCCGGCCGCCATCCGATCCCAGGTGAACGAGTTCTCCTGACCCGCCTGAGTGTAGTTGAACGCCAAGCACTCGCCGTTGGCCAGGTTGTTGAGAAACCAGTCGACCCACGCGGGGTCGCGGCCGCCTTCGTTGTAGATCGGCTCCAAGGTGATCACGCCCTGCAGGCCGCCACCGACGCCGGTGTCGTACTGCCGGAGCGGGTCGCTGCCAAGCATCCGGAAGACGGGGACCGGGATCTGCCCGGCGGCGGTCTGAGCGGGCATGTATGCGTTGAGCTTGCTTGGGTAGTAGGCCTGGTTCCAGTAGCCCCCCCACAGCGTGTAGCCGTCGGTGCCGATCTGGTCTTTGCAGTTCGCGCTAGCGACGATGCCGTATTTCTCGTGCAGGTACGCCAGTGTGTGGGCGTCGATAAACCACGAGGCGACCGACTTTGGGTAGCGGCCAAAAACGGCGTAGAAGTCTTTCATGTAAACGTCTGCCAGCTTCTCGCGTTCTGCAGGTGTGTACCCCGAGGCGAAGCCGACGTTGGCGTGCCAGTCCCACGGGAATCGACCACGCCACTTCAGACCAGCCTTCTCCACCAGCGGTTGAGGCAATTCCCACCAACCGCCAATCTCAAACTGCTCTGTGGGCAGCTTGCTAAGGAGGTGCTGGTATCGCTCGTCGGTGAGGGCGTCGTACTGCAGCAAGAAGGTGCCCGGCAAGTTGTGCCTTTGCATCAACTCGATCTGCTTCACCACTGTTTGGTAGAGCACCTCCTCGGTAACCGACTCGTCTCGCGGCTCCAGGAGCCTGATAAAGTTGACGATATTCACGATGCGGGGCGCTCGGCCGGCCCCTTCAACACCCTCGCAGCGTGGGCTCGAAATGAGGAGGGCGGTCGCCAACGCTAGCGCGAACGAGATGAAGCATCGGTCAGAGAACATAGAGTTTACTCAGGCTGCTAACGAGAAGTGACGCCGCCGCTGTTCCATCATCGTAGGTACAGCGGCGGCGCCAAGGTAGCGGTTGCGCAGGCGCTAGGCCCGGGGGGCTGCTTGCCGGCGGCGGCCGCGGCTCAGCGTGGCACCGGATAGCGCGAGCAGAAGAGCGGCGGCCGGTTCCGGCACAGCAGATCCAAAGACGTCGACTTCTGCAAGTCCAGCGGCGTTGTTGTCGGCGTCGTAGATGCTCAGCCGCACGTAGCGTACGGCGCTGGCCAGGGCGCCCGAGTTGTTGGTGATGCTGATCTGACTAGTGACCGGCGTTGTGATCGCGCCGGTGTCATCCTGTCCCTTGAGGAAGCTGGTGAGGAGTGAGTAGTCGCTCCCGTTGGCCGAGACCAGCAGGTCGAACGAGAACAGATCGCGGCCAGAGTCGTTCCACCCGGCGTAGACGTCGACCTGATCGAGGTCGTGCAGCCCGCCCAAGTCGAAGGTAGCGTTGGTGTCGTTGGTGACTGATCCGTAGGCCGCGTGGTCGATGTCGTCACCACCAGAGCCGCCCTGGGGATAAACAGTTGCCAGTGCCCCGTCGGTCCAGGCCGTAATGCCGGCCGAACTTTCAAAGGTCGAGTCGCCGTCGTACCCCGCAATCAATCCCTCGGCCAGGTCGCTGCTGGAGGCGTTGAACAGTACAGGGCTGTACGGGTCGTGGGTGGCCCCACCGGCGGGCGCGACGTCTTTGACGACACTCGTCGTAACGGCGCCGTGGGCGGGCAAGCCAGCGCCGAGGGCGATCATCGCGGATGCTGCGGCAATGCGAAAGTTAAGCCATTGAATTCTCATGAGGACTTCTCCAGGTGAATAGTGATGAGACGCACGTTTGCTTGGCATCGCGGGCCCGACGGCGGGCACACCCCGCCTAGGTAGGGTGATCGCTGACGCCAAGTCGCGGGGGCGCCGTTGCGCGGAACGTCCGCCAGTGCAATTGGTGCACTCCCCCGAACCTTACATGGTCTCCCAGCTGGTTTTCTGACCCGTTGAAGCGGAGTATTCTGGGAAACTCTCCATCCGGTGTGGTGCGCCTCGCTCGGTTGGTTCGACCAGTAGCCAAAATCGGGCCTTCCAGGACCGCACTCGGATGGAAGGCGGCGGCGGGCCCGCCGCCAGTGATTTTTTAAGATATTCCGACTTGCGGTTTTTTCTGTGTCAGAATCCCGCGTCAGCCACCATGGGTCAGAATGGCAGGCGGAATCGACCCCTGCGGGGCTCTTGAAGCACTCAAGGTAGATCAATCGAGATGGCGTGGGCAGGCGAAGCCGACAGCGAGCGGGTGAGGGTGTTTGGCGAACTGCTCGCCGAGTGTCACCGCGATCTGTTTGGGTTTATTTACTCAATGGTCCAGCACCACTCCGACGCCGAAGACGTCTACCAGCAGGTGGCGCTGGTGCTGTGGAGGAAGTTCGATGATTTCGAGCTGGGCACCAACTTCGCGGCTTGGGCGACCAAGGTGGCGCACCTCACCGCGCGAGACTTCATACGTTCCCGTCGCCGGAACGCCGTTGCGTTCAGCGACGAGGTGCTCGAGGCGATCGCCTCGACGTACAATCCCGGAAAGAGCTGGCGAAGCGACGACACCTCCGACGCGTTGTCCACTTGCCTCGGCAAGCTGCCCGCGAAAGACCGCAAGCTGGTTGAGCAGTGCTACTCGCCCGGGCGGGACTACGGGCGCATAGCCCAGCAGCACGGAAGATCTGTCGGCGCTATCTACCAGGCGATTTCACGGGTTCGCAAGAGCTTGTACTACTGTGTGAAGCGCACACTCGCACAGGAGGCCTACTGATGCCAATCCCCCCCAAGGAAGTCGAAGCCCTTATCGAGGCGCTCTCTCGCAGCTGGGACGGCCGCGCAACTGGCGAGGAAAAGGACGCCATTGAGGCGTTCGTGAAAAAGCACGGGAGCGCCGGCGTGGAGGTGCTGATGCAGGTCTCGAGCGTGCACCTGGAACTTGAAAGGCTGGTCGAGTCGAGCCGCGTATACGACCTCGCGATGGACCGGGTGAGGGCGGTCGCACGGCTCGACGAGATCGCCGACAGATCCGCTGATCTGGCGCTCTCGGAGCTGCCGCCGCGTCGGCCGCTGCTCCAGAGCCGCCTGACGAAAGGCGCCATCTGGGTCGCGGCGGCCGCCTTGATCGTCGCGGCCGTCGTGCCGTGGGCAATCCAGGGCTCCGATCGGCAGACCGCTTCGGTAACGCAGTCGCCGCAGTTCCAGCTGCTCCGCCCCTCTACGCCCGCTGCGCGGGTGGTTGGCCTAGAGAACGCAACCTGGGTGGACGGGGACGACATCTCGGTGGGCTCGAACCTGAAGAAGGGGAGGCGCCTGGAACTGTCGACCGGCCAGGCGCACCTGAGCATGGTGTGCGGCGCCGACATTGTGCTGCAGGCGCCCTGTGTTGTCACGCTCAACGCCGACGACGAGGTGCGGTTGCTGAACGGCACGATAACGGCGCAGGCGGCCAAGTGGGCGACCGGCTTTGTCGTGCTGACTCAGGACCTCAGGGTGACCGACCTCGGCACCCGGTTTGCGGTCTCGACCGACCGGTCGGGGGTCGTCGAAGCGCATGTCTTGCAAGGCGAGATCCTGGCCGAACCGATGAAGCACCGGCGGCCGCGGCACTCCTCGATGCTGCTCGAGTCTGGGCAGGCGATCCGTGTTGATCCGTTTCGGTCGAGCATCAACCTGATGGCCGCGCGTAACGAGGATTTCGGCGCCGAGATTGAGGACTTCCGCCCGCTTCGGCCCATCCCTATGTGGAACACGGGCGTCGGCCTGGCGCCGGGCGACACCGACCCCCACTGGCGATTGGTTTCTGGAAGCAAGCAGCACGGCCCTTATCCGCGGGGCTCTGTCGTGACGCCGGGTGACACGGGGTCCTACAAGGACAACAAACCTGAGGCTTCGCAGTGGATCTCGGTGGAGGAGGAGTCGTACCCCGGGGTGCCGCCGGAGTCGGTGCACACTTTTGAGGCTACCTTCGAACTCGACGGCTACGATTTGGACACGGTCTACGTGGTAGGGCAGTTCCTTGTGGACGACGCCATCAACGACCTGCGGATCAACGGCCGCTCGGTCCCCTTCAATCGCTGGGTCACTACCTGGGACGAGTTCGACTTCAAGAGCTTCCACCCGATCGAGATCCTCGACGGGTTTGTCGAGGGGACCAACGTGATCTCGATTGACGTCTACAATTCCCCCTCCAATCCTAAGACACCTAGCGATTTCAACCCAACGGGGTTGCGCGTCGAGTGGCAAGCGTTCGGACGCGAGAAACGCTAGCTGTCGCTGCGGGGTGGCTCTTCGCGCGCATGCTCCGGTGGAGGGGGTGTGTTCGACCAGCTTACCTGTTAGCGGGGGCTCCTGACGCCCAACGGCCTTGGTGGCGAGGCGTTTTGAGGAACAGCCGATTTTCTCTGTGAGATTTTCCCGCCGCCCCCCATGTAATTGGTAGCACGGGCGCCCCGCAATGTGGCGCCCCGATCGTACGCTGCTCGTCGCCCGCCTTGTTCTCACCTGGCCTTTGTCTTGGCCGTCGCCCCTTAGAACGCGTCCATGGAACTCCTACCGCTCGCCGGGCGACGCCGCCCGCATGCATTCACGTTGGTCGAACTGCTGGTGGTTATTGCGATCATCGGCGTGCTGATCGCACTGCTGCTTCCCGCGGTGCAGGCGGCCCGAGAGTCGGCTCGCCGCATGCAATGTGTCAACCACCTCAAGCAGTGGGGGTTGGCGATGCACCTTCACCACGACACGAAGCGGCAACTGCCGATCGGGGCGCAGGGCAAGCTTAATGTCGACTTCCCGCGGCAAACATGGGTGCTGCATCTCTGGCCCTTTATTGAGGAGGTCAACCTGGCGGCGGAGGTCGGTCCAGACACCGATCTCGACACCCCGCCGTTCTCGGTGCCGAACTCCCTGGACGGCCTGTCTGGTCAGGCGGTGCCGATGTACCGCTGCCCCAGTGACTCGGGTCAGGACATCCTGTCTGGGTACTACCAGCGGCGACGGGGCAACTACGTCGTGAACTGGGGGAACGTGCCCTACGGCGACCGGTTCGACAGGGCGGAACTGAAAAACCTGCAGCTCGAGTTTGGCGAGGGTGAAGCGCCCTTCCGGCACGACAACGGCGACCCGCTATCGCCGGTTCGAACGTCGTTCAGCAAGATCGTGGACGGCACAAGTCACACCCTCCTGATGGCGGAGTTGCTGATGGCCCAGACCTCCGAGGACCTCGACTGGCGCGGAGACATCCTCAACGACGAGGGGCTACTCCGCTTCCACACGATGATGACACCCAACAGCCCCGAGCCCGACCTTGTCGATTCGGCGGGGCCCAGCGGTAAGCCGTGGTACGTCGACACGTTCGACCCGCTGATGCCCGTGGCCCCTGTGGCGAAGCGGAACCAGCGTTGCGCAGCTCGCAGCCGCCACACGGGCGGCGTCAACGCCGCGCTGTGCGACGGCTCGGTCGACTTCTTCACCGATGGGGTCGACCGCTACTACTGGGCTGCGTTGGGCACCATGGACGGCGGGGAGGTAGTGGCCGAATGACGACGCATACCGCACTAGTGATCTCGCTATTGGCAGGAACATTCGCAGTTGGGTGCCGGCCCGATGACGCTTTGTCGGTGGTGTCGGGGGTCGTCACCGTTGATGGGCAGCCCGCCGAGCGGGGCGCCATCTCGATTATCCCCTTGCAAGACGACTCGCGACGCGCGGGCGTGGAGATCCAAGCCGGCCGGTACGAGCTGCGAGCGCCTCGGGGGCCGGCCAAGGTCGTCATCAGGGTCCCGCGGGTGATCGGCCAGGCCCCCAGCAACGACCCCAATCGCGCACCTCGCCCAATTATGGAAGAAAGCCTGCCGGCCCGGTTCAACAGCAACAGCGAACTCGAAATCGACGTTCAACCCGGCGCGTCGGTCCACAACTTTGACCTCACTTCTGTCTAGTCCGCAGCCCGCCCGCGGGCCAATTGGGCCTGCTTTACGATTCAAGCAACATCAACTCCCCCTCGTCTTACCGGAGCAAGTACACCATGTGTCGATCAATCGCATTGCTAACGCTCGCCGCCGCGCTCGCATTCCACGGCGTCTGCCGTGCCGTGGTCGTAGCGACCCTGGAGACGGATGTCGCCCCCGTGGGGACAGCTGGGGACCCCTACACGCCCACCTTCACCGCAGGTGGCCCGTCGTCCACAGACCTGCTCGAGGGTCTGCTGCCTTCGTCAAGCACGGGTACGCTCACCCACGAGAACTCGCTGGGGGCGCCGGCGCTGACCAATGGCACGGTTGAAACCGCGTACGGCTCCGGCAATGCCAGCAGCGCGCACGCGGCCTACGCGACCGGCGGCCCGGCCGAATCGGTCACCTACGCCCTCGGTGGCATCTACGACATCGACTCGATCGTCGTCTACGGCGGCTGGAACGACGGCGGCCGCGACGCGCAAGGCTACGACCTGTACGTGTCGACCGACGGCGCCCAGAACTTCTCACTGCTCACCAGCTACGACAACGGTCTGGGCGAGGAGCAAGGTGTAGTGGCGACCCCTGTTTCGCACCGCGTCGAGTTCATCGAGGACACGCTCCCGTCGCTGGCTAGCGGCGTGACGCACCTGCGGCTGGACTTTGCCGATGTCGAGAACGGCTACACCGGCTACACCGAACTCGACGTGTTCGGCTCACTGCTGTTTGTTCCCGGCGACGCCGACGGCGACGCCGACGTCGACCTCGATGACTTCTTCGTGATCAGCGACAACTTCTTCACGACGCCCTCGGCCATCGGCGCCGATGGGGATGTGGTGGCTGACAACTTCGTGGATGAGAAGGACTTCCGGCTCTGGAAGAGTGTGGCGTCACCAGCGGTGCTGGCGGAGTTCGCCGCCCTGAGCGCCCCGGAGCCCACGGCCCTGGCGCTCGCCTGTATCTCGATCGCAGTATTGGGCCGCCGTCGCTGCAGGTAGTGGCGCGCTGCGTCTGGAAGCGACAACCTCCTCCTCCGAAGCCACAGAACTCATTTCCGAGAACGAAGATGCGCACTCCTAAACTACTGCTGCTCCAGCTGGCGTTGGCGGCGTTCGCCCTGCCCGCCGCCGAATCACGCGGCCAAGGGCCGGGCACGCCGAGCTACTGGCTGCCGGCCGACGGCGTCTACAACGATGCCAACGAGAACGCCTGGAGCGTCGGGTTCGTGCCCGACGTCGGTTTTGACGAGGCCGCGGTCATCACCACAAACGACAACGCCCAAACCCCTGTCGCGCGGATCAACTCCAACCTCAACACCCAGCCCGCCGCGGTCTACCTGGGAGAGCTGGCGGGCGAGAGCGGCACGCTCCGCATTGAGAACGGCGGCAGCCTCAGCATCGGATTCATCGACGGCAATTCCGCCCTCGGCGGCGTGAATGTGGGCCTTGGGGGCGTCGGCTATTTGGACGTGGCGCCGGGCGCAAGCCTAGAAGGCGGCTACCTGACGATGGGCGGCGAGGGCGGCAGCGTCGCGACGTTTGGCGGCGCGGGGGCCGGTGTGACGTCCGTCATGCTGACGGTCAGCGGCGGGAACGACGCCGGCGAGTTCGGCACCACCGTCGGCGCCGGCAACACGCTGCGGGTCGTGGGCCCCAATGTCGACTACCGCACCCTCTCGTTCACCATGGCGGGCGGCGGCACGCTGGCGGCCGGGATCACCGGCGGCACGCACTCGGCGGTCAAGTCGATCAACGCGGTAGGCGTGGCCGGGACACTGCTGCTCGAGTTCGACGGGGTTACGCCGTCGGTTGGCGATAGCTGGACGCTGTTCGACGCGCCCGGCGTGAACGGCCGATTTGAATCGATCGAGGTGACGGGTGCCCCGGCGCTGCCGCTGGGACAGACGTTCGTGTTTGAAGCGGAGGCCAACGGCGCCAGCACCCACGGCGTGTACGGCCGGGTGTCGCTGGAGCAGCAGCTCGTGCTCAAGGTCAACCGCGACACGGGCTCTGTGGCGATTCAGAACGGCCCCACCGGAGTCGACTTCGATGGCTACTCGATCAGTTCCGAGCTTGGAGCGTTCAACTCTGCGCTGTGGAACAGCCTTGACAACCAGGGCGTCAGCGACTGGCGGGAGTCGCCAACCGACGGATCGGGCTCGCGCCTGAGCGAGCTGAAACCGACCGGGTCGACCGGCGTCGCGGCTGGACCTGGCATTGAGCTGGGGCAGGTGTTTCAGTACCCCACGCCAATCGAGTTTGGCACGGAGCTTGAAGATGTCGCCTTTGAGTACTACACCCCCGACGGCGACGTCGTGCAGGCGAGCGTGATCTACGAGGGGCAGAAGTTCCACAACAACCTCGTCCTGGTAGTCGACCCCGCCGATGGCCGCGCCCAGCTGGTGAACGACTCGCCGTTCGCCGTCAGCATCGACGGCTACTGGGTAGGCTCGGAGTCGGGGTCGCTGAACCCAGGGAACGCCGACTGGAGCAGTCTCGACGACCAGAACATCGGCGGCGGGGCTTGGACCGAGGCCAACCCGACCGGCAACAGCCTCGTGGAGCTGCAGGCCGAGGGCGCGACTCTGCTGGCGGCCGGCGCCACCTACAACCTAGGCACGCTGTTCGACACGGCGGGCGTTCAGGACTTGGTGCTGCAGTACTTGTTCCCCGAGGACGAGGAGTTCACCCGCTTCGGCGCCGTCGACTACCGCGCCGTGAGCGACCTGCTGACGGGCGACTACAACGGCGATGGAGTCGTGAACGCGGCCGACTACACCGTTTGGCGAGACAGCCTAGGCCAGGACGTGGCGCCGGGCAGCGGCGCCGACGGCAACGGTGATGGCGCCGTCAATCAGGCCGACTACAATGTGTGGCGGTCAAACTACGGCAGCTCCATCGGCGGCGGGCTCTCGCCCGCCGCTTCGCCTGCTCCTGAGCCGGGCGCCGCTGCGTTGCTGATCGGCTGCTGCGTTGCGGGCGCCTCCCGTCGGCGTCGGGCGTCGTGTTAGAGCGGCTTCAAGAGGGCAGCAAGCTTGCGTGGCTGTCCGGCGCCGCCGGACAGCCACGCGTCGTTTAGAGCGGTGTTGCGGATCGACGGATGGCTACGGTAGAACCCCCTACAACTCAGGCACGGACTATGCTCAATGTATCTCGGTCGCCGCGCCCGGCGGCCCTCGCTGCTCGCCTGCGTATCCTTGCGATTGCCGTCGTCGTCGCGGTGTTCCCCGGTAGTGCCGTCGCGGAGCTCACCGCCAGCCGTCTCCGCTGCGAGAGCTTGGAGACGCCGTCCGGCGTGGACCGTGCGGCGCCGCAGCTGAGTTGGATTGTCGAGTCGCCGCAGCCCAACCAGTCGCAATCCGCCTACCGCATCCTGGTTGCGACCCGCGAAGAGAAGTTGGCCGCCGATGACGGCGATCTATGGGACTCCGGCAAAGTAAGCTCGGCCGAGACTTACGCTATCCAGTACAAAGGCAAACCTCTGCAATCTCATCAGCAGTGCCACTGGAAAGTCATGGCTTGGGACGCCACGGGCCAGCCCGGCGAGTGGAGCGATGCGTCGGAGTGGACGGTCGGCCTGTTGAATCAGGAGGACTGGCAAGGCGAATGGATTGGGTACGACAAGGACCGCCAGCCGCTCGCCGACCCGCCCGCGATCGACCTGGACGGAGCCCGCTGGGTGCGCCACGCGGCCGACCCCGATGTCCCACCGGCCCAGACCCGCGACTACCGCTGCGCCTGGCAGCTGCCCGCCGACATCGATCTCCGCACGGCGACGCTTGCCATAATGTGCGACGACCACGCCCGCGTTGAGATCAATGGGACCACCGCGGTTAGCGGCGTCAGCATCGGAACGCCGAAGGTGGAAGAGGTGCTCGGCTACCTCCGGCCGGGCAAGAACGAGTTCCGTGTTGTCTGCAGGAACGGCCAGCCCGGCCCAACGGGAATCTGCCTGAAGGTCACGGCCGAAGGCCATGACGGGCAGGTCTATGTGCTGACCACCGACGACCGCTGGACGAGCTCCGCCGCCGCCGATCAGCCGCAGCACCAGGTAACGGTTGTGGGACCGTTCGGCTGCAAGCCTTGGGGCCGGCCCGCCTACCGCCGGGACCTTACCTCGCCGCCGGTTTATCTCCGCGACGAGTTTGTGCTCGACAAGCCCGTGCGACGCGCGACGGCCTACTTCTCTTCATTAGGATGGGCCGACTTCTCTATTAACGGATCGCCGGTGAAGTCCGACTTCTTCAGCTCTGGCTGGACCGACTACCGGCAGCGGGTCTACTACCGTTCGTACGACGCCACCAATCTGGTCCGGCAGGGCGACAACGCCTGGGGCCTCGTGCTGGCGGACGGGTGGTACTCGGGCCACGTCGCGTGGGGCATGCAGCGTGGCCACTACGGTGAGAAGCCACGCGTTCGCGCGATGCTACGCGTAGAGTTCCAAGACGGCCAGACGCAGACCTTCGCCACCGACGACAGCTGGCGGGCCTCGACCGCGGGCCCCAAACGCGTCGCCGACCCGCTCATCGGTGAGGAGTACGACGCCACCCAAGAAATGCCCGGGTGGGACGCCCCGGGCTTCTCGGCCCCTGGTTGGAAACCGGTCGATGTCGGCGCCGAGGTTCAGCCGCTCATCCAGTGGCACCCCGGACCCGCGGTGATCGAGGTTGACCGGTTCCCAGCCAAGTCGATCAGCGAGCCCGCACCGGGCGTCTATGTCTACGACCTCGGCCAGAACTTCGCCGGCGTCGTGCAGCTCAAGGTCCGCGGCCGCGCCGGGCAACGCGTCCGGCTCCGCTTCGCCGAACGCCTGAACCCGGACGGAACGGTTTACACCGACAACCTCCGCATGGCGCGGGCTACCGACATCTACACCTGCAGCGGCGACGGCGAAGAGACCTGGACCCCCACGCAGACCTTCCACGGCTTCCAGTACGTCGAGTTGACAGGGCTGGACGAGCCGACCCAGGACGCCGTGACCGGGATCGCCCTCAGCAGCAACACCCCGCTGGTCAGCTCCTTCGAGTGCTCCGACCCGGCGCTCAACCGTTTGTACAAGAACGTTCTATGGACGCAGCTCGCCAACTTCATCGACGTTCCCACCGACTGCCCGCAGCGCGACGAGCGGCTCGGCTGGACCGGCGACGCGCAGGTCTACGTGCACACCGCCTGCCTGACGACCAACGTGCAGGCCTTCTTCCGCAAGTGGTTGGTCGACCTGGTCGACGCCCAGGAGCCCAACGGCCAGTTCCCTAAGGTCGCCCCGGTCGTGGCCGGCCAGAGCGACGGCGGCCCCGCCTGGAGCGAGGCCGGCGTCATCTGCCCGTGGGAGATCTACTCCGTCTACAACGACCGCAAGCTGCTCGAGCAGCAGTACCCCGCAATGGTCCGCTACGTCGAGTTCTGCCGCAACCGCTCTCGGGACGGCGTGCTGCCGCCTGAGCGGTTCCACTGCTTCGGCGACTGGCTCAGCGTTAATGCGAACACGCCCAACGAGATCATCTACACCGCCTACTACGCCCGCAGCGCCGACATCGTCAGCAAGGCCGCCGAGGCCCTCGGCCGGACCGGCGACGCCAGCAAGTACCGCGAACTGTTCCAGCAGATCAAGCAGGCGTTCAATGACGAGTACGTTTCTGCCGACGGTCGCATCCACGGCGACACCCAATGCTGCTACGTGCTCGCCCTCGGCTACGGCCTGCTGGACGGCCAGGCCTACGAGCATGCTTCGCGCCACCTGATCGACGACATCCGTTCTCGCGGCTGGAAGCTGTCAACCGGCTTCGTCGGCACCAAGGACCTGATGATGGTGCTGTCTCAGATCGGCCGGCACGACGTCGCCTTGCGGCTGCTGCACCAGCAGGAGTACCCCGGCTGGCTATTCTCGATCGGTCACGGCGCAACCAGCATCTGGGAACGCTGGGACGGGTGGACCCCCGACGGCGGGTTCCAGGACCCCGGCATGAACTCATTCGCCCACTACTCGTTCGGCGCGGTGTACGGATGGATGGCGGAGAACCTCGGCGGCATTCGCGCCGGCCGACCCGGCTTCGAAACGGTGATCATCGAACCTACCTTCGACCCGCATCTCGACTTCTGCCGCGTCACCTACGACAGCCTGCACGGGCCGATAAAGAGCGAGTGGTCCCGAGCCGACGGCGCCCGCCGCCTGCAGGTCACGATCCCAGCGAACACCCGCGCCACGGTACGCTTACGGGGCGTGACGGTCGACCAGCTTCGGGTCAACGGCCAGAACTCCGATATGACCGACTTCGAAGCTGCCGATGCTGTTGACCGATTCCCCAACAGCGGCGACGACGCTCAGACCGAGGTCAGAACCGCCGAGTTGCTTCTGCCGTCAGGTGACTATCTGCTTGAGATGCCCGGCCGCGAGGCGTAGTCCGCCGTCGGAGGCTGACAGCCTGCTTTCTTTCCACTGCGTAGTAAGACGCAGTGGGTTCTGTCGACGCTTGGGGGTCAGGGAAGCCGATTGAAGTAGGGCGCCGGCCCTGGCCAAGTTTTTGTTCTCGTTTTCCGAGCTACGTGCGCGGTTTTTGCTGGCGACAGCTTTGCGATCTCCGCCTGTGAGCGGATTGCGTTTGCCGGTGTTGCGTGAACGCATGTTCACGTGTATTGTCTGGGCATGACGCCCTCCGATCCACCCCAGATTGACGCCGCGGCCCGCGTGGCTGGGCTAAAGCAGCTGCACCCGCTGCTCTCCAGTTGCGGGGAGTCGCCGGCTAGGGCGGAAGGCGTGCAGGGCAGTGTGGAGCCGCCGCCCCTGCAACGGTTGGTCCGGCCCGGCGTGTTGCTGGACTGCCTGGGGGAGTCGGGCGCCGGCGCTGGGCTGATTGCGTTATGGCTGTGCCGGCTTGCCTGCCAGTCGCGAGGAGAGCTGGTCGTGGTCGACGCGACGGGCGAGTTCTACCCGCCCGCGGCCATTGCCTGGGGCATCGATGCGCGCCGGTTGCTGGTGGTCTCGCCGGCGACGCCGAATCAGGCGTTGGCGGTTGTCGAACAGTCGCTGCGCTCGCCGGCGGTCGGCGCGGTGTGGGCGCCCTTGGGGCGGATCGGCTTGCAGCCCTTCCGCCGGTTGTTGCTGGCGGCCGAAGCGGGGTACGCGTTCGCCACGCTGGTGCGTTCGCCACGGCGACTGCCAGATGCCTGCTGCGCGGACTACCAGTTTCATTTCCGTGCGCTGCCTGGCTGTGGCTCGTCCAGCAAAGCAATCATGGTGCGCGCGACGCAGACACGCAGCCGTCACGGGCGTCTGGAGGGCGATCGAGAGCTGACCATCGATTGGAGGGCGGGGACTATCCGCTGAGCAGGCATGGCTTCTGGTCAAAGAATCCTCGCGGCCTGGCTGCCCGACTGGCCGGTGCAGCGGTTGATGTTGGGGCAGAGGTCGGACGGCGCCCCACGCCAGGCGGTGGCGGTGTCGGCTGTTTTGAATCGCGTCGAGCGCGTCACGGCCTGCTGCGCCGAAGCACGGCGGCTGGGAGTAACGCCCGGCATGCGCACCGCCGAGGCGCAGGCCGCGGTCGGCCCGGGCAAGCTGATGATCTCGCCCAGCGACCCGGGCGAGGACCGCCTCCGGCTCGAGCAGATCGCCGCCGCAGCGGAGCGGTTCAGCCCGGTTGTCGCTCTTGAGGATAACGAATCGCCTGCTGCGCTGCTGCTGGATGTCACCGGCATGTGGCCGCTGTGGAGTGGATCGGCGCCGGCGGGAGAGAAGCGGCTCGCCGATTCGGTAGGCGAGTGGTTGCGGCAGCAGGGCCTGGAGAACGGAATCGCTATCGCCGCGACCGTGGGGCTGGCGCTGGGGGCCGCCCGGTTCGGTGGCGGCCGCCGCCCCGTAGTGGACGACGCGGAATCCGATGAGGTCGCCCAACGGCTGCCAATCACGGCGCTGCGTCTAGACGAAGAAACGGTATTCAAGCTCCGCGGATTCAACCTGACATCGGTGGGGCAGCTGCTCGCCCTGCCGCGGGCCAGCTTGCCGTCGCGGTTCGGGCCGGCGGTCAACCGGCGGTTGGCTCAGCTGCTGGGCCAAACGGCCGAGCCGCTCACGCCGGTGCGACCGGTGGTGGAGCTGCAGGCCGAGTGGCGTTTCGAGTCGTCGGTGAGCAACGCCGAGGCGATCAGCTCGGTGGCGACTCTCTTGTTCACCAGGCTAGAGGGGGAGCTCGTCGCGTCGCGTCTGGGAGCGAAGCACATCGTAGTGACTTACCTGCTCGACGCGCCGCGGGGGGCGGAGCAGTCGGTCGGCGTCGAGCTGCGGGTGTCGCGTCCGACCTGCTCGCGGCGGGAACTGCTGGAGTTGTTTGCGCTGCGTTCCGAAGGTTTGCGGTTCGAGCATGCGGTTGCCGAGGTGCGGGCCCGGGTGGCCGAGAGCGAGCCGCTGCAGAACCGTCAGCGGCGGCTGTTTGAGGACGATCAAACAGCCGCCGGCTTTGAACGCGACCTGCTGGTCAACCGCCTGGCGGCGCGGGTTGGGCAGACGCGTGTTTGCAGGGTGGGGCGGCGCCGCAGCCACGACCCGCTGCGGGCCTACCGGCGGTTGTCGGCGATCGATCTGCCGCGGGTGGATTTTCGGCTGAGCCCCGACGCCGCCTCGCAGGCGCGGCGGACGCCGCTGCTGCTAAAGCAGGGCGGGCGGGCGCTGCGGGTGGAGGTTGATCGGGACGGCGAGCCGCGGGCGATCTGGCTGGCGGAGCAGCAGCCGGTCGCGACGGTGTGGGGGCCCGAGCGGGTTGAGACCGGTTGGTGGCGGGGCGAGCCGCTTGCGCGCGACGCCTACTGGGTTGCGCTTCCTGACGGCCGGCGGCTGTGGCTGCTGCACGACCTGCGGCGCGACCGGTGGCGCCTGGTGGGAGGTCTGGACTGACATGCCCGACCCGCCCGTGCTGCAGAAACGCGTACCGTTGCCGGCGGCAGAGCCGGTGTTAAGCGGGGCTGGCCCGGCGTACGCCGAACTGCGTTGCCGCAGCAACTTCTCGTTCTTGGAGGGCGCCTCGCACGCCGACGAGCTGGTCGCGCGGGCGGCGGAGCTGGGCTACGAGGCCCTGGCCGTGACCGACCGCAACAGTCTGGCGGGCATCGTGCGGGCGCACGCCGCGGCCAAGAAAACCAGCCTCAAGCTGGTTGTGGGCGCTGAGGTGACGCCTATAGACGGGCCAACGATTGTGTTGTGGGTGACCGACCGGGCATCGTACGGACGGCTCTGCCGGCTGCTGACGGTCGGGCGGCGGCGGGCCGAGAAGGGCGGGTGTGAGCTGCGTCTGAACGACCTCTACGAGCACGCCTCGGGCCTGCAGGCGGGGGTCGCGTTGGAGCAGCCAGCTAGTAATCTCGACTGGCCGCTCTTCCGTGACGCCTTCGGCGACCGCGGCTGCCTGCTGGTCGACCTGCAACGCGGCGGCGACGACCGTCAGCGGCTAGCGGCCTTTGGTGAGCTGTCGCGCCAGGCGGGCGTTCCGTTGGTCGCCTCGGGAAACGTCTATTACCACAGCAGCGACCGGCAGTCGCTGCACGACGTCCTCACCGCGATCCGCCACGGCGTGACTGTTGACGCCGCCGACGGACGCGAACTGTTCAGCAACGCCCAGCGGCACCTTCGGCCCCGGCTCGAACTGGAGTCACTGTTCCGGGACCGGCCCGACGCGCTGGCGAAGACGCTCGACATCACGGGGCGGGTTCGGTTCTCGCTCGACGAGCTGCGTTACGAGTACCCCAACGAGCTCACGCCCGACGGCAAGTCGGAACGCGAGTGGCTGCACGAGCTCACCTGGCGGGGCGCGCAGAGCCGCTACCCGGAGGGCCTGCCCGCCAAGGTCGAGGGCATGCTACGGCACGAGCTGAACCTGATCGACAAGCTGCACTACGAGGCCTACTTCCTCACCGTATGGGACGTGGTCCGCTTCGCCCGCTCGCAAGACATCCTCTGCCAGGGGCGTGGGTCGGCGGCCAACTCGGCCGTTTGCTATTGCCTGGGGGTTACCTCGGTCGACCCGGAGCACAGCGACCTGCTGTTCGAGCGGTTCATCAGCGAGGAACGCAACGAGCCGCCCGACATCGACATCGATATCGAGCACGAGCGGCGCGAGGAGGTGCTGCAGTACGTTTACGGCAAGTACGGGCGGGAGCGGGCTGCGCTGGCGGCCACGGTCATCACCTACCGCGTCCGCTCCGCGATACGCGACGCGGGCAAGGCGCTCGGCCTGTCGAACGACCGCGTCGACGCGCTCGCCAAGCAGGTCGACGGCTGGTCGCACGACCCCAAGCTGCCCGACCGTTTCCGCCAAGCGGGCGTGGACCCCGCGTCGCCGCTGGGCGAGCGGCTGCTGACGGTGGTGGACCAGTTGGTGGGGTTCCCGCGGCACCTCTCGCAGCACGTGGGCGGCATGGTGATGACCCGCGGCCCGCTGTGCGAGATGGCGCCGATCGAGAACGCCGCGATGCCCGACCGCACGATCGTGCAGTGGGACAAGGACGACATCGAGGAGCTGGGCATGATGAAGGTCGACTGCCTAGCCCTCGGAATGCTAACCGCCATCCGCAAGGCGTTCGACCTGGTCGCCCTGCACACCGGCCGCCGGTGGACGCTGGCTACGCTGCCGGCCGAGGACCCGGCCGTGTACGAGATGATCTGCCGGGCGGACACGATGGGCGTGTTCCAGATCGAGAGCCGCGCCCAGATGACGATGCTGCCCCGCCTGCGGCCCCGCAAGTTCTACGACCTGGTGATCGAGGTGGCCATCGTGCGGCCGGGGCCAATCCAGGGCGACATGGTCCACCCCTACCTCAAACGCCGCAACGGCGAGGAGCCCGAGGACTACCCCAACGACGCCATCCGCGGCGTGCTGCAGCGGACGCTCGGTGTGCCGATCTTCCAGGAGCAGGCGATGAAGCTGGCGGAAGTCGCGGCCGGCTTCACGCCGGGGGAAGCGGACCAGCTGCGGCGGGCAATGGCTTCGTGGCGGTCGGGCGGCAAGATCGACCACTACCGCCAGAAGCTGCTGGACGGGATGCGGGCCAATGGCCTGGACGAGGGGTTCGCCGAGCGTTGCTACCGGCAGCTGCAAGGGTTCGGCGAGTACGGCTTTCCCGAGTCGCACGCGGCCAGCTTTGCGCTGTTGGTGTACGCGTCGTGCTGGTTGAAACGCCACCACCCGGCGGCGTTCTGCGCGGCGCTGCTCAACAGCCAGCCGATGGGGTTCTACGCTCCGTCCCAACTGGTGCGCGACGCGCGGGACCACGGGGTGGAGGTCCGCGCGGTGGACGTCAACCACAGCGATTGGGACTGCACGCTCGAGCCCTCGGCCGGCGCGCTCACGCTGCGGCTGGGCATGCGGTTGATTGGCGGGCTAGCGGAGTCCGCGGCGCAGCGAATCGTGGCGCAGCGCCGCCAGGGCGGGTACCGGACGCAGCAAGAGCTGCGGCGGCGTGCCGGGCTCGACCGCAAGGCCCTCTCAAGCCTCGCCGCGGCCGACGCTCTCGGCTCGCTTCGAGTAGACCGCCAGCAGGCGCAGTGGCACGCCCTCGCGCAGGAGAGCAACGACCAAGGCCGGCCGCTGTTAGCCGACCTGGACGACGACGAGCCCCTCATTGATTCCCTCCCGCCGCCCAGCCCGCTGCAGGAAACGCTGGCGGACTACCAGTCGCTGGGGCTGTCGCTGCGGGCACACCCGCTGGCCTTCTTCCGCGAGATGCTGGACACGCGCCAGGTGCTGCGGGCCGAGCGGCTGCAGACCACCCGATCGGGCAGCCGGGTTGCGGTTGCTGGGCTGGTGCTGCTGCGGCAGCGGCCGGGGACCGCCAAGGGGATTACCTTTGCCACACTCGAGGACGAGACCGGCGTCGCGAACCTGATTATCCGCCCCCACGTTTGGGAACAGCATTACTCGGTCGCCCGCCGCAGCAACGCGTGGATCGCCTCCGGCGAGCTGCAGCACGCCGAAGGGGTGATCCACCTGATCGTTAAGCGGATCGAGGCGCTGCCCCGGCAGAAGAGCGGCGGCTCAGCACCAGGTTTCGAGTTCGTGTCGCGTGACTTCCACTGATGCAACCAAGTCCACCATCTAGACTCAGTGAGTGAACAAACCGAGGAAGAGATGAGGCGCACTTCGCTAGCCGCCCAGGTCAACAAGCACCGCTTCCGCGGCGCGACGGCCCGAAGTCATCGCTCCTTGAATCGATGCGTTGTCGAGGTGGTCGCCGCAAACGTAGACGCCGGTGGCGTGCTTCACGGGGCGTTCAGAGGGCGACAGCGCGCCCGGCAGTTGTTGCGGCAGAGCGTCCGCGATTCGGTAGACGCGGAGCAGCGACCAGGCGCCAACCTGGTCGCCGAACCAGCCACGGCACTGCTCGATGACCTCTCGAGAGAGCTCGTCATCCGACTGGTCGGGGATTCCCAGGACGGAAGCCGAGATCAGGCTCTTGCAGCTCGGCGCGTAGGACGGGGCAATAGAGCTCGGCACACACAGGTTGTTGACCGGCCCGCCGCCCTCTCCATCGAGTACGAGCATTGGAGCAGTGACCGGCGGGGCTGGCGCCGAGTAGTACAGGCAGGTTACTCCTTGTGTGGGCAGGTCGCGCTCGGCGTCGAGCAGCCTGCCGCTCGCACCGGGGCCGGCGGCGATCACCACCGCGTCCGCCGCCAAGTGCTCGCCGGACGCGAGGGTTACGGCATCTTCGCTTATCGCTTCGACACGCGTCTGCAACCTCAGGACGTGGTGGGGGAGCTCGGCGGCGAGCTGCTCCGGGATCGCCTGCATCCCGGACTCGGGCAGGCACGCATCGCCGGTGGCGAACATGCGGAACACGAACAGCAGCATCTTGCTGGACGTGGCCAGTGAACCGTCTAGAAAGACCCCACCCAGGAACGGGCGGAAGAACGAATCGATCATGGTGGCGGAGAATCCCTGCTGCTGCAGAAACTCCAGCGACGGTGTTTCTGGCCCGCCAAGCAACGACTCAAGCGACCCGTCCGTTGCGAGCCTCCTTAGGCGGGCGATGCGGACCTTGTCGGCCAGGGAGCCTACCGGAGTGATCAAGGACTTCACGCCTTCCCACGGCGTACGCCACGGGTCGCACAGCTTGTGAAACCCACCGCGGTGACGCACCAGCGCCCCGGGCTGGAACGCGTGTAGGTTGAGGGCGGCGAGGTCCAGCTGCCCGCGGGCTTCTGGGTAGCTAGAGAGCAGGGTTTGGAAGCCGCGGTCTAGCAGGAACCCATCAACTCTGTCGGTCCTGATGCGGCCGCCGGGCGCATCGGCTGATTCCAGCAATTGCACCTCACAGCCAGAGTCGCACAGCCTGCGGGCGCAGCACAGCCCCGCCAGCCCAGCACCAACAACAATCACCCGACGCGGCATACGGCAGCCTCCCAATTCGGCGGAGCAACCCAGCTACCAGCAGAAGAGCGAGTTGCTTTGAACCCAGTGAGCATCTGACGCTACAACGACAACGCTCTAAGCAATTTATTGTAGAGCCGCGGCAAGTGCTTAACGCAAGCGGTCGCAGCGGAGGGCGACACGGGTCGGATGGGATGGGTTCTAGCCTCGAGGTAGTTACGCTCGCGGCTCTACACGCTGGCCAGACCGAGCAGGCCGCCTCGGGACGGTGAGCCGGACTGCCTCGGGCCGTGCACGCTCGATGCCAGACCAGCTGGCGGGCCGAAGGTCGGCGGCTGGCGCCTGCGTGATTGACGCTCGGGCTACACCGCGGGAGGGCGCCAGCTCTCGAGCGGTTTCCCCTCGAGGGTGTTGTAAGCCTCGTCACGGGCCGCAAGCTGCTCGCCGGTAAGCGGCTCGGACTCATCCAGATCGCCATCCATACCGCCGCTCCTCCGAAGGGAGTACAACAGCAGCGGATTGTCTGGTCGGGCGGCAGCCGCTAACGACTGGTCGATCGCGGACCTAGAGGCGTTTGATGCACTTTCCGCGTGCTCAGTCGCCGAAGCAAACGCAACCGCTAGTTTGGTTTCGTTCGATTCTTCGGCAAACGCCGAATCGGCCGCCGATGCGGTGGGCTGTTCTGCCGCCGGCTGCGGCGCGGGCGCTGGGACGCTGACTGCCGCAATGATGGGGGCGGCGACCGCGCCTAGATTGTCACGCCAGATGCTGTAGTCGGCGGCGTCGACGCGGCCGTCGTTGTTGCCGTCGGCACGCAGGTCTGACGTGGATCCATACGTTGATCGCCAGACGTCGTAGTCGGCCTGCTCCACGGCGCCGTTCGAGTCGAAGTCGCCCGGCAGGGTGCTGGCAGATCCATCGGTCCCGGGCGAGCCACCTTCAAGCAGGCTCGCGCGCCAGTTGGCGGCGTTGTCGTAGGGGTCGCCGGCGACTTGCGTCGGGTCCGCCGCGTCGGCGTCGAAGGGGCCGATGTACTCTAGCGAGTAGCCCCCGCCGTCGGGTGAGGTTGGCCAGGGGGCGACGTCGCTGTACGTGAACGACTGCAGCACGTTGTTGTTGGCGTCACGCAGCGTGACGGTCTCGCCACTATTGCTGAGGCTGCCTGAGAAGGCTGTGGCGGCGACATTTGCAACCCCAGGGTAGTGCGACTTGAACGCCGCCACGTCCTGCGCGACAACGATCCGCTCGCCAGGTTCCAGCATCTGGGCGGCGAATGTGTAACCGCCGCTCGAGAAATCGGTGATCTGCACGCCGCTCAGGTCGACCGGGTAGTCGCCCGTGTTAAGCAACTCGATGTACTCCAGGTCGCCTGCGGCGGCCGGGTTGTACATCAGCTCCACAATCCGCAGGCCGGACTGGCTGATGGTGAACGTCTTGGCGACCTCCGCGCTCCAGTCGTTGGAAGTCCCCGACTGTGCCGTGTCGCGGACGCGCGCCCGAACCTGGGTGGTTTCAGCCAGGCTGACCGCGGCGCCGGTGTAGATCGTGGCCGTCGGGCTGACGCCGCCGCCGGGAGTGCGGGGGTCCGAGCCGTCCAGCGTGTAGTAGATGGTCCCGCCGCCGTTCGGGTTGCTCATGGTGAGCCCGAACGGGCCGGAGACCTCGCCGCCAAACTGATTGAAGTCGGGCGCGTCGAGGTTGACGAGCCAGTCGGTCTTGCCGACCTCGTCATCGTCGCTGCCCGGCGAGAACGTGTTGTTGAAGATGCCGATGACCGTGTCGGTGCGGCTCTGGTACGGCCCGTTGGCGAAGAAGAAGTGGTCCGACGTGTACTGGGCGTTGGTCGCCCAGTCGTCGCCGTCCTTGTCCGGGCTGCGGTTGTCGCCCCAGCGGGCGGCCTCGCCGTTGATGGCGCCCGAAATCTCGTCGACGCGGGCCTGCCAGACCGCCTGCGCGTTGGCGGGGGTCAGAAGTCCGTCGTTCCGCATGAGCTCCTCCACCCGGTCTGAGAACCGCAGCCGGTACTCCTCGCTGGCCATCAGCTTGTGGTGGATGCCGGTCGGGCCGAACTCGTGCTCACCAAAGTCGTTGGCGACCTGGCTGGTGTGGTCGTAGTCCTGATTGCGGCCGTCACCCGCGGGCGCGTTCTGGTCGTTGGGAAACGCGTGTTCCTGGTCCCACGAGTGGAACCGCCAGCGGCCCTCCGGGTCCACGCTGTTGTACGACGCCAGCCAGTTGAGCTCGCCCCAGTCGTAGTTGCCGGCGTAGTAGTGGATGATGATGTAGTCGACAAAGTCATCGATGTCGAGCAACGCGGCGACTTCCTGGTACTGGCCCAGGCTCGCGAGGTTGTCGTCTACTTGGTCGATCAGCTCTTGGTAGGCTTCTTGTGAGGCCAGACCGCCGTCGTCCTGCAGGTATTTGTCCTGCGTTCCGCCGTGCAGCAGGTCCCGCCCCTCGAAGCCCTTGACCACCAGGTAGTCGTCTTTGTCGCCGCCGAAGTACTCCTCGGCGAACGAGTCGCTGGGCCGCTCGTGGGCGTTGTAGATGCCCCAGTAGACGCCGTTGATGTACAGGTGCACCCAGCGTCCGTGCGCGGCCGGCACGCCTGCCAGGTTCGACAAGTCCGCCACCACCTGGTCGTGCACGTAGGTGGCGTAGGGGCCCTGGACCGACGTGTTGTTGACCGCGAACGTGTAGTTGTACTGCGCGTCGAGGATAAGCGTGTCGAAGTCGTTCGCTGGGCTCTCGCCGGCGTTGACCGCGTTGCCGAAGAGCGTGTCCGACTCCAGCTTGGTGTCGTAGGGCTGCTTGAACTTGACCTGCAGCGAGAGCTTGTCGCTCCGCCAGCGGTTGGTGCTGGAGTGCCCCTGGATCTCGACCACCGAGTCGATCTGGAACTCCTCGGCGCCGTCGGCGGTGAAGTACTCGAGCGAGGCCTGCCGTTCGTCGCTCTTGTTGCGCCAGCGGCTGTCCTCGGTGTAGATGCCCTCGTTGGAGCCGTTGCCGAACATCTCTTCCCAGTCCATCACCAGCGACATGGTGGGGATCGACTTGAGGTCGTCCTTCAGGTTCTCGGGCCCCACCGATGAGACGATGCTCTGATCGATGTCCCAATCCGGCCCGGCGTAGCCCCAATCGCTGTAGTCGGGCAGGCCGGCGCCGTCCTGGTCGAGGACGTCGTCCAGGAAGATGTACGACTGCGTGTCGACATTCGTGGGGAAGTAGCCTTCTTTGAACGCGGCGGCGCGGATCGTCACCACGCCGGCATCGGCGTAGCTGAGCGTCGCCGGGTTGACGAGGATCGGTGAACCGGCCGAGTAGGTAGACCCGTTGGAGAGCGTTGGCCGCGTGCCATCGGTGGTGTAGCGGATGGTCGTGCCCGGCTCGGCCGTGGTGATCTCCAGCAGAAACGGCGAGTCGTAGAATCCTCGGTCATGCGAGAAGAGCGTGTCCTCGATGACCCCCAGGTAGCCCGCGCCGTTCTCTAGTCCCGGAGTTGGCGTAACCATGAACGAGTCGGCCACTGGGCCGACCGCGCGTCCGGCGGTGAGCTCCGCGTGCACCAGGTAGTCGCCCTGGTCGCTGGTGTGGTTGGCGGCGTAGATCGCCAGCACGTTCTCGCCCTCTTCGATCGTGTCGAGCCAGGCCGTGAGATCGATCACCGCCGGCGACCCGGTGATGGTCGAATCGCTGAGGTTCTCGCGGCTGTTGAGCCCGCCTTGCCCGTTGTTGGCGTCGAGCCAGTCGTTGCCGATCTTGAACATTGTCGGCAGGCGTTCGCGCTGCACCTCTCTGCCGTTGAGGTACACGATGTAGCCGTTGTCGACACGCAGTTCCAGGTTGAGCGACGTCAGCTGAGCCGCGTTGTCGACCGTGAACGGCATCCGCACGTAGCCCGCAATCTCGCCCCCCAGCGAGACCGTGCTGTCCTGCCAGGGGCTGCCGTAGCCGTAGCCGAGCCCGCTGGTCGCATTGGTCCAGCCATCCCCGGAGCTTGCGACGTAGTCGATCTCGGTCCAGTGATCGTCGACGCTGGCGTTGGGCCCGGTGAATCGGCGGAACTTGGCCGGGGAGCCATCGCCAGTAGCCGACGAGCCCGCCGTGATCAGCGTCTCGGTCGTCGTGGCGCTGGTTCCGACCCCCAGGCCGTACGACACGTCCGCCACCTGCTGAGGGTAGAGGTCGTAGGCGTCCTCTACGGTGGTTCCGTCGGCCCGCACGAGCCCCAGGTAGCCCGGCTCCATCGACAGCTGGAAGCTGGCGTGCAATTCGCCGTTGACCACACCTACCTCGCCGCTCGCCCCCGAGGCGAACACCAGCAGCGACTCACCCGGTGCCAGGCTTGTGGTCTCTGGCGTCGAGGGGATCTGCCACTTGGTTAGGTTCAGCTGGTCGTCGGTCAGGCTCCACCCAGAGATGTTCTGGGGCGACGCGCCGGTGTTCGTCAGCTCGATCCAGTCATGGCGATGACCGGCGGCGTCCTCCAGGCCAGAATCATTGCCCGCCAGGAATTCGCTAATCTCAACCGTCAGCGCCAGGCGGTCTTCTAGCGTTTCGTACTGCAGGCGGCGGCCGTGTCGGGAGTTGTCGTTCTTCGGTGCAGCGGGGCTGGGTCGGCGTGGCATAGAGTCTCGGGTGCAGAACGGAAACCCCGCACATGCGGCGGGGCCGGGTGTGCTTTGGTGCGGCCCTGCGGGGATCGCCGTGAAGGGCTGCTGGTGGGAAAAGGGGAAGGAAACGAGGATTAACCTCATTCTAGGTGGGTGTTGCGGTTGATACGACGCAATGGGAGGCTTCTTTCGAGACAACAACGTCGAATCGACGCCGGTTCGAGGCGTCGTTTGTGGGTCTAAGGACTTCGGACGTCGTCAGCCTGTGGGCCGGTCGTTAAGATGGGGGCCGGCGCCCAGCGGAGCAGAGAACGCCAGCATCAACGCCAGACTTGCCGAACCACCGGAGGCCGGGTAGGCCCACAATGAATGAGCCACGTGTGCCGCGCTTGAAAGACGTCGCTGCGGAAGCCGGCGTGTCGGTCAGCGCCGCGTCCAAGATCCTGCGTGGCGATGTGGGCCGGTTCGGCGAAGAGACCTGCCGGCGAGTAGTCGCGACCGCGGAACGGCTTGGCTGGCGCCGCAATCTGCTGGTGAGCAGCATCCAGTCTGGCCGTACGATGACCGTTGGCGTGATGATCCCGCCCTACGACTCGTTTTGGGTCAAGGTGCTATCGGGCATCCACCACCGGCTCGGCGAGGCCGACTACCTGCCGATCACGATCTGGCAGGGCGACCTTGACCACATGCCGCACTTCGAGGCAGACGAGCAAGAAGGGCTGCGTCAGATCAACCGTCTGCTGGACCGGCGGGTCGACGCGTTGATCATGTGGCCGACGTTCGCTGTGGCGTACCGGCGCCACATCAGCGACCTTGCCGAGCGTAGCGTGCCGGTGGTGGTGATCGACTATGAGCCCGATGAGCCGATCTGTGACACGGTCGGAACTAACGAGGCGCTTGCCGCCAAGACGGTGGCCAAGCACCTGCTCGACCTCGGCCACCGGCGCATCGCGTGCATCTCAAGCCGCGAGAGTCAGTCCCAGACTTGGGCGCTCGAACGCCGTGAGGAGTTTGAACGGGCGGTGGAGGTGCAGTCCGACGCCGAGGTGAGGAGCTGGCGGTTGAACCGCGAGGGAACCAACGGGGTTGAAGTGGCGACCGAACTTCTTACCAGCGATTTCCGCCCGACCGCGGTTTTCGCCGTCACCGACCACGAAGCACGCCACGTCTACGACGCGGCGGCAGCCCTCGGTATGTCGATTCCTAGCGACCTGTCCGTGATCGGATTCGCCGATCTCGATTTTGCGGCGGGCCTGGCACCCCCCCTGTCGACGGTCCGCCAACGCCCGCGGGAAATCGGCGTCGAGGCGGCCTCGCTGGTGCTCCAGCGGTTGGACGGGACCGTGAGCGGTCCCTTTACGAAGGCAAAAATCGAGGCGGACGTTATCTTGAGGGAGTCAACGGCGCCGGCCGATCAGTAGATGCTTGCCGCCATGTCTGGCTTGCGGCGCGTCGAAAGGCGCGATCGCCGCCATGATTGCCGCGTTGAACGCGGGATCAAGAAGCCCGAGAAAATGCTTGACTGGCTAGTTCAAGTACTTTACCATGCCGTCGTGACGTGATTCGCCGGGCTTGCCCGGCAGCTTTTCTTACACGTGCAGAGCTGTTCGTAGCTAGTAGTAGAGTCGTGGGCTGTCGTTTCGAGCCCCACGCACCGGCGGAAGCCGGGCAGGACGCCTTTAATGCTCACAGGACGAGGCGTTGCTGTGGTCGGTCGGCGCGGCGGTTCGAGCCGGAACGGTAATCTCTTTTCAATTGGCACCACATGCGTCCGGAGGGAGTTCTCATGAGGTTGTGTCGATTCGCCTGGGTAGGCGCGCTCTTGCTTTCACTTAACCAAGTCGGCGTGGCCAACGCGCAGTCGCCCGGAGTGCTGTACAGCTGGGACCACGGTATTGGGTCTAGCGGAGGCCCTAACGTTGAGGAGTGGTCGTTCCAGTTTGGCGCGGCGGCGCCGGACCTTTCCAATGCTACCGACGGTGTGCTCACCGTCACCGAAACCGCTCTGGGTGGCGATTTCGCCATCTCCGATGGGTTCAACTACGCCAAAGAGTCGGCGGGCGCCGCCGACCTGTCTGGACGCTACGACTTTGGCGGCGTTGACCTGCTGGGGCTGGACGCGATTGAGATCGATGTCAGCCACAACGGTACGGGGGACATCTTCGGACAGGTCTTTCTCCAGACCGACGACAGCTCCGGTTGCTGCGGCTTCTTCGCCGGTGGGTTTACGTTGAACCCAGGCGCCAACACCGTTTCTGTCGATCTCAACAGCCTTGGTTGGACCGACGGTGAGGCCAAGTACGCCCGCACGGTCGGTTTCCAGATCTTCGGTCACTCGGAACCCTCGCCCGTCACGTATGAGATCAGCGAGATCCGCACTGCCGGGACCCCGCTCAACGAGCGTGTGATCGCCGACCATTCACTCGGCCTAGAAAACGCTGTAGTGAAGTTTGACGAGAGCGGCATTTCGGGGGCGACGGGCACCGAGAGTCAGGACGGCCTGACCAACCTGGAGGACTCTCTCCGCTGGGTGGACCTGGGCGATGGCCCTGGCGGGGCGGTCGCGTGGGGCAACAACAATGCGCTGGCGGTGAACTTCTCCGCCCGGCCGCTCGATATCTCGAACTACTCGGTGGCGCGGGTCACGATGAAGGCGACCCCCGGCGCCGGCGCCGCCACCGAGGTGGGCGTGCAGTTCTACGCCCAATACGCAGACCGTGACGCCAACAACCAATTCGCGTTCGGGGGCACGAGTCTCACGCTCCCCGTCGATGGCCAGTTCCACGAGTTGATGTTCCCGCTTGACGCCCTCGGCGCGGGCGGAGACCTCGACCTGACGCAGTGGATTGGCCTGAATATTGATCCCCACGCAGGCGGGGCGATCGACATCCGCGTGCAGAGCGTCGTGCTTGGCGTCCCCGAGCCGACGGGCGTGGTGCTGACGCTGATCGCGTCGTCGGTGTTTGCCGGCGTACGGCGGCGGCGGTGGGCATGAAGCTGCCGGGAGCCGGGCGTTGAACAAGCCCAACGCCGCGGCGCCGGAGGACCGGCGCCGCGCGTTGGGCTGGCTGAAGGTGCTACAGGAGCCGTTAGGAACGCAACCAACAACTGGGTGGAAACAGCATGGCCAAGGCTAAGGATTTAACTCTTCGAGCGTTCGTGCTCGGCGTCTTGCTGATTGCGGTCGGAGCCGGCCGCGCTCAGACGATTTTCAGCCCCAGTCAGACAGACCTGCTCGGGCTTGCGTTCGCTGACTTTATCGACAATCCCGAGCCGGACATGGCGGCGCTGCAGGGGCTGACCGCCGTAGGCGGCGACGCCGTTCAGGTGACCTTCAAGACCGACTTCGACATCAACGACAACCTCTACCGCGTGGCCATGGAGGCGCCCGTCACCGCCGACCTCACCGGGCTCGACGCGTTCTCGCTCACATTCAGTGATCCGGTGGTGGCGCCGTCCGGCCTCCCCAGCATGGCGGCGCAGCTATTCGTCCGGTCGGCGGGCGGGGCGGTCTTCACCGGCAACGGCCAGGCGGTGTCGCTGGGGACTGAACCGATCACGCTGTCGATCACGCCGGATCAGATCATCTCGCTGGGCGGCGACCCTACGGACATTACCTCGTTCGGAGTGGAGCTCTTCGGCGGCGATGAGTTCTTGGGTGGTTACGACGGAGCTATGGCGACTCTCAGCACCTCACCCGAGCCCCCGACGCTAGCCGACACCGTGCTGTTCTCTTGGGAGAACGGCGGCGACCTGCTCGGCTGGGACTCGACGCCGATCGTGGCGGGCGCGCACAGCGTCGCGGTCCGTCAGGGCGCCGTGGGTTCGCCCGCGGTTGGCGCGACCGACGGCAACAACGCCCTCGAGATCACCCGCCATCCAACCGCCAGCAGTTTCGAGTGGGGCACGGCCTTCTCGCTGGACGCGTTCGCCAACACCGCGCCGCCGGTGGGAGACTACAACAACGACGGCGGCGTCGACGCGGCCGACTACACCGTGTGGCGGGACAACCTGGGCAGTGCGTTCGAACTGCCCAACCGAGATCCCGGCGAGAGCGGCGAGGTCGGCGCCGGCGACTACGACGCCTGGGCCGGCAACTACGGCGCCGTGGGCGGTGGGCCCGACCCGGTGGTGCAAGCCGAGATCGACACGATTGTCGCCGCCCTGAACGACCCGGACGCCTACTCCATCGCGTTCGACGTGACGGTCGAGGATCAGTTCCCGAGGTCCAACCCAGACTACCTCATCATCCACCTGGCGTTGGCCGCCGACGGCGGCCCCGAGAACGCGGGGGACCCGTTCTTCCAGAACGACAACGGACTGGTGGCCGGCATCGGCACCGGGGAGCCAACGACCGTTGAGCTGCTCCTCTCGCAGTTCAACGACGTTGGCGGCGACAGCGACACCAACGGGATGTCGCTGTCGGACGTAGGGATCTACGATCAAACCGGCTACCTGACCATCCATCTGGCGACCAACATGAACGTTCTGGCCGATGGCAACGACGTGACCATCACCATCGACAACTTCCGAGTGCGGTCGATCGTCCCCGAAGGGGCCGCCTCGGCGGCGCCCGAACCAAGCGGTTTCGTGCTCGCGGCGTTAGGGGCGGCGGCGATCGCCTCTCTCCGCTCGCGCAGCGCTCGGCGGACGGCCTGACTGGTGGGCGCACCGCGTCGTTGGCAACCGTTTCCAGGGAGGTGAATCAACATGCTCGCTAGCCGGCACACAGCGGGTCGCGGTTTCACGCTTGTCGAACTCTTGGTCGTGATTGCGATCATCGGGGTGCTGGTGGCGTTGTTGCTGCCGGCGGTTCAGGCGGCCCGCGAGGCAGCGCGCCGCAGTCAGTGCGTGAACAACCTGCGCAACCTTGCGCTCGCGCAGCACAACTACCACGACACCTACGGCGCGTTCCCGCCGCTGATGAAGACCGAGTTCAGCACCGTGGGGCGGGATGACCGTTTGGGCCCCAACTGGGCCGTGTTGACGCTGCCCTTTATCGAGGAGCAGAGCCTGTACGACCGGTTCGACCTGGACGTTGAGTTCGCACGCATCTCCGACGGTGCGGGGCCGGACGAGCCGGGGGACTGGGCCGAGCGCGGGGTCGAGCTGGACGTGATGCTGTGCCCCAGCGACACCGGCGCCGGGAACAAGTTCACCGGCTCGGTCACGCGGCAGGGGAGTGGATCGGTCATCAGCGGCTCCACCGACGGAAATTGGGCGCGGGGCAACTACGGGCTCAACGGCGTGCAGTTCTGGCCCGACAGCTGGGACCAGACCGACGGCGCCGGCAACCGGTTCGACGACGAGTGGAACGTCGGTGTCAGCACGATCAACAAGGGCCTGCGGATCGGGCAGATCACCGACGGCACCTCCAAGACGCTGATGCTCACCGAGCTCCGCGTGGGGCTGATCCCCGAGGACCGCCGCGGCGTGTGGGCCATGGGAATGTGCGGCTCAAGCTGGCACTGCCGCCACGCCACCAACGGCTCGACGACCATCAACGACTGCGTCAACGACGACGACATCCTCATCAGCGGCGCCGTCTACAACCAGAACCGCGACCTGTTCCGTGGCGAGTGCATGGCCATCGGCTACGTGCAGCGGAGTGGGCAATCGGTCGTCAGGAGCAGGCACCCGGGAGGCGCCAACGCCGCGATGGCCGACGGCAGCGTCACGTTCATCAGCGATTTCATCGAGTCGGGGATCCAGCCGTTCCACGGCTCGGTCGCCAGCAAGATCGGCGGCGCCAACGGGGACGGGAGCACCTCACCCGAGCTCTTCGGCGCCTGGCAGCGCCTGAACGTGTCACGCGACGGCTACGTGCTCGACCTCGGCAACTAACCACCACGGCGGAGCACCGCGGCGCGTATGACGCACACAGCGACGACGGCGGCCCCGCCGCAGCGAGTCTTACTAGCGATCGTGACCCTGCCGCTGTTGTTTGGCTGCGGGGGTGGGCCGTTCGATTACGTGCCCGCGAGCGGCCGCGTGACGTACGAAGACGGCCAGCCGCTTCAGGTCGGCAAGGTTATCTTCAAGTCGATGGCACCGGCCGTGGGCGGCGCCCACCCGAGGCCCGCGGGCGCCGACCTCAACCCCGATGGCACGTTCGATTCGGTCACCAGCCACAAGCCGGGCGACGGCCTGGTGCCAGGCAAGCACACCGTGGCGATCATGTTCGCGGTCGATGAGAACGGCAACTCGCTCGTGCCGGCTGAGTACACCAACATCGCGACCACCCCGATCACGGTCGACACCGCGGATGCGCCCTTCCAGATCACTATCCCGAGGCCCTAGGCTCTTTCTGCTGGCCGCCGCGCTGGTGGCGGGCCGGCCTGCCTCAGCCGATCCGACCGTGTACGAGCACGGCGTTGACCCGGGGGTCGGATTCAACCTGGTGTCTTGGGCGAATTTTCAGAATGGTTCGCAGGTGTGGCAGGACGCCGTGCAGGCGGCCCACGACGCCGGGTTCACCGAGGTCTCGCTCAGCCCGGTTCGGTTCTACTCGATCGGCACGGGCTCCATCGCTTCAAGCTCGAACCAAGGGCCGGAGCTCTCCCACGTCGCGGCCGGCGTGGAGCGGGCGAAGTCGCTGGGGATGCGGGTCACGGTTAACCCGTTCGTGGAGCCGGTCGGCTTCAGCGAGTGGCGTGGCTTCTACGACCCGGCGCCCGGCTCGCCCGAGGCGACGACCTTCTGGGGCCATTACGAGGACTACCTGGTGGACGTCGCCGCGATGGCCGAGGCCGGCGGCGCCGACTCGATGACCGTCGGCACCGAGTTACGCGCCCTCAGCAGGAACGCGGGCCACAACGCAAAGTGGACCTCGGTGATCTCGGCCGTCGATGGGGCGTTCAGCGGCACGCTCGGCTACGCGGCGAACTGGGACAACTACAACCATCCGAACGTCGCAGCCGCGATCTGGGACCACCCGGGCATCGATTTCCTTGGGATCGACTCGTACTTTCAGAACCTGCTGTCGGCCGAGGACGCGCAGCAGTCGGGCGCCTACCCCGACCCGAACTTCATCTCCGACGTGCAGTCCGCCTGGGAGGCGAAGCTCGACGCCGAGATACTCCCTTACGCGGCGTCGAGGAAGGCCGGCGCCGGCCTGCCGATCGAGTTTACCGAGATCGGGTACCTCCCCTACGATCAGACAACCGCTACACCGCAACGCGACGACACTAACCCGTCGGTCCCGGGGAGGCAGCCGCCGCCGCTCGATCGGGACGAACAGACCATGGCGTTTGAGGGCTTCCAGCGTGCGCTGGATGGCCGGCTCGCGGGTGGGGAGGTGCTGGCGGCGCACATCTGGCAGTGGGACATGCCAGGCTCCTCGGGAAGCTTGTGGAACATGAACCCCGACGGGGGGAACCAGCCGAACAACCAGCAGGCCGCGCAGTGGCTGTCGAGCTTTGTGCATGGGACCAACGTCGACCCCGGAGACCCTGACCCCGACCCGCCGCCTGCGGCGACCACGGTGCTGTACAGCTTTGAGGACGGGCTGGAGGGGTTCTACTACCCCGACTTTGAGACTGAACCGGACAGCCATCTGCAGACGGTCGCACACGCCCAGGCGACCGACGGCGAAACGGTGCTGGCCATAATCAAGCCGACACAGTCCTGGACGTGGGACGCTCGCGTCAACCTTGGCGGTCAGCAGCTTGCCGCGTTGCAGGAAGCCGTGGCGGGGTCTTCCGAGGACTACCTGCTGGAACTCGACGTCGTGTACCGGGCGGAAGACCTGCCTAGCGGTCTCGCCGCGCTCGACCTGCACGTCGCGATCGACGCCAGCCCGGCCGGCTGGAATCAGATCAACTCCGCCGCGCCAATCGCGGCGGGCGTGGATCAGACCGTCCGCGTCGAGATCCCGCTCACGGCCTTCGGCCTTGGCGACGCGCTCAACTCGGCCGCGCTGAACCTTGGCTTTGCTGGCAGTTGGCCGGGCGCCCAGGAGGCGACGATCTACATCGACCGCATCGCGTTGACGGACACGGCGTTCATGCCGATCGGCGACGCCGATTTCAACCGCGATGGGGTTATCGACGCGGCAGACTACACGGTCTGGCGGGACACGCTCGGCGCCACAGGAGCTGGCCTTGCAGCGGACGGCAACCGCGACGGGGTCGTCGACGCGGGCGACTACGAACTGTGGCGGAGCAGCTACGGACAGGCAGCCGCGATATCGCCGACCCACGGTTCGCCAGCGCCGGAGCCGGCCACCTTCACGTCGTTGCTACTGGCGGTCTGCGCGGCGTCGCTGAGGGCCGACCGATTCCGACAGGACTGACCAGGAGAGATTAGATGCCTCCCCGTGTTGCAACCTGGCGTTGGAGCGCCCTCCTGCTCGGGGTGAGCCTGCTGGCGGGCCGGCCGGTCCTGGCCGACGAGCCTGCGCAGCTTGGGTTTGTGCGCGGCTACTCGTGGGGATGGAACGCGGTGCGGGGCGACTACGCGTCGGACGCGGCGCAGGCGTCGATGGCCAAGCTGGCCGAGACCGGTGTCGACCACGTCTGCATCGCGTTTGCCGCCGAGATGCCCACCGCCCAAACACCGCGCATCCTGTGGGGCGATCAGAACCCCCGGATGGTGTCCAACGACGAGGTGCGAGCCGCCATCCGACTCGCGAGGCGGCACAACCTGAAGGTCATCCTGAAACCCACCGTCAACCCCGCGGACGGCGTCTGGCGGGCGTGGATCAAGTTCTTTCGCCCAGCGACGGACGAGGAAACAGCGGCCGGTCACGCGGGCGTAGCAGACCCTTGGGCCAGCGAGGAGTCCTTTCGAAAGGGCGAGGTGGTGGATACGCAGCGGTGGGATCAGTGGTGGGACGACTACCGCCGGTTCCTGGAACACTACGCCCGGATCGCCGCCGACGAGCGGGTAGAGGCGTTCTGCGTCGGCTGCGAGATGAGCTCGACCGAGGGGTTCGAGACTCGTTGGCGGGCGACTATCGAAGGCATCCGGCGGATCTACGGCGGGGTGCTGACCTACAACTGCAACCACGGACGGGAAAGCACAATCAACTGGTGGGACCAACTCGACCTCATCGGCGTCAGCGGCTACTACCCGATCCCCCCGCGCAGCGGAGAGTCGCTGGAGCAAGCGCTCGCGACCGTGACCCCCAAGGAGCAGATGGTCGCGGAGCTCGCCGACGTTCGTCATGAACTGCGTGCCGTCAGCGAGCGCTGGGGGAAGCCAATCCTGTTCATCGAGACCGGCGTCACCAATGTGCGGGGGGCGGCGCGGCGACCGTGGTCGCACGCCTACTCGATGCCCGCGTTTCCCATCAGCGACGAAGAGCAGGCCCGCTACTACGAGGCCATGTTCGAGACCTTCTGGCAGGAGCCCTGGTTCCACGGGTTCTGCTGGTGGGACTGGCCCGCGCGGCTCTACCCCGCGGAGCGGGCGTCGAGGATCCGGAGCTTTTGCGTGTACGGTCGACCAGCCGCAGGGATCCTCCGCGATTGGTACACCTCGCGCGAGCGGCCCGTTCTCGACGCGGGTCCATCTAGCTCGACGGAGTGACGCAAGCAGACCGCGAATCAACCGAGATTCGGCTGCCGCCGCCCATCTTCACGGGAAATTGGCGGAAACTTAACGCCATCTTGGTGCCGAAGCGGTTAGGCTGAAAATCGCAATTTCTTGTAGGTTTTCCGCGGCGGCTAGGCCTGGGTCCGATGTAGTGGGGTTAGAGCCATAGCCGCACCGGCGTGCTACTCCTCTCCTCTTGTTTGGCTCTTCACCTCCCATGAAGCACTCCCTCGCCGCGATAGCGGTCGTGGTCTCGGCCGTCGTGTTCCCTCCCCGAGTTACCTCTCAGGGGTACCGCCTGGAACGCATCGCCGCGGGTTTGAACCAGCCGACGTACGTCACGCAGGCGCCGGGCGATCCGGCGAACATCCTCTACTACACGGAGCGGACCGACGACGCCAACCCGGGGTTCTCCGCCACGAACAACATGGGGAGCATCTGGCGGTACGACGTGCAGACCGCCAGCCGCACGCAGGTGTTCAACTTCGACCGGTTCGTCACCCAGGACACCGGCCTAATCGGCGTGGCGTTCCACCCGGACTTCAACGTCCAGGGCGCGTCGGGATTTGGCAAGATGTACGTCACCTCCGCCGAGGCGTCCGCGACGGCCGTCAACCGGGTGGAGGAGTTTGACGTCGACATCAGCGGGCCGTCGCCCACGTACCAGGCGACGCCCAGCCGGCTGCTGCTGGAGTACGACAACAACCAGCAGCTCAACCACACGATCAACTGGATCGGGTTCGACCCCACCGCCACCGGCAGCGAGCGGGACTACCTCTACATCAGCACCGGCGACGGCTCGTACGGCAACGCTGTCAACGGGGGCCAGTCGCCCAATGGGCGGCCCTCGCAGAACCCGAGCGACATCGCCGGCAAGATGCTCCGGGTCGATGTCATGGGCGCCGATGCCTACCCGGCCGACGACAGCAAGAACTTTGCCATCCCGGCGAGCAACCCGATCCCGGCCTACAACGCGGCCAATCCCGGAACGCCAATCACGGGGCTTGGTGAGGCCTGGCTGACCGGGCTCCGCAATGTGTACCGGGCGAGCTTCGACTCGCAGACCGGCGACCTCTGGATGGGCGATGTCGGCGAGACCACCTGGGAGGAGGTCAACTTCCTTAAGGCCGGGACCAACACCGGCGGCCCGCCCATCGACTACGGCTGGCCCGAGCGCGAGGGGACTATCGACAGCGGCATCCCCGGGTCGACCGGCGCCACGGTCAACCCGTTCACCGGCGCCGTCGCACTCAACCCGCTGCAGCAGTTCCCGCACGACGGCGGCGGCGAGGCGGTGATCGGCGGCTACCTCTACCGCGGACCGGTCGCGGAGCTGCAGGGCAAGTACTTCTACGCCGACTTCCCCACCACCGGCGACGCGGCCCAGGTCTGGTCGCTCGAGTTCGACCGCGACACGCCCACCGGCAGCTACAACGGCGACAACGGCGTCAACACCGACATCTCGGCGCTCTGGCAGTCGCTGGTGGTCGACCCGGCCGACCCGTCCTACCAGCCCGACTCGACGTTCACCAGCAGCGCCGGGCTGGACCACATCGTGTCGTTCGGAACGGACAACGCGGGCAACCTCTACCTGGTCGACTTCGGCAACGGCCAAGGCTTCTTCGGGCAGTACCCGGGCGCCGGCGCCGGCGAGATCTTCCGCGTCACCCCGACCGCCGGCTTCACGCTCACCGTGAACCGGGACACGGGCGAGGTGACGCTGGTCAACGACTCCGGCGCGCCGATCGACGTGAGCGGGTACTCGCTCACGTCGCTGCACGGTGCAATCGACCCGGATGCAATCACACCGATCGCTGGCCGGCTGGACGCGAGCCCGGGCGGCGACGGGTCCGTCGACCCCGATGACGTGTGGCAGGTTACCTCCGCCCCGGACTCGATGGCAGAGTTCGCCGAGTCGACAACCGGCGCCGCCACGCTGGCCGACCAGGCCGGGTTCGAGCTGAGCGCCGAGGACCTGATCGATGGCCAGGGTCTGTGGGTGCGGTCGATCTACGAGGACCTGCAGCTGACGGTCACGGTAGGCGGCGTTATGCTGGCGGCCGACGTCGAGTTTGTCGGCAACGGCGGGCAGCCCTTCGCCCGCAGCGACCTGAACTTCAACGGCGAGATCGATCCAGGCGACTGGACGGCGTTCAAGCCCAACCACCTGACGGACCTCGCTGGCCTGACCGCCGCGGAGACCTACCGCCTGGGCGACCTGGACGGCGATGGCGACAACGACTACGACGACTTCCTGCTGTTCCGCAGCGACTACATCGGGGCCTTGGGCGCCGGCGCGTTCCAGTCGCTGCTGCAGGTCCCCGAGCCGAGCGGCGGTCTGCTCACGCTGCTGGCGGCCGGCGCCGCGGCGGGCCTGTCCGGGCGGCGGCGCCGCGCATTCGCTCGGGCGGCCGCCATCGCGTGCTGCGTGGTTCTGGCGTCAACGCAGACCGCCCAAGCGGTGCTGGTGCACCAGTACACCTTCAACGACGGGACCGCCAGCGACCTGATCGGCGGAGCGCACGGGGCCCTAAGCGGCGACGCAAACATTGAACTGGGCGTGGTGGACCTTCCGGGCGATGGCGACGACTTCGTCAACCTGCCGGGCGGCGTCATCCAGATCAACGACTACACCGACGCCACCTTCGAGGCGTGGTTTTCCTACCGTGGCGGCGGCGCTTGGCAGCGGGTGTTCGACTTCGGCAGCACAAACTTCAGCGGCCAGGGTCGGGACTACCTATTCTTCACGCCCAACAGCGGCGCCGGCGACCACCGCGCCGCGATCACCGACAACGGCGGCGGTGGCGATGAGGACGTCGCCGTTGGCGGGCCGACGCTCAACGTTGACGAGGCCTACCACGTCGCGGTCGTGGTGGACGACACGCAGAACAACCGCTTGTCCGTGTACATCAATGGCCAGCTAGCGGGCGACACCTTCCTCTCCGTTAGTATGGACGAGCTCGACAACGACAACGCCTACCTGGGTCGGTCCAATTACAACGCGGACGACAACCTGAACGGCGCCATCGACGAGTTCCGCATCTACAACCACGCGCTCTCCGCCCAAGAAGTCCTCGACAGCTTTACCGCGGGGCCTGTCCCGCTCGATTCACTGGGCATCACCGTCAACACGGTCACCGGCGGCGTGACCCTGAGCAACGCGAACGCGGCGCCGATCGACCTCAACTACTACCGCGTCAGCAGCGCCGCCGGGGCGTTGAACGCGGAGGGATGGGTAAGCCTCGACGAGCAAGGGATCGACTCCACGGGGCCGGGCGAGGGAGAAAGCTGGGACGAGCTCGGTGAGCCCGGCCCAACCGTCGTCTCCGAAGCCTACTTACTCGCCGGAACCAGTGTCGGCCCTGGCTCGGAGCTGCCTCTGGGCAATCTCTTTGATCCGTCCGTCTTCGGGGCGGGCGCCGACGGGGACCTGCAGTTCCGGTTCGGGTTGCCCGGCGCCGAGCTGCAGGACGGCGACGTGACCTATGTGACGCCGGACCCGCTCGACGGCGACTTCAACGACGACGGTCAGGTTGACGCCGCGGACTACACCGTCTGGCGTGACAGCCTGGGGAGCACGACCGACCTGACCGCCGACGGGGACGGCGATGGCGTCGTCGATAACGACGACTACCTCATCTGGCGGTGGGGCTACGGCGCCGCGGCCGAGAGCGTCAGCCAAGCAGCGGCGCCGGAGCCTGCGGCGGTTGCCTTGTCGGTCGTCGGGCTGGTCGTGGTGGCGGTTGGCCGAGGCCGCTCTACGGCTACTCGCCGCCGGCGTCTAGCGGGGTGAGCACAAAGCGGAGCTCGTAGGCCTCGTCGGCGGGCAGGGTGTACTGGTCCATGGTCCGCTTGCCCCAGCTGTTGTCGCCGCCCACGCCGTGCAACCGGGCGTCGATGTTCACGTCGACGAAGTCGCGGTTCGGCAGGTCGGCCGGGTGGCGGGCCGATTCGAGGTCCTCCTCGGTGTAGGGCCACGCCCGCACTGTGAGCGGCTGCCGGCCATCGATCCGCAGTCCGGCCTCCGAACGCAGCTCCAGCCAGCGGACGCCGGTCCGCGCCCCGTTGTCCTGTGGGTAGATGTACTCGGTGTGGTACGCGGCGAATGGCAGGTCGTGCCGGCCGAGGAACGCGGCGGTGCGACGGTCGGCGTAGTTCTCGTGGGGGCCCCGCCCGTACCACGCGACTTCGTCGACGCCACCGGCCAGCCCCAACCGCACGCCGAACTTCGGCAGCGGCGGCGCGCGATCGGCCCGCAGCGGCTCGTACGTCATCGCTACCTCAAGCTGCCCACTGGGGTGCAGCGTGTAGCGGATCTGGCACTGGCCGACGCCGTCCGCCAGTTCCGTATCCATCTCGACAGCAACTTCCCCGCTCGAGCCCGGCACAACGCGGCCGCCCCACTTGCTCGACTCGGCGGCCGACTTCCACAGGCCGAGCCGCTCCGCGTACTTGTTGCCCGCCTGGTTGCGGTTGGCGGGCTTCCAGAAATACGGCTGCAGCGGTCGGGCCAGCATCTCTCGACCGTCGACGCGCCAGGCGACGAGCTCGCCGGTGGAGGGCCGCCAGGTCGCTGACGTGGCCGGACCGGTGGCGCGGATCTCATCGTCGGAATGTTCGACCGCCAGCTCCCCGCCGCCCGGTTGCGGCGGCACGTTGAATTGAGATTCGCGGAGCACAAACTGCTCGCGAGCGACGACGAACCCCTCGGGCGCCCACTCGGTCGGTTCGGCCAGCTCGGCGTAAACCGCGCCGGCGTACTCGCGTCCGTCCTCGGGGAGATCGGCGAATCCGGGCGGCTCCAGAGAAACAACCTCTCCCGGGCCGGCGTCGGGCGGCGTCAGGGCGCCGCCGCCGACCTCTTCGCCGTCCGCCAGCAGCGACCATCGCCAATTGAGCGACGCCAGGTTGGTGAAGTCGAACCGGTTGGTGACCTGCACCTTGGACGTGTCCGGCGCGAGCGTCATCTTGACCGGCTGGTAGGCTTTCTGCACCTCGTAGTAGTGCGGGTGGGGCTCACGGTCGGGGCCCACGACACCGTTGAGGCAGAAGTCGCGGTCGTTGGGTCGGTCGCCGAAGTCGCCGCCGTAGGCCCAGGTCTCGCCGTCGAGGAGCGAAAGCGTGGCCGGGTCTTCGATGTACCGCATGACGCCCGACGCCGGCTTGATCAGCCCCTGGTCGACCCAGTCCCAGATGGCGGCGCCGGCGTACTGGTCGTGCCGGTACAGCGCGTCCACGTGCTCGGGGAGGTTGCCCCCCGAGTTGCCCATCATGTGCGAGAACTCCCGCACGAGCACGCCCTTGCGTTGGGGCTTGGCGAAGTACGCTTCCACTTGAGCGATGGTGGGGTAGTCGATGTCCATCCATTCGGTGACCGCCCGGTCCGCGTGGTAGAAGTACGGCCGCGTCGCGTCAATCTCCTCCATCGCCCGCCGCATCGCCGCCAGGTTGCGGCCCGACCCCCCCTCGTTGCCGAGCGACCAGATCGCGACGCACGCGTGGTTCTTGTCCCGCTCGGCCATCGACACGCCCCGGTCGACGTGCGCCAGTTCCCAGTCGGGGTTGTCGCCTAGGGTGCGGCTGCCGGTGCCGAAGGCGTGGCTCTCCTGGTTCGCCTCGTCCATGACGTACATGCCGTACTGGTCGCACAGCTCGTACCACACCGGGTCGTTCGGGTAGTGGCTGGTGCGGACCATGTTGATGTTGGCCTGCTTCATCAGCTCCAGGTCGCGGACCATCGTGGCCCGGTCCACGTAGCGGCCGGTGCGGGGGTGGTGTTCGTGCCGGTTGACGCCCTTGAGCTTCACCGACCGGCCGTTCACCAGGAACCGCCCGTCGTCGTGGGCGTAGGAGCGGATGCCGAACCGCCAGGGGATGCACTCCAGCACGCCGTCGGGGCCCGACAGGGTGATCACCGCGCGGTAGAGGTGCGGCGTCTCGGCGGACCAGAGCTGTGGGTTGCCGACTTCGAGCGTCGCGGTGCGGAAACGTTCGGCCGCAGGGTCAGTGCCGGCTACCGCCTGCGCAGTCCCGATCGCGGCGCCGCTGGGATCGGTGATCTCGACGGAGGCTTCCAGCCCCTCGGGCGAGGCGCCTTCGGCGAAAGCCAGGTCGATCTCAACCTGCACCGTGGCGTTCTGGTGATCGTCGCTCGGTTGGGCAGTGAGATGGAAGTCCTCGACGCGCGCCGTAGGCCGTGCGATGAGGTCGACGTCGCGGAAGATGCCCGACAGCCGCCACATGTCCTGGTCTTCGAGGTAGCTGCCGTCGCTCCAGCGGTAGACCTCCACCGCCAGCAGGTTCTCGCCGGGCTGGACCGCGTCGGTGATCTCGAACTCGGCCGGGCTCATGCTGTCCTGGCTGTAGCCGATGCGCCGGCCGTTGACCCACAGGTAGAACGCCGATTTGACGCCGCCGAAGTTAACGAAGACGCGCTGGCCCTGCCACGCGTCCGGGAGGGTGAACGCGCGGCGGTAGCTGCCGACCGGGTTGCGGAGCTCGTGCTGGGTGTAGCTCCTCGGCGGGTCGAGGGTGACCCGCGGCGGCGCCTTCCGGAACGGGTAGGTGATGTTCGTGTAGATCGGCACGCCGTGGCCCTGCGTCTGCCAGTTGCCGGGCACGACAATCTCGCCCCAGCCGCTGGCGTCGAAGTCCGGTCGGTAGAACTCGACCGGGCGCTGGTCCGGCGTCGGGGACCAGTGGAACCTCCAACTGCCGTTGAGGCTGACGACCCTGCTCGACTCGCCGCCTGCTGTCGCGTCCGCCGCGGTTGCGTACGGCGTGAAGGTCGCGCGCACCGGTTCACGGTTGATCTGCACGACCGCCGGGTTCTCCCAGTCGGGCAGGTCATCGCCGCGGATTGAGGCCGGTGCGATGAGGCAGCTGAGAAAGAGGAGCGTAAGGGGCCTGGTGGAGTATGCAGCGGGCATCATCTTGGCGGGGCTCGTTGGAACGGGGCGCCGGGGAGCGTCGGCCGCAGTGACTGGCCGCGAGGAGATCCGGCGTTGAAAAGTCTCGGGACCCGCCAGCCGATGCCGACGCCCACTGTTAGGGGCAACGGTGAGGTTTGGCCGGGTCGCGGTTCGGGGCGATTATACTCTGCGGCAACGCAGGCACGCCAGTTCGTGCGGCCGAACCGCAGTCGCACAACCTCCCATTCTCGGCGCCAGTCACGCAAACAACGTTTCCTTTGCCGCGGCCGCTCAAAAGATCGTCGGCGTCCGTGTGGGCAGCGGGCTGCTGGGCGCGAGCGTTGCTGGCGGTTCCCTCCCTGGTAGCCGCGTTCACACGGCCACAGCAAAGCGGCCTGCGACGCGCAAGTGCCATGAGGTCCGGCCGGGGTTGCGTGGGTGCGGACTCTCGGCGGAAGCTCCCGAGTTTTTTGTAGAAACCGGCCGCGCTGGGTCCTCTAATTGAGGATCTATCGACACACCGAGTTCGCCGCCGGCAGGCGGTCAGGTATCACGCTGCGCGCGTGGGGAACGCCGGCCTGTAGGCCAGGGTGTCCGATTCGCGCGGACAGAAACGGACAAAACCCCGCGGCCCCGTTTCGAGGCAATCGGTGTAACTGTTTACTTGTAAAACGTTTGCGAAGAATCCATGGGAGAAGTGTGTCCCGAGTTTTGTCCCCTTCACGCGTGTTTTTGGACAAAACGTTTCGGACCGAACTCGGGACGCGGCCAGGCGTATTTGAGCCCAAGGCCGGGGGCCCATCTACTCAGCCGTGACCACCGCTGCCGAGTACGCGGGCAGCTCGAACGTCAGCTGCTTGCCGGCCAACTCCACCGGGCCCAGCTCGATGTCGACGGCGTTGGGGTCGTCGAGCGTGTTGCGTGCCCTCAGGTCGCCCGGGGCGACGTACTGCATGGAGGCGGCCTTGGGAGTGAAGCCGCCGTCGAGTTCAACGGTCACGGTCGCCGTGGTGTCCTGCGGGTTCACCGCCTTGAGGATGACAGACTTGCCGTCCTCGCTGCGGGTCGCGACGATGTTGCACCCCGACTGGTCCCCTTCGAGCGAGAGGAATTGCAGGGCGTAGTTGTCCCACCACAGCTTCATCACGACGTAATTGGGCGCCGGGAACCAGCCGGTGTGGTCGAAGTTGATAAACGCGTTGTCCCACCCGCCGGCCGACGTGTGCCGCAGGAACAGGGCAGGGCCGCCGAGCGTAAACTTGGCGCCCTGACGCTCGTACGCGTTGAGCAGTCCGCCCGCGTAGAGTCCCGTCCGCCAGTCGGTCGACTGCGCGTTCCACTCGGAGTTGTAGATCTCCATATCGGGGTTGTCGGAGTCGGCGATGTAGTCGGCCAGGTCCACCAGCAGCTGCTCGTACCGGGGCACGCCGCTCGCAAAGTTGTCGGGGTTCTCGTAGTTGTGGATGCTGATGTAGTCGAACAGCGGAGCGCAGGCGTCGATCAGGGTCCGGTTCCAACGCATGTCGAAGCGGTTGCCGCCGCAGGCGATGATCTTGATCGGCGTGCCCAGCTCTTTGGCCTTCGCCCTCAACGCCGGAGCGAATTCTTTCACCTTCTCGATGTAGGCGTCGACGCCGGCGCCCCAGGTTTCGTTGTCCAGCTCCCAGTACTCGACGTTGTAGGGTTCGGGGTGGCCGTGCTTGGCACGCAGCGCGCCCATCGGCGTGGTGGCGTCGCCGTTGCAGTACTCCAGCCAATCGAGCGCGTAGGGAAGGTAGTCGTCCTTCGAGGCGAGCTGGAACTGCGCCGGCGCGCCGCAGCCGGAGTCGAGCACGCCCGTGTTGATCACCAGCATCGGCTCGGCGCCGACCTTGTCGCACAGCGCCATGTACTCGTCGGTCCCCAGCGAGTTGATGTCCTGGTCCTCCCACATGTAAGCCGAGTAGATCCGCCGCTGGCTCTGCGGCCCGACGCCGTCCTTCCAGAGGTAGACCGACGCGAAGCAGCCGCCCGGCCAGCGGATGATCGGCGGGCGCAGGCCCTGCACCGCCTTGAGCAGGTCGGGGCGGAAGCCGTCGTGGTCGATGGCGTCCTGGCCCATCATCGTGAAGTGGTCGAGCTTGACGGTTCCCTCGCCGAGCGCCGTCAGGCGCACGGAGCCGTTCTCAGCAGCGTCCGACGCGACGATCTCAAACGGGTACTCCGCCCAGCCGGCGGTGGGCGGTCCAAGTACCGATTGGCCGAGCACGCGGTCGCCATCGAGCAGCTCGACCTTGACGCCTGCGGGAAGGTCGCCCTTCATGGCGAGCGATCCCTTGTACGCTTGCGGCACGAATCGGAAGTTGTCCTGCCGCAGCCCGGTGGCTTCGCCGCCGGCGGTGACCTGGGCGCTGTACTCGTTGTTGAACGCGTCTTTGACACGCTCGATCTGTCCCGGGCCGAAGGGCTCCCAGAAGTCGATGGCCACCGAAGTCGACGGCACGTCGGGCGTCGACTCAAGCAGCGTCCGGCTGCCATCGAGGCTGGTGACCCGCAGGTTGCGGAAGCGGGCCTGCGTGCCCCACGTGCCGAGCCCGATCATGCCCTTGAGGTGGGGCCGCCGCTCGTCGCGTGCGTCCACCACCTGATCGCCATCGAGCCAGCACTGGATGCGGCCGCCGTCGACGCGGATGCGGATGTCGTACCAGCGGCCCGACTCGATCCGTCCCTCGGATCCGCCGCCCAGCTGCCGGCGGTTGCTGTCGGATTCCTTCTCGATGGCGTGCCGCGTGTTGCCCCAACCACCGAGGTTGAGCCAGTAGAAGTTGTCCTCGTCGGCGGCGCGGAACAGCAGGAGGAAGCCCTCGGCGCCTTCTTCCTTGCGGGCCTGGAGCTTGACCTCGTAGTCGTCCCACGACGGGTCGCCAAACACGAATCTCACGTCGGTCGCGCTGGCGGACTGGACGATCTCACCGTTCTCGACCGACCAGTCGCCCCCGCCGCTGTTGCTCAGCTCGAAGCTGCGGTTCCAGATCAGCTCGCCCCACAGGCCGCCGTTGGCCGAGTGGTAGATATGCTCGTAGAAGTGCCCGTAGACGTTGGGGTTGACCTCGTGCAGCGTCTTTCCGGTATCGACAGTGAGTTGAACCTGACGGCCCTCCGTTTGCGCCGAGAGGGGCGCCACGGAAAGCACGAGGTGCAGTGCGGCGACAGCCAGTGCCGTCACGCGGCAGGTTGAAGCAGTTTGCATATGAGGCCTGTGTCAATCGAGGAGATCGTGTGATGAAGAGTATGGACCGCGCCGGCAGGAGACCTCTCACCGCAAGCGCAGAGGTCGCTTCGCCGACCGACCCTGGCGAGGGTGGCATGCTAAGGACGACCCCGCTGGGCCCCATTGGAACGCGCGGGGCGTCGGGATTCTACTCGAATCTGGGTATTTGAGAGCGCATGCCGCAGCTCAGCCACGCGGCAATGGGCCACAGGAGTGAGGTCGCCGTCCGGTGAGTTGCCTAGCGGTTGCTGGGCCGTAGCGTGAGGACCGTCGGCTCGGCCGCGAGCGGCGCCACCCAGGCGGCGCGTTCCTGGTCGTAGCTGCCCGCGGGCGCGTACTCGCCGACACCGTCCAGATCGGCGGGACGTTCGATGCGGAGTAGCGCCTTAGCGGTGGCCTGATCGGCCGGAGCGAGCGTGAGCGTCACGTCGCCGCTGTCCGAGTGGTACTGGACCGACTCAAACCGGCCGGCGTCTAGCGTGAGGTACAGGCCAAGCGGGGCGAGGTACACGCGTTGGCGGAACGTGTCGTAGGGCGTCAGCGTAACGCCGTCGGTTGTGTCGACGCTGCCGCCGAAGCCGAGCCAGCCGAGCTCAGGGTGCTTGACGAGGTAGCTGCCGACGGTGGTCGCGTGGCCGAAGAAGTTGGGTCCGTTGTCCCCGGAGTAGTCGTCCCACTCCAGGCGGGCGGGGTTGGAGTGGAATGCGCACGCGGCGAAGCCCTCCTGGTCGATGGCCGACAGGGCGCCGCTGCTGCCGCCGTATCCGACCCGCAGGAGGTAGAAGTCGTCCGGACTGCGTCGGTAGGCGTCGAGCACGGGGATGCTGTTGAGGCCCGACCCGTAGTGGTGGATCTGGCGTTCGATGCCCTGGCCAGGCGCGCCGCCGTAGATGAAGTCCCAGTACCGACGCGCGTTGCCGTTGTAGCCCCAGTGCGGCACGGTCGGCATGTAGGCGAGCACCGCGTTGAGGGTCACCTCCGCCTTCTCGTCGAAGCCGAAGTGTCGGCACCAGGTGTAGACTTCCTCCTGCCCGGTAGAGTCCCACGCCATCTCCGATCCGTACGGGTACTTCAGCGAGTTCCAGTGCTCGGCGCGGTTGCGCATCAGGGCCTCGAGTTCGTCGGCCTGCTCGTCCCAGCCCTCGAATCGGAGGTCGTCCAGCACAAGCTTAAACACGCTGCCCTCCATCAGGCCCATGTTGCGCCAGCCAACGCCCACATCGAACCCGCCGCCCAGGAACTTGGCAGTGTTGAACGCCTTGTCGAGGTACCAGCTCCAGTCGTGCTGGGCGTTCTCAACCAGCCCGGGGTGGTTGCGTAGCAGTCGGTACAGCGTCCAGTGCGCCGCGGTCACGTGCGGGTAGTTGTAGGCCCGACCGGTGTCGTCGGCGTGCTTCTTGTCCCAGCTCGTCCACGACCCCCAGTCGCCCTCGATGTAGTCAAAGTCGGGCAGCAGTTTTGGCTCGTAGAAGAACATGCTCTTCTTCACGCCGTACTTCCGGGGTCCCTGGTCGAATTGGAGGCCCCCCCAGATGGTCTCATCGACGAAGCGGGCCAGCTTGGAGCATTCTTCGCGATTGGGCAGGCCCAGTTGCTTGGCGGTCCCTGCGACCCACGAGCCGCTGCCCGCCTCGTCGCTCAGGCCGGCGAACCAGACTCGCGTCGCTTGTGTTACCTGACGGTCGTGGCCGCGGTCGTAGGTGATGACCGACGGGGAACGATTGAACGGGTCGCTCTGGTCGTCAAACCACTGCTTGTCAAAGAGAAAATCGCCGAGATCTCCGAACGCCTCGGCGAACGGCTTGGTTACGTAGTAGTGGATGGTCTGTTTGGCGCCGTCGCGGTAGGTGACGGTAAGCCGACTGCGACCCCACTGCTCGCCGCGCACCGAGACAGGCTCCCAGCCGTTCTCGCTAGTTTCGCTCTGCTTGATGGTTAGTGCGCCTTCGGGTTCGCAGGTAAGCGAATCGATAGCGCGCCCAGCGGGATCGATGAACAGTTGAATGTCCTGCCCCTGCGGCACGATATACCCGGGCACCCCCAGGGCCACAGGCCGCCCCGAATCGCGCAGCGTCTGGTCGACAGCACGCAGGTCGTCGGCCAGTGCGAATCGCAGGGCGTGGGTCACCTTCTTTCCCGGCGCCAGTGTCACCGAGGTAGGCTCGTTCCAGGGGATCGCGCCGCGCCACTCGGTCTGGGCCCACGCCTCGCTGTAGACGACCCACGAGCTGATCCCTTCAAACGTCTGGCCGAGCCACGAGCGATCGGCAACCGGCCGGAAAGCCTCGAGCGGCGTCGGGTGCTCAGCGGACGGCATGACAACGAGCACTTTACCGGTCCCCGTGAGGCGCGTGACTTGCAGGTAGCCGGCGTCCTGCCCGATGTAGGGGTCTACGAATGAGCAGACCGCGTGGGCTTCGTCCAGCGAACGCGGCCGCTTTGTCGTGAAGTCAAAGATCATGTTGTTGAACACGGCGGGGAACTCCAGCCCACCAACCGTGACGGGCGACTCGCCATCGTTGATCAGTTCAACTTCCATGGTCAGCACGCCATCGTCGCCCACACGCCAAGCCCGGACGACCCGCAGCGGGAAACCATCGCCGAACGTGGGGGTCAGGTCAGCGGCGGCCAACACCCCATCGCGGTCGACGGCCTCAACCGGGCGACGATTGGCGCTGCTGTCGAACGCCTGCCACTCGCCCTCATCGCCGACCCGCGTGAGCAGGGTCATGTCGCCGAGGTGGTGGAATCCGTTCTCACCCCGCACACTCATCTGGTCCGCGGGCGTAAAGTCAAAAGGTTTGCCTTCCCATCCCGACTCGGCGCCTTTCGGGCTCAACGCGACGACGTTGTGCGAGCGTGGGTCGAGGCTCAGATGGAAGCCGGGCGTCTCAAACTTCAACGCGGGCGCGACGGCCGCGGGCGCCTCTTCGGCATCGACGGCAATCGCAGCTGTGATGAATCCAATCGAGGTGAGCACCAGGAACGCCACCGTGGCGGAGGGTCGGCTGAAGTGACTCAAGGGAATGTCTCCGGCTTGAGGAGGGTTGCCTGCAATGTGCGACCGGGTCCGTGCGGCAGAGTCGCTCCCCGCCTAGCGCACCACGCTTGCGACGATGGTCGTAATCTATTGGAGTTTATCCACGCCACCCGTCGAAATCAATGGATTGTGCACAAAGGCAAGATGGTCCGCTTCATCGAAATGCGTCCAAAGAGCGAGTTGGGTACTTACTTCGCCGAGGCAGAACCTTGTGCGGCGGACTAGCTTGGTGAAGAGCGTGACGAACTCGTCACAATCCCATGAGTCCGAACCGCGATTTGAGCCGTCGAACCGATGGAAGCAGCGACGGCCCCCGAGGCAGCGATCGGACGATCCGCTGGAATCCGTTGCAGAAACGCAACTTAGAGAGAGATCAAAGTAGCGGAGGAGGGACTCGAACCCCCGACACGCGGATTATGATTCCGCTGCTCTAACCGACTGAGCTACTCCGCCGAATTGGAAACCGAGATTTTAGCAGAAACCGGAATCCGTGGTAGGCCTGTTGCCCCCGGGGGATTAGGCGGGCGTCTCTGGGCAGGACACGGGCCGAGGGGCCGCAGGTTCGCGGTCTGGGTGGCGCCTGGGTAGCAGCGGCGTGAGGGCGAGCACGGCTAGCCGGAGGCCCAGCCCGAGAGCGAGCGCGGGCACGTAGGCAGCTCTGTCAGAGGAGGCGCCGCTGAACAGCGGCTGCAGCAGCAGGCCGCCTAGCAGGATGGTGACTCCGCTGACCAGATCGTTGGCGGCGTAGTACAGCGCTAACGCAGGGGCGTTGTTGGTTTGCGGCGCTACGTCCAGCTTCATCGCGTCGAGACCGACGTTGAGGCCCGCGTAGGCGATCCATGCGGCGTACGCCCCAGCGATCCACCCAGCGGCCGGCCGCCGGCGCCGTCAGTGACTGGCCCGCACGCATCCCGACGGTGAGCGTCAGCATCGTCGGGTACGCGAGGCCGAGCACCCGATACGGGTAGACGCCCCGGGCAGCCGCGGCGATGCCGTTCGCGACCGACAACAGCATCGACCAGGCGAGCAGCCTTAGCAGGGGGGAGGTGAGCAGCTCGTTCAGGGCACGACGGTGCGATCGCCCCGTGGCGAGCGAAGGCGGAGATCGGAGATTGGGCATGGCCGCCAGCGGCGCGACGGCCGACGCCATGAACAGGGCGCCGACGCACGTCGACGCGGCTAGCGGGACCCAGCGCGCGGTCGCGTTGTCGCCCCAGGTGGAGGTGATCAGGAATCCAGACAGGGCTCCGGCTATCTGGCCGCGCGTCAGCCACTTCTCGCGGACGCCTATCATCCTGCCCCGCACTCGCGGTGGATAGAGGTCACCGAGCCACGACCACAAGGCGGTGGTGCCGAAATACTCCAGCACTTGGTAGCCGGTCCAAAGCACGAGCAGCGTGGCGAGACCGGGCGTTGTCGTAGCGGATTCGGTCGGCGCAGAAGCGACCGGCAGCGCGGCCAGCAAACCCGCGCTGCCCGCGTAGCAAAAGACACAGACGCGTTTGCGCGACCCAAGCCAGCCGATGGCGGCGGGGACCAGCAGACGGAGCAGCCCGGCGAACCGTGGGGCCGCGAGCACCCAGCTCACGCCAAACCCCTGGGCTCCGTGCTCCATCGCGAGGTACGTGACCAGCAGCGTGGGAGTGAGCCCAGCGCCTGTGGCCCACAGCGCCGCATTGACGTTTGCAAGTCGGACGGCCCGACGCAGGGGAAGGGAGGAGCGGGCGAATGCCATACCCGCCTAGAGTAGTTACAGCTCAAGGGGCCTTCAAACGCGGCTCTGCCGGCCAACCAGCGCGTTGTACGCGACCGCCATGCGACGCGTCGCGGCGCCGGTGATCATGAACCCCGCCAGTCCGAGCACAATCAACCCCATCAATAGCAGCCGCACGCCGATCGGTTCGGTGACCACCTTCTCTCCGTCGAGGAAGGCGATAACCGCGGGGGGCGCCAGCACCACCAGTCCGGCGAACAGCGGAATCGCGAAGCTCAGCACGTTGATCAGCGACAACCGGAACGGCGTGTTGGCCAGTTCGCGGCGGGCGACCTCGTGGAAGTTGGTCGGGTCGACCCACATCCGGGGGTAGAGCACGTGCAACGCGAGTATCTGCAGCCCACAGAACGAGTACGCCACCGCGATCAGCCCCGACAGGGTGAACGACATCAGGAACGCCGCGTAGACCTGCCCGCTGACCGGGGCTTCGAGTAGCCGGTCGAGCAGCCACGGAAAGAGGATCCCGCCCGGCAGCCAGCCCGCGGCAGCGATCCCGAGCATCCAGTAGGGCAGGGCGACCGCGCGGCGGCGGGCACGAGCGACCTCCTCCTCGCTGACCCGCTGGGCGGCCTTCAGCCGCTTCCAGGCGAGGAACACGGGGGCGACCGCCGCCACGCCGACGCCGATCAGAGTTGGGTACACCAACGCGTTGTAGATCGGCACCAGTCTGGTCAGAAAGAACGCCCGCTGCTCCGGCGTAAGCAGCTCGGGGTTGCTGACGATCTCGGCAAAGTTGTAGGAAATGTTGACCACGCTGCCGATGGTCTGCGGTCCGATCGCCAGCAGAACCAGCCACAGGAACGGCGCCCGCCGCGCCGCGTGGGTGTACCACTTCGGCTTGGGCAGCTCTCGCTCAGCGGATCGCATCTCCCGGCACCCGTCCAGGGCGCCGGCGAATTTGGCGCCGCTGGTCCAGCGGTCCGGCTTCTCACCCTCGAGACCCTTGGCGATCACGCGCAGCAGAGTCTTGCGTGCAGAGGGCGGCACGTCGGTTATCGGCGGCGGCGAGTTACGGCGTGAGTCGGCCAGCGACTTGATAAATTGTGTGCGTTGGTCGGTGCGTTTCGGGTCGTCGAAGGGGCGCCTGCCCGTCAGCAGCTCGTGGATCACGATCGCCAGCGAGTAGACGTCCGATTGCTCGTCGACCTCGTCGGGCGAGACGCCGCTGAGCGGGTTGAACGCGTCGAGGTGCTCGGGCGCCATGAACGCGAGGGTGCCGCCGAAGGTCGAATCGGCCGACGCCCCTTCCTCGAACGACCGGAACGAGATGTTGAAGTCGGCCAGCATCGGCCGGCCGTACTGGTTGACCAGGATGTTGGCCGGCTTGATATCGCGGTGCAGCACGCCCTGGCGGTGGGCGTAGTCGACCGCCTCGGCCAGCCGCCCGCCGACCCAGGCGGACGCCTGCACGCTGTCGTAGCCGTGCAGCAGCTGCCGGTCGCGCAGGGCGGTGGTGTCGAGCACGTCGCTCACCTGTGCGCGGGACTCGACGACGGCCAGGTAGTCGGCCCCATTCCAGCCCTGGCGGTCGGCGCCCTCGCGGCGGTGGAGGTTGTAGATCACGCCCTCGAGCGAGGCGCCCGGCACCAGTTGCATGCACAGCAGCCGGAGCCGGCCCGACTCGTCAACCGCTTCGGAGAACACCTGCACGATGTAGTCGTGCTCGAGCCGGGCCATGGTGCGGCCCTCGCTCCCCTCGTTGGCCGCCACCTTGAGCGCGACCTGGCGGTCGAGCGAGACCTGTCGGGCCAGGTACACCACGCCAAACGCCCCCTTGCCGAGCACGCGCTCGACGACGAAATCGTCGAGCTGCTCGCCCGGCTCCAGCACGCTGACGCGGCGTTCGCCGGTCGGCTTGCCAACGGGGGGGCGGAAGCTGGGGGCGGGCAGTGTGTCGTCGCCGGCGAGCTGCACGTCCGAGGCGTGCGAGTCGAGCGTGGGCCGTTGGCTGGAGCTGATGTCCGGCAGGTCTTGATGCAGGGTGGGCTGGTGCGACTCGTCGTCGGCTCGCGGCGGCTGGGATTGAGAGGGCTTGTCTGCCATGAACGGGGTCGGGTTGGCTACGACGGTTCCTCGGCTTCCGCCGAGGCCTTCTTCTCGAAGGCCGGCCGGCAGTACTCCAGCAGATTGAGGTCGATCAGCTCCTCCTCCAGCCGCTGCATGCTCGCGTCGTCCAGCGAGTGCGCCACCTCTTCCAGCAGCAGGTCGGCGAACGCCTCGCGCGAGCGGTGCAGCAGCACCCGCGCTGCGCCCGCCTTCATCGGCTTGCCGAGCCGGTCGCTGAGCAGCTCGGCCAGCTCGGGCGAGCGGGCCTCGGGGTGCTCGACACGCAGGCGGAGCGCAGTGTGGTACGGCTTGCCGGTGGTCTGCTCGAGCGTCTCCAGGCTCTCCCAGGTCCGCGAGAGCAGGTCGTCTCGCCACGACTCGTTGAAGAGCTCACCCATGGACTCTTCATCGGCCGCTACCGGCTCGGGTGCATCGTCGCCCATCTGGGCTTCACGGGCGCCGCGCTTCTTCTTGCGCTGGTAGTCGACGATCAGGTGGTAGACGGTGGTCTTCAGAAAGCTGCGGAACCGCCCCTTCTCGGGGTTCGCCTTCTGGAAGTCGCCACGGACGAACCGGAGGGCGAACTCCTGGAAGACGTCGTCGGCCGCTTCCTCGTTGCGGAGGGCGGCCAGCGCGTAACGGCGGACCGCGCCGCCGTAGCGTTCCAGCAGTTCCCGCTGGGCCTCGCCCACCTCGGTCTGGCCATCGCCGTGCGCGCGGCGCACCATCGACCAGAGGGTTGGGATGCGACTGAGGCGATCGTCCCACGATTCCATAGTGACCGGTCCCGTGCGTGAAGAAGGGCGCCCTGCTGGACGGGCATTCTAACACGCATCCGCCCGCTGCGCACCCGGCGGCCGGCCTGGATTCTCGAGGGCGCCACAGCGGCGCCACGCCTACGGGCCGGGCGTGTGCTCAACCCGGTGGCTGGCGGGGTTGATGGTGTAGGACCCTCCCTGCGGCGGGTCCGGCGGGCCATCGGGCAGGAGCTGTGGCGCCAGGTCGTCCAGGCTGGTCGGCCAGGCGTCGTGCTCGATGTGGTGCAGCTCCACAAGGTGGTTGAGGTGGGCAATGTGGTGATCGCGAGTCTTGCCCTTGGCCGAGTCGGCCGAGACGGATACCCTCGGCACCACGATTGACGCGATGATGCCGATGATCACCACGGCCACCATGAGCTCAAGAAACGAGAAGCCGCCGCGTCCAGGCGGTCCGTGCTTTTTCATCGGGGATCCGGGTAATCTGCCCTGCTGCGTTTGCCGGCGCCGGCGAATAGGATAATAGTGGAGTATAGGTTGCCCACAAGCGACGCCCGGGCGCTGGCCCGGTTGGGGTGGCTGTGTCGATTGTTACGACAGGTTTGGCATGCAGAAGCTTGCGACAGACGACTCCGTGTCCCACCCGAAGCGGCGACTGCTTGGTGCTGCCGCCGCACTGTTGGTGTTGTCTTCCGGCGTGCTGGCGGGCCCGCTTGTCGAGGTGACCTACGAGCGTGCTTCCGGCGAGCAGACCGCCCGTGGCGAGGTCTTCGCCGAGGATCAGCAGGGGGGCGTGTGCCTGCTGCAGGACGACGGCGCACTGCTGCTCCTGCAGTCCGACGAGGTCGTCAGCCGCACGGACCTCGACGAGCCGTTCACTCCCGCCGGCGCGGACGAGATTGAGCAGCGGCTCCGCGACGAGCTGGGGCCCGGTTTCGACTGCTACTCGACGCCTCACTACGTGGTGGCGTACAGCACCTCGCGCGAGTACGCGCGGTGGCTCAGCTCTCTGCTGGAACGCCTGCACAAGGCGTTCGTCAGCTACTGGGAGAAGCAGGGGCTGGAGCTAACGGAGCCACGCTTCCCGCTGGTGGTGGTAGTCTACGCGGACGCGGCGTCCTACCAGAAGGCCTCGGCGGACGAGCTGGGCGGCGCCGGCGGGATCATCGGCTACTACAGCCTGACGACCAATCGGGTGTCGATGTACGACCTGACCGGTGTGGAGAAGCGGCGCGCCGCGGCAGGCGGACGGACCTCCATGCGGGACATCAACCGCATGGTCGCGCGTCCCGCGGTCGCCCCATTGGTCGCTACCATCGTCCACGAGGCGACCCATCAGGTAGCCTTCAACACGGGCGTGATGCAGCGGTTTGCCGACCTGTCGCTGTGGCTGGTGGAGGGCATGGCCATCTACTTCGAGGCGCCCGACCTCTCCTCGGGGCGCGGCTGGCGCGGGATCGGCAAGGTCAACTACCCGCGGCTGCAGTCCTTCCACCGGAACGCGAGCGGCTGGAATCCCGAGAAGATGCGGCGGCTGGTCACCGACGACCGGCGGATGCGGGACGCCGGCACGGCCGCCGCCGCCTACGCCGAGGCCTGGGCCCTCAACTATTTTCTTATCAAGCAGCGGCCCGACGAGTACCGATCGTACCTGAAACAGGCCGCGGAGCTGAAGCCGTTCGACGAGCTGCCTGAGGGCGTCCGGATACGCACGTTCGAGCAGCACTTTGGCCCCGTCGACGACCTGAGCCGCGACTTTTACCGCGGGATGCTGCGGGTCGATTAATCGGGCCTCGATTAATCCCCACAGCCCCTTGGCGCCGCGGCCCTCCTGGCACTACAATGCCCGGCTTGCCGCTGAACCAGCGAAACGCTCCCTTAGCTCAATCGGCAGAGCAACTGACTCTTAATCAGTAGGTTCTAGGTTCGAGTCCTAGAGGGAGCACTCTCTTAACTGCCATGTCGCAAAGACGTTAAGCGCTCTTTGGCAACTCTCTCAGGGGCGTGACGTTTGGTCCGTCCCACCCAGAATCTCACCCTCTTGGTTCTGCGCCGCTTTCCCGTGCAGCCGGCTCGCCAGGTCGTCCGCGTCGATCTCCACGTAGAAGTCCATCGTCGTTTGGATGGAAGCGTGGCGCATCAACTGCTGCAGGTCCGCCGGCATCACCCGCTTGGCCCACCTGGTGCCGAACGACCGCCGCAGGTCGTGTGAGGTCGCCGTCTTCCCCTTGCGGTTGACAATGATCCCCGCCCGCCTGCCCGCCTCCGACATCTGGTGAACGACCGTGTCGCGGTGCAGCCGAACGCCTGCGACCAGCCCCTTGCGCTCGGCGGACGGAACCTTCTGGAGGATCTCGGCGAATTCGGGAGCGATCGGGAGCAGCCGGTCCTTCGCGCCCTTCTCCCCCTCGGAGAGGATTCGAAACATCGGGAACCGGCCCTTGAGGCAGACCGAGAAGTCCGCCTCCCAGTCCCAACTGAGCGAGACCGCCTCCGCCACCCGCAGCCCACCCCAGTACATGGAGTTGGCCAGGGTGATCCACTGCTCGGCGTCGGCGGGCCGGACCTTGCGGAGCGCCAGCACGAAGCGGTCGAACTCCTCGGCGTTGACCGGTCGGCTCCGCATCTTCGACCTGCGTCCCGCCGCTCGCTTCGACTTGCGGAACCGCGGGGCTTCCTTCAGCAGGCCCATGTCCACCGCCCAGTTCAACGCCGACCTCAGTGTTGTTAGGTAGCTGGCGATCGAACTCTCCGACAGCTCCCGGCGGCGGAACTCGCCAACCAGGTGCGAGAGCGCTGTCGCGTCGACATCGGTCAGCACGATCGGCTGGATGATCGTCTCGACGTGGTTCGCCACGGTGCGCCACGAGTCGCCATAGTCCTTGCTGTGCATCGACAGGTGCCGCTCGCGGTAGGCGCGATCGAAGAGCGACCACTCCACCTCGCTGTCGTGGGTCAGGTCGTTGCTGAGTTCTACCTCGAGTTCCGCCGCCTCCCTGTCCGCGCGCGACTTGAAGCTCTTGCGGGCGGGCACGCTCGAGGTTTTCTCGCGCACCCGACCGGTTGGCTCGGTCCAGCGCAGGACATACTTCGTCCGGCCACTCAGCAGCAGCGCCTTCACGCGGTAATGGTGGGATCGTCCCACGACTGTTTCTCCTCTAGGTCGATGTAACGGTTCCATGCCCAGCCAGGGATCAACCACTTGCCGGACACGACCTCTTTGGCGTAGACAAGTTTCGGCTCGAGCAGTTTCTCCCGGATCACCCGCTCGCTGATGTTCACCTCCCGGGCGAGGGCGAACAGGGTGTACGTGACGTCGGGGTAGACCCTGCCGGAGAACCCCTGACGCAGGTTCTGGGCGGGCTTGCTCTCTCGTGCTGGCATGACGGCTGCTGTCCTTGACACCCGCCCTGGCCGTTCGCAGAATGCGCGTACCGGCTATGGGCGGCCCATTTGGGTCGTTTCGAAAGTCGCCGCTCCCCCTGGCCGCAAACCTGACGGGAGTGGCAGTCCAAGGGCGCCCTCTTGGGTCGCCCGCCGTAATCTAGCGATCGTCGAGACGGGGTGATGTCAGTCACCCCGTTCTCATGCGCGATCCTCAGGGGCAGGTCAGGTGATGGGACACCTCCTGCCCGACGCGGGCGGCTGCGTGACGCGGCCGATTCGCCGCGTCTCCCAGGCAATTCTCTGAGGTGCTGAGCGCCGTCCTGGCGCCGCCAACAGCCAGATTGGGGTGCACCTCTGCTGCACGTAGCAGTCGGTGAAATCAACCGATGTGCGCAGCCGCGCACAGCTAGACGTGGCGTAACCGCCATGGCGTTTCCCGGGTTCGCGCTTGGGGAAATGTCCGTGGTCCCGATCCGCAGGTGCAACTGCGGATCGGGACGCCTTTTGAAGGAGCAGCGTCGATTGTGAACGCCGCCCGGCGGTTGTCAACGCGCGGCGACGACACCGATCGTGTCGAATGAGGCCACGCCCTCCACGGAAGCCCTTGGGAGGGCAGGAGATAGAAAGGGGGTCCGGCGATAGAGAACGCGTGACGTTTTTCTGTTCCGAAACCCTGCCGTGCGCACGACTGCGCTCGCTCTTCTGCCAGACCATCGGTTGCCCCCGGTTGCTGCAACCGCGCGCCGCTGCCTAACCCAGACGCGGCGTGCGGTGGGTGGATGCGTACCTCGCTCCATGCGCAGCGGCAGCGCAGGCGGCGCGCGGCGCATCCGAGGAGACTGGGTTAGGGCGGCCCCGCCCACTCGCGGCTGGCTCCGCGGCGGGCGGTACTCGGACGGACAACCTTGCCAGCGTCCGCGGGGGGCTAAGCCGCCCCGTGCAGCGTGATGGCGCGGGCCTGGTGGCTCACGCGGCGGAGGTAGCCCTTCCGCTCTAGCGCCTTAAGGTGACACAGCACGCCGTACGGGCTCCGGATGCCGAGCAGCGCCGCCAACTCGCGCAGCGTGGGTGCGTATCCGTGCGTGGCGACGTAGCTCCGCAGTGCGACTAGAACGCGGGCTTGGCCGCGGCTGAGAGGAGAGTTTGGCATCAGAAAAGGCCCCGTCGGCATGGTGTACTGGCGTATAGGTGACGGGCCCTAGGATACTCACCCCAATCGGCAAAGCAACCCACAATATGTGCACATTTTCTGCGCGGGCACGCTAGCGATTGGGGTGGCCTGTTTGCCCGTTCGAAAGCCGATGCACGAGCTGCACAGACCGGCGCTGCGACCCCTGCGATAAGAATCAGGGACCTAAGCCGAGGGTCCGAAGCCGCTGTCTCGAATTCGCAGAGGTGGTGTACACCGACTGCAATTGAAGGCTCGCTCTAGCGACGGAGGTTGGGCAAACCGCTGCGAGTTCGCCTTCGGTGCAACTCCGAGCGGCTGGTCCAACCGACGCGACTTGCCGCTGGCCTAGACCCGGTCATTTCCGCAGTTCGTCGGGCACGTCTGTCAATGCCGCATCGCTCAGCACGTAGCTGTGGCCGACGGTCTCTGGGTCGTGGTTCACCAGGTCCGGGAAACGCACGCCGGGCAGGACCTCCACGGCAAAGACCTCTTGCACGCCTTCTTCGAATCGGCAGAAGCCGAGGGTCTCGCCGGTCTCGGTGTTGAGCACCCAGACGCCGCAGGTGCGTTCTTCGGCTTCCTTCAATCGTTCGACGAGGGGGATTCCGCTGAAGATGGCCGACTCACGGACTTGCGAGAGGCCGATGAAGGCTAGCGGTCCGAGGAAGCTCAGGCCGCGGGTGAAACCGGGGAACTGGGCGATCGGATGGTACCTACCGGTGTCGAGGTCAACCGTGCCGATCGTCCCCTCGCCGCTTTCGAGCACCCAGAGCTTGCCGTTGTACCACCGGGGCGAGTGCGGCATCGACAGGCCGCGGGCGAGGATCTCTTTCGAATCGACGTCAATCAGCAGGCCGCCGTCCCGCTTGTTCTCACGCCAGCCGCCTGGCTCGTTGGTCTCGCCCTGGGCCGTGACGTACTTCGCTCGGCCGTCCCGGACCGCCAGACCGTTCAGGTGGCAGTGGTCACCCGGGGCGAGCTGGTTGGTAAACCCGGGTCGCCAGACCGCCTCGAAGCTGTTCTCGTCGCTCCGCACCGCGAGGCAACTGAACGCCGTGTTGACGAACACGAGTTCGCCGTCCACGAACGCCATCTCGTGGATCTGCACGTCGCCCGTGCAGTGGCTGCGTCGCGGCAGGTAGCACGCGTCGTGCTGCGCTTGCACGCTGGGGTAATCGTCCGACTTGTCGAGCTTCGCGCACACGGCCGGGACGTTGTGGAACTCCCAGATGTCGATGCTGCAACCGATGGCCAGCTTGCCGCCGTCACGGGCCAGGCCCATCGGCTTGTTGAGGTTGCGGAAGTGCGTGTTCAAGATGCCCGCATCTTCGCGCAGCACAACTAATTTGCCAGCTTGGTAAGTCGTCACCAAGACCGATGCGCCGAGCTGCTGAAGCAGCTCCGGGAAACTGGTCGTGTGCACGCTGCGGAGCGGATTGGGCGTGGGCTCGGCGGCCGTGGGTTCGACTCCGCTCATCAGAACTCCCCGAACACTACGCCCAGGGTCGCGAGTTCTTCGCCTGCTGGTTCGGGTTCGTTCTGTTCGGCCAACCGATCAATGGTCTCATCCCAATCATCGGTTGCTGAGGTCGGCCGATCTAGGGCCAAGAGCAGTAGACTACCGTCCTTGCCAGGCTCAGCGGGCAGCGTCGCAACCGGCGTGTCGTCTTCGCTCGTCACGGCCGTTGCGGTTGGGGCAAACCACTGGGCGAAGGCCGCTTCGGCCGCGGGTTGCTCGCCGGCTGCCGCGACCGGCGCCGAGACCGGCGTCGGGGCGGGCGCCGGGGCGGGCGTCGTCGGCACAGTCGTGTTGCCGTAGTTGGCGCGCCACAAGAGGTAGTCGGCTCGGTCTATCTTGCCGGCGCTGGCGCCCGTATTGTCGCCGTTGGCGCGGAGGTCAGTGGTGCTGCCGAGCGTGTCGCGCCACACGGTATAGTCGGCCGCGTCGGCGACGCCGTCGTAGTTGTAGTCGCCGTCGGGAAAGTTGGGGACGCCCTGCAATTCGAACGCCCCGATGTCGACGCCCGCCCCATCGTCACGCAAGAAGGGCGCGCCGCGTTGGTCAAATCCACTGGCCAGGGCCGGATCACCCGCGTTGATCGCCGGACTGCCGGGCAGTAAGGCGTGCGTCTGCGTCGGTCCGCCGTTGTCGGCCAGCGGGCCGAGCAGCGGGTCGAACACGCTGCCCGCCGCGCCGATCAGGCTGTGGTCGATCGATACCGGGCTGCCTGGGTCGGGTCGCAGGTCGGGCGCCGCGCCACTGTCGGTGTTGCCGGCGATGATTGAGTTCTGCACGGTGATGGCGGGATTCGTGCCGGTATCGCTGACGAAAACACCTCCACCAGCCCCCTGAGATGCCTGATTGTTCGTGACGGTGCTGCTGGTTAGCGTCACCGCGCCCTCAAAAGTGTAGATGCCGCCGCCGTTGAAACGGCTTGCGTTGCCGCTGAGGGTGCTGCTGTTTAGCGTCACCCCGCCAGCAAGCGTCAAGATGCCGCCGCCGCGGTTATTGCTTGTGTTGCCGCTGAGGGTGCTGCTGGTTAGCGTCACCCCGCCAAAAAAATTGAAGATGCCGCCTCCGTAGAAATCGCATTTGTTGCCGCTGAGGGTGCTGTTGGTTAGCGTCACCTCGCCGTACCCGGCGTAAATGCCGCCGCCGCGGCCGTTGTAGCCGGTTGTGTTGCCGCTGAGGGTGCTGCTGGTTAGCGTCACCCCGCCAGCACGCGTGTAGATGCCGCCGCCGTCGAAATGGCTTGTGTTGCCGCTGAGGGTGCTCTCGATGAGCGCGAGCGTTCCGCTGCCGTTGAAGCGGATACCACCGCCTGATCCCGTGGCGCGTCCGCCGGTGAGCGTCAGGCCGGTGAGCGTCAGGTCGCCCGTCGTGGCGGAGAAGTTGAACACCCGCGAGTTGTCGTCCAACAGTCCTATGCCGCTGGCGGCTACGTCGGTGAGGAACGTGCCGGGCACCAGCGTGTCGTCGCCCGCCGCGTCGGCGGTGATCACCACGTCGGTGGCGCTCGACGCGTCGATCGTGAGCGTCTCGGTGATTTGTAGCTCCGCGCCCCTAAGCCGGATGACGCTATTCGCGCCCCCCGTGAACACATCCGGATCGAACGTGATTATATCGTCGCCGGGATTCGTGTTGCCCCCCGGTAAATCGGTGGCGATGGCGATGGCGATCGCTTCGCGGAGCGACAGATTCCCCACGGTGAAGTCACCGTCGATGAGATCGTTCGTGGTCGAAACTTCAAGCCCCTGCGCGGGGAGCACCGTCTGCCACTCGTAGGCGCCGATGTCGACGCGGCCTAGTTGCACGCGGTCGAGTCCGCGCTGGTCTGTGCCGCTGTTGATAGCAGGGTCCCCCGCATTGATCGCCGGACTGCCGGGCAGCAGGGCGTGCGTCTGCGTCGGGCCGCCGTTGTCGGCCAGGCGTCCGAGCAGCGGGTTGCTGTTGAACAGGTTGTTCGCCCCCACGATGCCAGGGTTGGCTCCGGAGAACAAGTTGTAGTTGCCGGTAAGCGTACCGCTAAGCCACCACACCTCGTTGTCCACAATCGTGTGGTCTAGTTGAACCGTTGCGGAGCCGTAGCCGTTGGAGGTGAAGATTCCATCTCCTAAGCCGCTAGACGAGTTGCCGGTGATGGTGCTGTTGCGAATGACGAGGCCGGCATTGCCGCCAGTGGGGCCGTAGTTAGTAATGGCCCCGCCGGAGCCGTTGACGTCGGCAGTGTTGCCGGAGAGTGTGCTATCGATGATGACCAGTTCGCCACCATTTTCGATCGCACCTCCATTTCTATTGACTTGGTTGTTCGACAGTGTGCTGTTCTTGATCGTGAACGTGCCTTCTCGGTGATTGATGGCTCCGCCAAAATTGGAAGCGTTGCCGTCGATCGTCAGCCCGCTAAGCAGCACATTCTCACGGCTGCGGATTGCGCCGCCGTCGCCCAGATCGCCCCCGGTGAGCTTCATTCCGCTGATCGTGACTGACAAATCGGCGCCGTTAACGCCGTTGTCGATTTCGAAATGCCTGTACCCGTTCAGGTCGCCAATGCCGTTGCCGCCGCCGCCCGCGTCGATCGTAAGCAGGTCGGCCCCTGGGCCGGTGATCGTCAGATCGTCGGTGATGGTCGGCAATTGCGAGGCGATCGCGATCGTCTGTGCGCTGGCAAACACGGCTGAGTCGAAGATGACCGTGTCGAGCCCCACCGAGCCGTTGGCCATGGTGATCGCATCGCGCAAGCTGCCGGCGCCGGTGTCGTTGAGATTATCGACCGTAAAGACGGCCAGCATCCGACGGTCTTCGAGCGGCTCGACGCGGAGCGTGCGGGAGTCAGACGTGCGAGAACGTGTGCGCACGGACCGCGCCTTATTAGACGGATGAACCACAGAAAACCCTCTCCGGACAGAAACGCGCACCCTCAGACCCCGCCGGGAGGTCCCTACGCACCACTACCGAGTGTAGTTACGGCGAGCCGAATTTTCCACCTGATTGGGGGCGATCTCTCTTGATCGCAGCAGCCCCCTGCGACACCAAGGCCCAATCCGCCGGGTCAGGTGGGCCGAACCTATCCGTTGATTGAAGCTAGATTGAGGGCGATTTCCCTACACCGAAGGCCAGGCAGCATCGGCTCGGAACAACTTGTCAACGCCTACTTTGAACCGGTTGCGATGCCAGGCGGCCGCCATAAGGATTGGAAGCCATCCACCTGCTTCGGTTGCATCGGCCGCTGCGCCGGAGAGCGGCAGCGAGCTCGCTGAGGTTGTCACAACCGCTGTCAGCTACGGAGCTTTCCAACGCCGCGCAGTGCAACTCACCTCAGCAAGGTAGCGAAGATGTAAACAACAACCGGCCGCACCGTCCCACCCAACTCCCAACCGCCCCTACACCAGTTCGCCCTCCCTTAGCGGCGGCGTCAGCCCATCCAGCGCCGTGTGCTTCACGATGTCCGCTTGGTTGTTGTGGTCCAGCGGCTCACGGTCGACCGGTTCGTCGGCGCAATGCCGCTCGAAGGCGTTGTCCAACCGCAGCATCCGGTAGCGGTAGTAGAGCGAGTCCGACGACCCCTCCGGGCGGCGGACGTACGCGTAGGCGTCGCTCGGCCGGTAGAGCATCTCGAGCGGACGCGGGAGTGAGCTGTGCGTGTCCGTCACGTAGCCGCGGAGGATGCTCAAATCGTCGTCTAGCATCAGCAGCAGCCGCGTCACGAAGCCACTGCTCGCCCCCGGCGTGGGGCCATAGTAATTGGCGATGTATGCGATCCGGTCGCCCGTGTCGTCGGGGAAGCTGCTCACGGTCCGGTAGACCGCGTGGAAGTCCGTCAGCTCCATCCCTTCGTAGTCGACGCCGTCGTGGCTCACGTCGCAGTCGTCGATGTCCGCGTGGTGCTCGGTCCCGTTGACGCTCAGGCGGATCGCAGGGTTCGTCTCGGTGTTGGTCGCCAGGCCGAGGCTGGGCGGCTTGTACAGCAGCACGTAGCCGCCGGCCGCGTTCTCGGCGAACCCGGTCACGGTCGGCGAGCGGATTCCGGGCGGGGGCGTGTCGGTCGAGGGCGTGTTCGGCGGGTAGCCGTTGTGAAAGTACTCGTCCCCAAAGAACGCGTCCTTCACGGCGGTCGCGATGCCGCTGATGCTGCGCAGGCGGAGGTTCTCGAACGCGTGCGAGTAGCTCCACGACTCCAGCACCGAATCGGCCGCGTCCTCCTCCATCTCGAACGCGCTGCCGCCCAGCGTCCCCCGCACGATCGAGATCGTGATGTCGGCCGAGCCGTCGACCTTGTAGTGCGTCCCGAAGCCGCCGAACTCGTCGGCGTGCGGCCCGGTGTAGCTGTAGTCGAGGTTCGCCCACTCCACCTTGACGCCCGCGACCCGCTCGCCGTTGTTCGGGTCGGCCGACTGCGGGCACGGCGCGTCGGTCCAGGCATGGCCGCCGCTGGAGTAGCCGGGGAACACGCTGTTGATGTCGACCACGCCGACCCCCGCCTCCGAGAACTCGACCGACCGCAGGTCCTCGTGGAAGTCGAAGCCGTGCAGGACGCCCACCTGCCGGGCCGTCGACACGGCCGTTTTCCAACTCGGCTGCAGCGCAGTCCAGCTGTAGGCGAGCTGCACCCGGGCGGTGAGGTGGTTGAACAACGAGACGCGTTCGGTCGTGTCGACGCCCCGGTTGACCGGGACCGAGTGGGAAACGGTATGGACGCCGCCTCCGCTTCCCGAGATGTAGTCGCCGAAGGCCGGGTGCGTGTTCTCGGACGCCAGCCACGCGCCGAGCTCCTTTTGCTCATTCGCGTCCAGCATCGCCAGACACCAGTCCCCGTCGACCTCGTACACCACCCACACGACCTCCTTCACGCCGTCGTGGCAGGACCGCACCCAGAACACGTCGGACGGATCGGCGGAGGGATTAGTAAGCGGAACCGACCAGACCGGCTCGGTGTTGTAGCGCGAGTTGCTCGCGTAGGCGACGTCGTCGCTCCCGCTCATCCGCGAGAACTGGTTGCGGCCCTCGCCCCACCCGTCGGTCAGCGCCGCGTAGAGGTCGTACCAGCCGCGGCAGCAGCAGCGGAACGTGAACCCGAAACTCATCGCACCTACCCGTCAAAGGAAAAACTATCGCCGGCGCAGTCCCGCGATTCGAGCACGTAGACGCCGTCCTTGAGCGTCAACCGACCCATCAGCCCCCGCCCCTCCGCGAGGTCCAGGGCCGCGTGGGACGGGTTCTGGATGTCGATCCGGTTTTCCGCTTCCAGCGTGAAGGTGACCAGCCCGCGGATAATCCCGTCGTCGTGGGCCCAGCTCTCCGCCCCGGTTAGACCCGCCGTGGCCTGCGTCTTGGTGGTGGCGTAGAAGTCGGTCGCCTGCAGCCCGCTCAGCTCGTCGTCCAGGTCGAACAGCGTGTCGCCGGCGCCGGTGTCGCTGAAGTCGCCGTCGACCTCCGTGCGGACCGCGCAGCGCACCACCAGCGCGTTGTCGAACTCGGCGGTGGTCTGCGGCGACGTGTTGCTGTTGGTGAAGCCCGCGACGCCGCCCGTCTTGCGGACTCCGCGGTAGACGGCCACCGCGGCGCCGTTCTTCTCGGTGAGCGCGAAGTCGACGCCCAGGTTGTTCAGGCTGTCGCCCTCGTCCACCTCGGCGATCCACACCTCAACCCACGGCTGATCGGTCCCGCCCCCCTCCTCGCGGAGACGCACCCAGTCGCCGGCGACCGTGTCGATATCGTCGACGTAGGTCCCCGAACTATCGTCCCACCCCCAGGCGAACAGCACCGCCAAGTCGCCCTCCTCGAGGTTGTCGGGCAGCGTGAGCGTCAGCGCGTTGGTCTCGCCGGTGTCGCTGTCGGAACCAACCAGCGTGGCGGCGCCGCCGTTCTGGTAGCTCAGCGGGTAGCCCTCGCCGTCCCATTCGCCGCACAGCACCGCCTTCCCCTCGCCGGGCACCACCTTCTCGGCGCCGCTCGCGTAGGCCGCCGCGGTGAGCGGCGTGCAGACCACGCAGTGGTGGTGCGAATGATCGGCCGCGCCGCCCTCGGCGTCGCCGGCGCCACCCCCGCCAAGCACTACCAGGCACCACTGCTCGCCCGTCGACGCGGTCTCTCTCCACCAGATCTCCGCCCCGGCCGACCCGCTGGCCAGCCGCGTCGCGTCGCCGGCCGCCAGGCCCGCGTGCGTGTGGTCCGCGTCGGTGACGTTCACCCGCGCGAGCGTCAGCCCGCCGAAGCACGCCTCCACCACGTCGCCCTGTTCGGCGCCGTCCTGCAGCACCAGCATCCGCTGGCCGTGCGAAGCGGCCGGCGTGCCGCCCTCCAGCAGCATTGCCCGCGACCGGTCGACCGCCTCGTCCAGGTCCGCCACGCCGTCGGGCAGGCCGTCGAACCCCAGCACCGAGAACGGCTCGAGCGCGCCGGCGTGGTGGCTGATCACCTTCACCGTCTGCTGATGCGGCGACAGCAGCGTCTGCGTCCGGGAGATCCACGCCTCGCGCCAGTCGCCCGATTCCTGCAGCGCCTCGGACACCGCCGCGACGAGCTGCTTCATGCGCCGCCCGGGGAACCCTTGCAGCTTCTCGCCGATCTCGAATTCCGGGAGGTCGCTCATAAGATCAGGTTGTTGAGGTCGGCCCGCGGGGGCAGCCGCAGCTGGTACGCGGCCCGCACGTTGGGGACCACCAGCTTGCGGGAGGCGACGGTGACCGTCTTGGTCCGCTTGATCAGCTGCAACTGGTCGCCGCCCTGCAGGTTGAGCGTGTCGCCCAGGAACGTGTAGCTGAACCCGGCGTCGTAGCCGAAGCCGAGCTGCGCGGCGTAGCTGGCGTCGTCGCGTTGCTGGATTGACGCGGCCACCAGGCAGACCGACCCCGCCGGCCTGCCCTGGAACGGGGCGCTGTTCCACGCCCCCGGGTCGACGCACATCGCCTGGATCAGCGAGATGTAGGTCCCGGTCCACGCCGTGTTGGGGATGATGAACCGCACCGTGTCCGCGATCGACGGGGGCGTCACCAGCACGCCGCGGTGCACGTACTCCGAGCCCTGCCAGTCGAAGCCGACCAGGTCGTCGGGCAGGTCCGGCGCAACCGACGGCGCCTTTGCAACCGGCGCCCCGACCTCGTACCGCTTCGGCTTCGCGCGGAACTGGAAGCCCCGGATCTCGGTCGCCGCCTGCAGCGGGGTCAGGTACCGCAGCCGCCGGGAGTAGCTCAGCGAGACCCGCCAGTAGTGGTCGTTGATCTGCTGGCGCGAGAGCGGCCCGGCGTAGGCGCCGTCGATGCTGGCCGGGGCGACCGCCAGCACGGCCGCCATCGCGGCCGACTCGCTCACTGTGGCGCCGCCCGGGTCCGCGTCGTCCTCCACCCAGTAGGTCCGCGACGGCGCCTCCTCGGAATCGTTGATCAGTTCTAGGGTAGCGACCGCGCTCATTCGTTCGTGACCGAGAGGCCCTCCTTCTTCTTGAGCTCGTCCTTCGTTTGCTTCTGTTCGGACAGCTGCTCGCCCAGCAGCTTCTCCATGGCGGCGGTCTGCTTCTCGATCAGGTCCGGCATCCGCTTGAGGGCCTCGATCGCGTCAGCCTCGGGTCGGTTCATTGAGTCGCTGAAGAACCCCTCGCGACCGGTCTGCCCGTACATCGCGGCGCCCAGCCCCAGCACCATATTCGAGAGACCCACCCCCGTCGCCGCGACGGGGCTGGGCATTGTGTTCGAAAACTCTGCCACGCCTCTTTGGTAGACGCCGTCGGTGATCAGCCGCCGCGCGGCCAGCGACTCCGTCTCCAGCGACGCCTGCGCGTCGGCCGACCGCTTCAGCCGCGCCGCCTCGCCCAGCGGGTCGACGAACCGCGTCTTGCGGTCGATGGCCGAGCGGTCGAAGTTGGCCCGGTTGACGCTCCCCAGCACCTGCTGCAGCAGCGGCAGCTGGTTCTCCAGGTCGGTGTACGCGCGGACCGCCTCCTTGCGGCCCAGCCCGCCCTGGCTGGGCGACTTCAGCAGGTCCGCCACCGACAGGTTCTTGCTCTTGAGCAGCCGCACCCGCTCGGTGATCGACTTGCCCTCGAACTCCTCCACCTGCGCCGTCGACGACAAGAACGACCGCAGCGCCGTGGCGCCAACGCTGGCCGATCCGGTGGAGGTCGCCAGCAGCGCCGTCGCCGCCAGCGTCTCCTCGTCGGAGATCCCCAGCGCCCGCGCGGTGCCGCCCGGCAGCGACGCCGCCTCCAGCAGCTCCTCGACGCTGGCCGGCGAGTAGGCCGACGCGGCGAACGCCTTGCTAGCGATCTGCACCGCGTCGCCCGTCTCGTCGCGGCCGAACGCCGCCAGCTGCGTGCGGATCGCCCGCGCGAAGGTCCCCAGGTCCGGCACGACGCCGCGGGCGCCCAGCTGCAGGAACAGCGCCTCCGCCTCCTCGTTCAAGAGGCCGGCGGAGCTGAGCGAGAACACCGCGCCCGCCGCCTCGCCCTTGGTCTCGGTCGCGCCCGACAGGTACAGCCGGTTCGCGGCGCCCTTGAGCTGGTCGAACTCGGCCTGCGAGTCCGCCAGCTGCCGCAGCTGGCCGATGCTTGCCCGGCTCTCCAGCACGCCCTCGCCGCTCTTGCGGATCGAGGACTCGATCTCCTGGTAGCCCTGCCGGATCGTCGACATGAAACTGACCGCCGCCAGCAGCCGCGGCCCCCACCCGGCGATCGCATCGCCGAAGCGGTTAGCCGAGTCCTCCATCTCGTCCATGCCGTCGGTGGTCGACCCGGCGAACTTCTTGAACTGCCCCTCGTTCTGCTTGTAGTCCTGCTCCAGCTTGCGGATCGCCTTGCCGTACTGCTCGGTCGAAAGCTTGTTCTGGTCCCAGCCGCGGTAGATCTCGCTCCGCAGTCGCTTGAACCGCTGCTGCTGCGTCTCGATGTCGCGGATGATGCGGTTGGCGGCGGCGCTCGAGACCTTGGCGGCCTTCGCGAACTCGTTGTTCGTCTCGTCCTGCGAGCGGCGCAGCTTCTCGTTCTCGCTGAGCGCGCCCGACGCGTCGCCGCCGATCCGGAAGTTGATGCCGTCGCCGCGAGCCATGTCAGAGCCTCACGTTTTCAAGCAACACCAGGTCGGCGACCGACGGCCGGAACCACGGGGACAGGCCCCGCGCCCACGTCAGCCACCGCCAGTACCGGTCGCCTCTTTTTTTTTGACCATCGCCAGCAGCGACGGCCAGTCGACCACCGCCTCCAGCACCCGCAGCGCCACCTGGCTGTCGCGGGCGAACCACCCCAGCACGGACGCCTCGACGGGGCCCGCCAGGTAGTTGAAGCCGAGCGCTGCTGTGGCGTCGCTCAGCGCCTCGGCCTTCGAGAGCGTGACCTCCAACTCCTCCGCCGGCCCCAGCTGCTCCCCCAACGCATCGCGGCCCCGCTGGTTCTCGCGCCGCATCCACTCGTCAAACCGCGTGGCGATCTGCCACAGCGGCTCGTACCGCGGGTCGACTTTGCCAGGGCCCCACTGGGCGGCGACCGGGTCGTAGACGGCGCCCCGCGGCAGCGCGGCGGTGTGCGCCGACAAGGCAGCGTCCCACTGCAGGGCCACGGGCGCGACCCAACCGAGGCCGTCGCCCAGCTCCACCTCATGGCCTGGCAACGCCGTCGAGCGCAGCAGGTTCGACGGCTGGGGCGGAGCGTCCGACCAGCAGCCAACGTGCAGCTCGGGTCGCGTGTCGCCCGTCGCCGGGCTGTGGAGCGACCACACCTGCCGCGGCCGACCCCGGGCGATCAACGCCCGCGCGTCCTGCCGCTTCAGGTCGGTAAACAGCCGGCCCCGGCCGAGCTCCGGGTGGTTGCACTCCGCGTCGACCGGCTCGTTTTCGCATGCGTACCCCAGGCCCCACTCCTCGGCGAGCCTGCGCGTGACGGGCTGACGCCAGCCCTTGGCGAAGTACAGGAAGCCTGCCATGCGACTAGGCTACTCCTCAGTTCGGATGCTGGCCGCCGGCGGCTCTTCGGCCGGCTCCGGCTTCAGCGCATCGGTGTCGTCCGTGCCCTTGAGGCGCTCCAGGTGGGCCCGCCAGATCTTGCGGAAGCGGGGGGACGCGTCCGCTGCCAGCTCCAAGGTCGGCGGCTGGCCCGCCTGGTCGGCCGGCTTCTCGACAGCCAGCGCCGCGAACGCCTCCACCTCGTCGGGCGCCAGCTCTTCCAGGTACACCACGGCCCGCGCGTGGGACTGGAACACAAACCGGCAGCGCTCGGCCACCGCAATCGAATACTGGGACTCAGGCATGAGGTCCTCGGGGTTAGGTCAGCGCCACGCCGGTCTGGAGCAGGAGCGGCGCGGCGCCGCTGGCGGTCTCGATCGTGATGTCCGACGTGCTGGTCCCCTCGCCGTCCGCCTGGTAGGCGGAACCGACATAGACCTTGCCGGCGATCGGGATCTTGATGTGGGCGCTGCTCGCCGGGTCGACCCAGTGCCCGTCCGGGTCGATCTGCACCAGCTGCAGCTCGGTGTCCGCCTGCGTGACCGGCTCGCCGATGCTGGCGACGATCGAATCCAGGACCGAAGGGTCGGACAAGTTAACGTCGATCGTCTGCCGGTACTTGCCAACCCGCGCCTTCGATGGCCAGATCGTGCCGTTGGGCTCCCGCGGCTTCTCGAGCGGTTCGTAGTTGAACTGGATCGAGACGCTCGTGACCTCGGCGAGCGCGGCGTCGAGCAGGGTGAACCCGTAGAAGGCGAACGCCTTCTCGGCGTCCGGGTTCTGCGTCAGGTTGATCGCGGCCGCCAGCGCCTGGTCGTACGCCTGCGCCAGCGGGGCGTCGCCGGTCGCGTTGGTCAGCAGGTGGGAGGTGAGCGACAGCGTCGCCGCCTGGTCGGGCGAGAGCTGCAGCTGGTCGAGCAGCACCAGGCCCCGTTGAGAGACGCCCGCCAGGTGCACGTCGTCGTCGGCGCGGCCCTCCGTCCCGCACATCTCCAGCCGGTTCGCCAGGTAGCGGAACTCCTTGTGGGTCGTGCCGGCGTCGTCCGCGTCGAAGCAGAGCCCCTGCAGCCCCACCAGGTCGAGCGCCTGCTTGATCGCCTCGGTCGTGAAGCTGACCGTCGGCTCCTGCCGGACCACCCGCCGCGCACGGTCGTACGCGGCGCCGGTGGCGGGCGCGGTGAGCTGGCTGTTCAGCTGCGAACGGATCGCGGTCACCAGACCGATGTCGACCGGGTCGCTAGCGGTAGTCAGGCGGATGCGGTCGTTGACGTGGCTCATGGCCGGCTCACTGGGTGTGTTGGTTAGGCGTTAAGACGCACGGTAACGCGTTGGTTCGATCCGATCCGCCGCAGGTGGTAGACGATCCGCTGACGCAGCACCTTCTGCAGCTTGACCCGCTCGCGGGGGCTCCACGCCCGCCACTCCGACCGCATGTCGATCGGCCGGCGGCGACCCTTGGTCCGGGGCCGGTAGTTCAGCTTGCGGGGCCCGCGAATCCAGACCTCCAAGCCGCCCCGCCGGCGGACCGCCGCGCCGACCTTCCGCTGCTGCGAGTCCCGCCGCGCCTCGCCGCTGTAGTCCAGCGGCCGGTTGTGACCCTTCTCGGCGACCTTCTTGCGGCGGTAGGGCCGGCTCCGCTTCCGGGCGCCGTACTCGGAATACGCCTGCTCGCTGAACCGCTTGGGGCGGTAGTGGATATGCCAGTAGACGCCGACGTCCTCGCCCGCCGCGCGCAGGGCCTGGTTCCACTGCCGCGGCCGGACCGTGGGCGTGCCTCTCATCTCGACGCTTACCGACAGCCTGGTCAATCATCATCCTCCGCCCGCCCTCCGCAGGTCCGGGTGGCCCCAGTCGAACGACAGCATCGCCTCGTACACGTGCCCGGCCGAGTGCTGCAGCTTCCGCGGCCGGTGGTTGGGGCCGTACTCCACGCTCACCGTGCCGAGCCAGCCGCGGCCCTGGTTCACCTCGCACCACACGCAGAACTCCTTCACGAGGTCCCCGATCCAGTTGCGGGCGACGCGGTCGTTCTCGTCGCGGAGGATCTCGTCGTTCTTTCTGACCAGCCGCACAATCTTGACCTGCATCCGGCCGGCGCCCATCGCGCGGCCGTTGACGATCGCGTGCCGGTAGGGGTGGTCGTCGGTAGGCTTCACCATCGCGCCGCCCAGGAACGACTCCGCCTGTTGCCGGGTGATCGCCTCGCCGTCCCACGCAGACGGCCAGTAGTCCAGGAAGATCTTCTCCGCCGCCGCCGCCGCGTCGGTGGTTTCGGTGAGCGACTGAAACGCCGGCAGGCTGGCGAGCCCGGCGGCGACCGCATCCTGCGCCCTGGTCCAACAGTTGGTTCCGGCGGTGACGGTGGGCATCGTAGGTCACGCTCTTGCTACTGGACGCCGGAGCGCCCACGGTTGATCTCTTGGGTGAACACGATCACCAGCCGCGTCGCTGCCGAGTCGGCCGCGGTGATCTCCTCGACCGCCCACGCTTCCGCCGGCTCGGTCGCGGTGAACTCGAACACGCCCTCCAACTCCACGCGGCCGGGCAGCCGCCCCGCCTCGGCGCCGTGCCACAGCCTGAGCGTGCGGGTCCGCTGCTTGGTGGTGTAGGTCTCGACGTCCCCCTGCTCCGACTCGAACGCCTCCACGACGCGCTCCGGCCCCAGCGCGACCGCCAGCCGCCGTCGCGCCCCGCGCGGATCTATGTAGTCTGCCGCCGTCAGGTCAACGCGGCCCTGCTCGTCGCGTTCCGCCATCGCGTGACGCATCAGCGGGGCGCCGTGGCGACGCATCAGGTGGCGGAACAGGCTCGGCACTGGTTGGTCATTTCGGTTGGACCCCAACCGCACGCCCGCCGCCGGTCCGGCGGCGGCAGCCGGAGGGCGGCGGGCGGCGATGGGGTGCGGGGGACGTTTGCTCCTCGGCGCCGCCAACTCCGCTACGATCAGTCGGGGTTGGCCTGGCCGTGGATCAGGATCAGGCGGGCCGCCTCGGGGTGCCAGATCTTCCTGCCCCAGTTGGCGCGGCGCCGCACGCGGCTGCCGGCCACCTCCGGCTTCTCGTAGCTCTCCGCCCAGACGCCGATCCGGTCGCCGTCCACCACGCCCATCGGCGACCACACCGGGGAGCGGCCCAGGCAGACCTCCGCCGGGTCGTCGGTCTGGGCGATGTACGCCATCACCGCGACGCCCACCGGCCAGATCCGCGACAGGTTGCGCGTGTTGCCGGTGTTCTTCAGCGAGTTGGCGACGATCACCTCCGGGATGTCCAGCGCCTGCGCCAGGTTGGCCGCGTTGGCGTTCAGCGAACCGGGGCGGGCGTCCTGGAAGTTCTGGTTCTTGATCCGGCCGAGCGTGTCGTCGGCGTTGAGCGCCGCCCGCATGTCCGACCGCGCCAGGAACAACGCGTTGGGCTCCTTACCGAAGTCCAGGAAGAACGCCTCCCGCTCCGCGTCGATGTTCGCGTACGGCGCCGCGCTGGCGGCGTTGAGCCAGCTGGTCAGCCCGCCGGTGGTCCGCGACGCGGCGTAGTTCGCCGGGGTCGTGAAATAGCTGACCACGTCGATCTCGAACGCCCGCAGGATGCACTCCTCGATCAACCGGCTGACGCGCGCCTCCGCGTCGGTCAGGTCGTCGTACCGCTCGAGCGTCTCGTCGTCGATCTGCGACTCGAGGCCCTTGGACTGCGTGTCGTACGAGTCGCTGGAGTACTCCAGCGTCATCAGCTTGAACGACCCGTCCGGGTTGCGGTTCACGTCGATGTCCTGCATCGTCTCTTCCAAAGGCAGACGCGGCACCTTGCCCGCCTTCTTGTCCTTGGGCATCGGCGGCAGCAGGCGGTGGCCGACGTAGCCGGCCTTGTTCATCTCGAGGTCGAACTCCTCGATCGTCAGCGACAGGTCCTCGCGGACGTCGAAGTCCGCGTTGACGGGGTTGGCGGCCATGGCCGGGGTCTCCTTGTCTTAGTTCGTGCGGGGCGTCCGTCGCCCCGGTCGGGTGGGGTGAGTCAGCCGCTACGCGGTGCGGAGCACCAGCACGTGGTCCAGGTCGCCGGCCGCCTCGGTCAGCGCGACGCCCGGGTCGACGGCGCCCCCCGTGCCGGTCACCACCTTGCCGCCCGCGGTCGAGGTCACACTCGCCCCGGGGGCGATCGCGCCGCCGGCGACGAACACGTCGTAGCCGTGCTTGGCGATCAGCGTGGCGGCGTCGCCGGCCGCCTTGGTCCGCCGCACCAGCGTGCCGATCCAGTCCTCGTCGCCGGCGGCGGTCAACACGCCGAACGTGGCCGACATCTTCATCCGGGTGTTGGGCGGGTACGCGCCGTCCGCGGTGAACGCGTGCGGCACGACCCGGTTCGTGTCGTTCTGCTGCAGCTTGGGCATCGGTGGGGTTCCTGATTCAGTCGGTTTGGTTGGGGAAGGGAGCGAGCGGCCGCTAGCCCGGCAGCACACCGCGGATGAACTGCCGCCGCGCCTCCTCGCCGTGCTCGCGCTGCACGCGGCGGCACGCCTCGCGGTAGGTAATGCCTTTTTCTTTGGCCAGCGTGCGGGCGACGGCGCGGAAGTCGGTCGGCGTGTCGGCGTCGGCCGCTTCGCCCGGGCTTCCCTTGGGCAGCGACGCGCCGCGGCCGCTCTTGGCGGGCTCGGTCTTCTGGGCGGGCTGCTGCGCCTGCTCGGCGGCCTTCTCCGCTTCCGCCTTGGCCTCGTCCCGCTCCTGGCGGGCCTGCTCGGCCTGCTCCTCCTGGAACTGCGCGTAGGCGACCGCGGCGTCGGCCATCGTCGCGCCCGCCTCGGTCTGCTCCTCGCGCCACTCGGCGGTCGACTTCGGGAACGTCTTCTTGAGTTCCGCGGTGCTGGCCGGCTTCGGCTCGGCCGCCTGCGGGGTTGCTTGATCTGCCATGGCTGGCTCCTCGGGGGAAGAAAGGGTCGCCGAGTCGTTGCCGGCGGGGTTGGTTGACTTGCTTTGCACGCCGTCGTGCAGCCGGGCGGCGAGCGCCTGCTCCGCGTACCAGCTGCCGCCGTTGGCCACCTCGGCCAGCGCCGCGCCCGACAGGCCGCGGAACGCGGCGACGTCGCCCCGGAACGCGGCGAAGATGAACTCGACCCGCTCCCGCAGGTGAGCCCTCTGCTCCGCGGTGACCGGCAGACCGGGGTAGCCGATCCCCTTGAGCGGCCCGGTGGTGATCTCGACGGGCTCCACGCCCAGCTTCTCGTACAGCTTGCTGCTGTCGTCCAAGCGGGCGTACACGCCGATCGATCCGATGATGGACCCGGCCGACGCGGTTAGCTTCTCGGCCGTGGTCGCCAGCCAGTAGGCGGCGCTGCAGCACAGCCCGTCGGCGTGCGCGGTGAGCGGCTTGGCGGCGGCGAACTCCCGCGCGGCGGCCATCAGGTCCGCGTGCCCGGCGACCGTCCCGCCCGGCGAGTTGAGCAGCAGCACCCCGATCTGGATCTGCTCGTCGGCCGCGGCGGCGCGGAGCGCGGCGGCCAGCTCGGCCGTGCCGACCTCGCCCGGCCACTCCGCCTCGGGGACCATCACGCCCTCCACGTGGAACGTGGCGACGCCGTTCCGCTGCTCGACCCGCAGCTCGTCGGGCCCTTCGAACGAGAACCCGAGCAGGGCCGCGTTGGTGACGTGCTTCACCAGCGCGTCGTGCTCGACGCACAGCACGTCGCGGTTGAATCGGGCGAGCGCCTGCTGCGTCGCGGCAAGCTCCTGGGCGGCGTCAGGCATCGGCGGCCTCCTGCGCCGGGTCGGCGCTCATCGTGATCTGGGTCCGGTCGCCGATCGGGCCCGGGGCGTAGCGGCTGGCCCACCGCTCGATCACCTCCAGCGGGGCGTCCTTCTGGCCGATGCTCGCCAGGTCCGCGATCGCCTGCTGGACGCCCAGCATCCAGTAGTCGCGGTTGCCGGTGACCACGCGGCGGGCCTGCTCCTCGCCGGTGCGGTCCAGCTGGCGGGCGATCGTGTCGCGGTCCATCACGCCGGTCGCCAGCCCGACGGCGTTGGCCTGCGCGTCCTTCAGCGCGTCGACCGCCGGCCAGCCCGGCAGCGTCCAGCTGTGCCGCAGGAAGTTGAACCGGTCCGCCTTGGGCCGGCGGCGGCGGGCCTCGCGGTAGGTCCGCTCGCGGTAGCGGGCGACCGACGCGTCCTCGTCCGCCCAGCGGTGCAGGTAGTGCTCGACCACCGGCGTGTGCCACATGCCGGCCAGCCAGCCCTGCGCGTCGCGGAACGCCTCGCGGGCCTCCACCAGCGCGCCGCGGTAGCCGTGGAAGTTGGTGTCGGCCGTGTCGAGCATGATCAGCACGTACGGCACGCCCAGCGCCACGCCCATGATCCGCAGCACCAGCCGCATGTGGTCGAACCACTCGTTGGCCGGGATGTTGGCGCTCAAGAGGTCGATCTGCTCGCCCGGCAGGCCCTGCAGCTCGGCGCCCGGGTACAGCTCCTCCAGCAGCCGGGCGACCTCGGTCTCCTGGTCGGACTCCACGCCGCTGCGGAGCCGCTTGCCCAGCATCTTGGGGTTGAAGTCGACGTCACGCTGCCGCTTGAGCAGGAACATGTTGGCCAGCTGCTGCTTGACCAGCTGCTGGAACTGCTGGTCCTCGAACATGCCGAGGTAATCGAAGATCGGCGCGAAGATCGACACGCCGCGGGTCTGCGTCACCCGCTTGGGGTCGCGGAGGTGCAGCACGTTGGGCGTCTTCCAGTCGCCGTCGATGCTCTCCGCCTCGACGAAGTACAGGTCCTCGTGCTTGACCGACGGGCTCAGCGGGCTGATCGGGCTGTGGGTGAAGTGGTAGCCGACGCGGCGGCGGTCCTCGTCCAGCTCCACGCCCAGCACGTTGTTCCTGTGCTTGACGCCGCGGATGCGGGGCTGGCGGCACTCATGCGCCTCGCGGGTCGCCAGCGGCCCGTCGGCGGTGAACACGCCGAACGCGTCGCCCGCCGCGTACGTGTCGCGCAGCACCATCCGCGTGAGCTGGGCGAACGTGTACTGACCCTGCACGTCGATCCGCTTGGGGTCGGCCAGCAGCTCGTCGATGTACTGCTTGGCCTCCGCGTCGAACTTGGCGTCGCCCGTGTTGGGGTGGTAGTCGAACCCCCGCTGCGTCACGTTCTTGACCAGCACGTCCAAGAGCCGCGAGCCGATCGGCGTGTTGCGGTCGTACTCGCGGCCCAGCTCGCCCACCCACAGGTGGTCGCTCTGGTTGCGGAAGTGCCAGTCGGCGCCGGAGCCCTGTGAGCTGATGCCCCGGGGCTTGGGCCGCAGCTTGGTCTGCCGCTTGCTCGCCCGGTAGTCGCACTGCTCCCCGTGCGCGCTGCTAAGCGCTCGGGTGGCGGACGTCGACGGGGTCAGCGTGCGGGGCACTAGGAGTCTCGCCAGTTGTCGGCGGGCAGATAGCTAATGGGCGGGGCGACGCACGCCTGCTCAAGGCTCAGCCAGGCGACGGCCTCCGCGAGGTTCTCCTGCAGCACCCGCAGGTCCTGCGACAGGCGGTCGCCGTTCTCTTCGACCTCGGCGATCGCCGGCAGCAGCAGCATTCGGGCGGCCGCGATGTAGTTCTGGGCCATGACCTGGTCGTTCAGCAGGTCGTAGCGCGCCGACTCGCGGGCGATCTGCCAGAGTCGCTCGTCGGATACGTCGCCGGTGAAGTCGTGCAGCCGGGTCGCCATAGAGGGCGAAGATAGCGCGCAGCGGCGCTGGCGCGGCCACCTGGGGCCGCTGAGGGGGCTGAGACTGCAGAGAGGAAACCAAGCTACGCCAGGAATGCAGCGCGAGACCGGCTCAGGCCGGGCAGCCTACGCCAGCGCTGCCATGCGAAGCGTGCGGGAGGTTGCCGCTACCTCTGCAGATTGATGCCTAGCTGAACTCGCCGAGGCTGGTCCAACCTCCTGCTGATTCAATCTTTGGCGCCGGTGAGTTGATATCTAGCGCTAGAGTCGATTCGAGACTATATGCTCAAGAATAGCTGCTGTAGATCGGCGGCGCCGATAGGTTTCACAAGGTGCTTGTCGAAGCCCGCCGCTTTGGACCGCTGCCGGTCTACCTCCTGGCCGTTGCCCGTGACGGCGACCAGAGTGATCGTTTTTCCCCAGGGCTCGGTCCGGATCCGACGCGCTGCTTCACACCCGTCGAGCACCGGCATGTGCATGTCCATCAGCACAACTTGCGGGCGGAAGTGCGCTGCTTCCTCGACAGCTTGGAGTCCATCGCTTGCCTTGCGGACGTCATTGCCGAATTTCTGGCAAAGCACGCTTAGCAGGTGCGCTGCGCCTCGGTTGTCATCGACCACCAGAACTCGGAACCCGAAGTCGGTTGGCAGCTCCTCGATATCCGCTTCGCAATCTCGCTCGTTCTCGGCAGCAGCGTAATCGGCTGGGAGCGGAAGCCGAATGCGGAACTCACTGCCTGCGCCCGCGCCTTCACTTTCGACCTCAACGGTTCCATCGTGCATCTCAACCAGCGTCTTCACCAGCGTCAAGCCGATCCCAAGTCCCGCGTGGCCGTTCTCTACTGATCGTCCTCCCTGGTCGAACATCTCAAATACCTGTTGCTGCAAATCCGCCGGGATCCCGACGCCAGAATCCTTGACGCTGCCGATTACTTCGCCATCACCGATGGTGCATGTTAGATTGATGCTTCCCCCAGGCGGCGTGTATCTGGCCGCATTGGTCAGCAAGTTCGAGAAGACTTGAGCCATCCGATTTGGGTCGACGTCCAGCCAAGTGGGCGTGTTGGGTAGCGTCACCGTGAGCCGGTGACTCGCCTCTTCTATTAGTGGAGTCGAGGCTTCGACCGCGCTACGCACTACTTCATCCAACCTCACCCTGGCCCGGCGTAAGTTAAGGTTGCCACGCGTGATCCGTGAGACGTCCAGTAGGTCGTCGACTAGCGCGATCAGCTGCAACGTCTGCCGCTCCATCACTTGGCGCGTCGCCTCCGAAGCATCTGGGTCATCCTTTGATAGTCGCAACAACTCAAGACCGGTCCGGATCGGAGCGAGCGGGTTGCGGAGTTCGTGCGCCAGGGTCGCCAGGAACACATCTTTGCGGCGGTCGGCTTCTGCAAGTTTAGCGGCGATTTCTTGCAGTTCCTCCCGCATCCGGCGTTGCTCTGTGACATCCATCAGGGTCCCGTCAAAGCTAGTCACGCGGCGGCCCCGCTCACCGTCCTCAAAGCTTGCGCGCCCCTTCGCGTAGACCCAGCGGATCTCTCCATTGGGATGAATTACGCGGTATTCTTCCGCATAGGTTGTAGGGTCGGTTGGAGAGGTGGCGGCCGCGATCGCATCAATCACTCGTTGACGATCATCGGGGTGGAGAGCGGCTACAGCCTCCTCGTAGCTAATGGGCTGATCCTGTCCTTGGAAGATAATGCGGAACCGCTCGTCAGTGGTGAGTTGGACGCTAGAGGGGTCTATGTTCCAAGTGCCGAGCTCAGCTGCTTCCAGAGCCAGGTGCAGCCGCTCTTCGCTGTCCAGCAGCGCTTCTTCAAACTGTTTGCGGTCGGTGATATCCACCACAACGCCCGGCATTCGTACGGCCTGTCCGGCGGCGTCTCGTTCGACCCTCCCTCGGGCGATCACCCAGCGAACGCCGGAATCGCCGACCGCGAGCCGGTATTCAGTCTCATAGGTGTCTCCTCCTTCGAGCGACTCTTCGACCGCGGTGATCACCCTTTGCCTGTCGTCGGGATGTATCGAACCGAGAAAGGCCGAAAGTGATTGGCCGTTGGAATCGTCGACAGAAATGCCAAACATTCTCGCAAGGTTCAGATCGGCCCTCACGACATCGTTGATCGGATCGAATTCCCAGGTTCCTACTTCGGCGGCCGAGAGGGTTGAATCCAAGCGGGATCGGGCCTCTTGCAACTCTCGCTCGATCTCGAGTTTCTCAGTGAGATCGAGCATAGATCCCACCATGCGGATCGGCTTGCCCTGCTCGTCACGGAGCACTCGGCCTCGGTCGAGCAGCGATGCGAAGCCGCCGTCCGCTCGCTGGAAACGGTACTCTTCGAGCCAAAGGTCGTTGCTGCCACCGATGACAGCGTGGATGCTGTCCACGACTCGCTGGCGGTCGTCGGGGTGGATGTGCTCGGTCCACCAGGTGGCGTCTTCGCCAACCTGCATCTCAGAATACCCGAAGCGGACTTGCACTCCTTCGTTCCAGGTGACCTTGTTGGTTGCGAGGTCCCAGTCCCAGATCGCGTCGTTGGCCGCCTGGCCAACCATCCGGTACCTCAATTCGCTCTCGCGGAGCGCGGCGTCTGCCTCTTTGCGCTGCAAGAACTGAGCGACTTGCTCTGCGAGCGGCACAAGGCCGCTAAACACCACGTCAGAAAATGCCTCGCGGCCAAACATCGCAATGACGCCTCGCACCCGACCTTCGGCCAGCAGCGGGTATCCAGCGAATGAGACCATGCCTTGCTCGGCCGCCCATTCAGCATCACTGACGTTTGGGTCGTTCGGCACGTCGTTTGTCAGATGGGGCTGCTGGGTGGCTGCTATGCGACCGATCTTGAGCGCACCATACTGGACGCGGCTGTGAGGTCCATCAAGGTGCGTGTACTGACCAGCGCTTGCCTTGAGCACCAGATCGCCTTCCGGTTGGTCCATGGTCCAGATGCGGGCGAACGCTACTCCGAGGTGCTCCACCAGCGCTTCGCAACAGGACTGCAACGCCGTAGAGGTTTCCTCCCTCAGAACTAGGGAGGTGCTGACATCGGCTCTCACAGCGACCAGCCGCGTCCGTTCAGCTGCCTCGGACTCGGCGCGTTTGAGAACGGTGATGTCCGTGTTAGCGCCGATCCATTCTCGAACGTTTCCGTCCTCCCCGAGAACCGGAACTCCGCGCACCGACATCCACCGGAACTTTCCGTCGTGCCGCAGCACACGGTACTCGATGGTGTAGATGCTCTTGTCACGCACGGCTCGCGACCAGACTTCGGCCGTTCGCTCGCGGTCCTCAGGATGGATCGCGTTCAGCCAGCCCAACCCCTTCCACTGCTCGAACGTCTGGCCTGTGTACGCGCGCCAAGAAGGCGAGTCCTCGATCGTGTGGCCATCCGGGTTGGTGGTCCACACAATCTGTGAGGTAGCGGTCCCCAGCGCTCGGTATCGTTCTTCGCTGTGCCGGATGCGAAGCTCGGAGTCACGCCGCTGCGTTGCATCCCGGAAGACCAACACGCACCCCACCACAGTCCCGTCGGTATTGCGGATGGGCGAGGCGCTGTCGTCGATCGGCAACTCTCTGCCGTCCCGCGCGAGGAGAACGGTGTGGTTAGCCAAGGCCACTACACAGCCCTCACGGAGGGCCGTTACGGCAGGGTTAGCCTCTTCCTCCCGGGTTTGCTCGTTGACGATCCGGAAGATCTCTTGCACAGGCTTGCCGTGAGCGTCATGCCCCGACCAGCCGGTGAGTTGTTCGGCGACAGGATTCAAACTCGTGACGCGTCCCTTCTCATCAGTCACGACCACCGCGTCGCCTATGCATGAGAGAGTGACCCTCAGCAACTCGGCTTGCTCACGCTCCTTCCGCAGTTCGATCAGCTCTCTAACCAGAACCTGGGCAGTCTCGCCGTCGCTCTTGGTGGAGTCGTCCAACACGCACTTGGCCAAAGCCTCCTGAACGTTGAGCAGCTCAGAAATGTCGCGTTCGTGTTGAAGCTCGGGGTGCACCTTCGTCCAGAAGTGTGCCGTCCTTACGAACGTAAGGAATACCAGCAGGTACTGCAGGTTGGTTTCTCCACAGGCGTAGCGGAGCACTTCGAGACTCCTGGCGGCGTCTTCGTTCTGCAGGAACACATGGGAACAGCATGCAAACAACGCCTCCTCGGCGAACGACTCGGCGTCGGGAAACGTGTCGAGCGGAGCTTCACACGAACGAAAGAATTCCAGGTAGGGATCGAGCTCTCGGCCCCGAGGCAAAGGGCGTCGAATCAACCGTACGACTTCCTCGATGGTCTCGGGCGGGCAGTCGCGGTCGCCCGCGGGTCGGCCGAGACCAACCAGGAACCCAACGTGGCGGGAGATACAGTACCGAACATCACAGAACTGAGAGAGGTAGACGAACAGCCGTTCCTTGAACGAAGACGGGAGCGGGTTGTCGAGGTAGCCGAACTTAGCAAAGCCCCACAGGTTCCCGGTAATCTCCGGTGTGTCTGGGCCCAATTGGAAGAAGTTGGGCAATAGACCAAACCGATCGGCAACTTCCTGCTGCAAAGCAGTTGGGCAAACGGTCGCTTTTCGTTCCTCACCCATTCCGATCCCTCCTGCCGAATTGGCTGGGGTCCGCAGATCCGCGGATTGTCTCTATCAAGTCCCACCCATTGACAATTCTATCCTCAGATAGACAGGACCGCTTTGTTGAGCGCCCCAGTCGCGTGCACGAGCTTGCGCACACCCGTTCCGGCAATTTTGGTATACGTTAGGATAGCAAAGCGTGCCGCTCACTTCTATCAGCTGCGGTGCTAGTTGCTGCTTTCAAGGAAGCAGTACAGGGGCTGAAGCAGGAGGGCGCCGGGTGCCACTATCGGAGACAACCTCGACCTGCAGGCACACTGGCGTAGCCAGTGGCACCCGGCGGGCATGGGCCGCTAACTCGCAGCGGTGTACTTCACCTCAGCAGGGTGCTGAAGACGTACTGAGACGTTACGACCCGCTGCTGTCCCCGCAGAGAACTCGTTGGACGGCCAGGACGTCCGAGGCAAGTATTCTCCAACGCGCTAGGAATCAAGCGGCTCGAACGCGATCCGCGCGCGACCGACGCGGAACTCGCGCAGGTAGCCCTCGGCCGCCAGCGTGCGGAGCGACTTGAGGGCGTGCGTCGCCGAGCGGCCGGTGCGGCGGGCGACGGCCGCCGCGGTGACGCCGCCCCGCTCGCGGGCGATCGCCAGCGCCTCCCGCTCCGCGTCGCTGAGGCAGAACGGCCGCGGCCTGGCGGCCAGCATCGCGTCTGCCTGCGCGCGATCCATCGCTGGGCCGACGTAGACGAACCCGCCGGTGATGCGATCGCGGGAGTTGGCCGCGTTAGCATGCAGCCCCTGCGACTCGCACCACTTGGCCAGGATGCCGGTCTTGGTCGACGGCGCGTGGCCGTGCCGCGTGCAGGCCCACAGCGGCGACGCGGCCCGGTAGCGGATCATCCCCGGGTGCCCGGTAGTCGAATAGACCCGCATCCCCTGCGAGGCGTAGAGGCTCGCGCAGTACTCGCTCAGCCGGTTGCCGATGCCCACGCCCTGGTAGTCGGGCAGCACCACCGTGCGGTGCTCGCGCATCGCCTTCCGCGCATTGCCGCGGATCATGGCCCGCCACCACGCCGAGAACGCCACCGGCTCCCACACGCCCGACGGCTGCGGCCAGAACGCGCAGAAGCACTGCGCGGCCCGCTGGATCGACGTGTTCAGATAGTGATGCCGCCGAAACAGCTCCCAGGCGCCACGGTGGACCGGAGCGACCTGGAGCTCAATTGCCGGTCGCCCGTCGGGGAAACGTCGAAGCCGCCCCCTTGCCAGCTGCTGGCTGCTCATGTCCAACACCCAGTCCGGCTCGAGCCAGTCGAGCACGTCGTAATGGCAGGTGACCGCGACGAACTTCTTGTCGGCGCCGAAGCGGTCTTTGCGGAGGCTCTTGGCGATCGCCGCCGAGCCGATCTTGGCGACGGTCCGGTCGACCACACTCGTGAACTCGTCGAACGCCACCAGATCCACCGGGGGCGTTGCGACCGCCCCACGGGCGTCGCCGCGCGGCCGGGTCGCAACCGGCCCGCTGGAGCAGAGCAGCGCCCGGGCCAGGTCGCAGCGGAACCGCTCGCCGCCCGACAGCACGTGGTGCGGCTTGACCCACGCCGGCGGGCTGCTGAAGCCGACCGCGTTGAGCGTCTGCGTGACGGTCTTCATGCTGTGCCCGGCGAACTGGTCGCAGACCGCCTTGGCCTTCTCCCAGCGGAACCCGCCCTCGCGGAACCGCTTGCCGTACACGTCGCGGGCGACGGTCGTCTTGCCGCTGCCCGAGGGGCCGACGATCACGCCGATCCGCCAGGGGCGGCCGTCGATCAGCTCGTCGTCGGCGGGCACGTCCACGACGAACGTCTCGCTGGCGGTCTTCTCCGGCTTGAGGTCGAACATACCACGCACCTGGTCGACGGCGAAGCCGGCGGGCACGGGGCAGCTGACGGTGATCTCGTGTTCTGGCATCAGAACTCCTCGCGGTTGAACTCGCCTCGGTTGCGGCTGCCTCTCGCCTCGGTGTAGCCGGCGAACACGAACTCGGGGTACTGCTCGGCGCAGACCTTGATCTTGATGCGGGTGTGCTGCTCCCAACCGCCGGAGCCCTTTACGTCCACGAACTCGACCAGGCCGTCGGCGCGGTTGACCATGAAGTCGGGCGTGTAGAAGGTGTTATTCGCCAGACGGAACTTGACCGCCTCGTACCGCCAGGACTTGACCTCACCGGCCGCCTTGAGCGTCCACAGTACGTTCTGCTCGAACCGCTTCTCGGTGGCGTTCATGCGGCCGGGCTCTTTGGGCGGCCGCCAGCGGGCTTTCGTCACACGGTCAGAACGCGGCATCTCCAACCCTTCTTGCTGAGCAGTTCGTGCACCTCGCGCTGCTGGTCCTCGTCGTCGCAGTCGACCACCACCTGGTAGGTCTCCGCCACACCGACATTCTTGGGGTCTTCCAGGCCGACGTCGACCAGGTCGACCAGCAAGAGCTCGTCCCACGCGCTGCCCAACTCCTCGGTCGCCTCCGGCTCGACCTCGAACAGGAACTGCGACAGGTCCTCGGTGAACCTGCCCTGCGTCTTCTGATTGTTGGCCGCCACGTTGGCGGTCCGCTGCTTGCCCTTCGACCAGTCGACCACGCGGACGGTGAAGGCGTGAGTCGCATCGACGCGGATGATCCCCAGCTCCGCCTCGGCGTCCAGCACCTCGATCGGCTGGTCGCCATACTCCGCGCGGATCTGGCTCATCCGCTGGTGGCCGCAGACCAGCTCGCCCGTGCGGCGGTTGTAGACGATGCCCGACAGGTCGCCGAACCGCTTGAGGCTCGACCGCAGGCCGGCCGCCCCCTCGTCGCTGATGCTGCGGGGGTTGGCCGCGTCGGCCTGCAGGTCGGCCGTGTCGTCCAGCACGAACGCGGCGGGCGCCGCGGCCGGCTTGCTAGCCGCTTTTTTGCGGCTGACTTTTTTCTTGGCCATGACTCAGAACACCAGGTTGGGGTTGTCCAATAGCTTCTCGCCGGTCGCCTGCTCGTGCGCGTCGGCCACACGGTCCAGCAGCCACCGCACCGCGTTGCCGTACCCGTCGACCGGCTTGCGGCCGCGGGCGCTGTAGACCTCGCACTCCTCGTTCAGGTAACACGCGGTCAGGATCGCCTTGAGCGCCGCGCCCTGGCGACGCGTCAGGTCGGTGCTGATCTTCCGTGGGGCGAAGCCGTCGTCGGGGCGGGCCAGCGGGAAGGTGATGCCGCTGTGCGTCGCGGTGCGGGGCTCGTCGGACGCCTCGCCCACCTTCTCGACCGGGTCGGCCTCCGCCTCGGGCGTGGGGGCATCCTTCACGCGGGCGGCGCCCACCGGGGCGGTCTTGCGTCGCTTGGTCATACTCGTCTCCTATCGTTGGGTGGCCAGAAACTTCTGATCGCCGGGCGTGCGGACCGGCTCACGCGCCGCGCGGGCCGGCGGCGTTGGCTCGTCACGCGGCAGCACGTTGATGGGCAGGTCGAGCACCGACGCCGCCACCAGGCTGTAGTAGTCCGCGTCGCCGAAGTGGTTGGGGCGGCGGGCCTTGTTCTCGAACACGATCACGCGGCTGCGGCCGATGACCGGCTTGCTGATCCGCTCCTCGGCCACCAGCTGCTTGGCGTACTCGCGCAGCTGCCGTTTTTCTTCGCGCGTGAACGCGTTGAAGCTGCAGCCCGCGCCGTCCTCGCCGATCGGCGTGTCGCCGTAGCTGGTCCGCAGCAGCTGCTTGAAGTGGTCGGAGTTGGCGATCGCGTAGCTGGCGGGGTTCTCCGCGCCGGCCTGGGCGAACTTGTGCGCGTGCTTGGCGCTGCGGCGGATGTGCACCTGCTCGCCGGCCCACAGCACGCGGTTAGGGTCCTTGCGGCCGCCCAGCCGCTGGGGGTGGCTGTAGCTGCCCTTGCCGGGCGGCTCGCTCTGGCCGCGGCCCAGCACCATCAGCCAGCCCGCGCCGCCCACCTGGTCGTTCTTGAGCAGGTCCAACAGCGACAGCCAGACCAAATCCTCCTGCTGCTTGCCGAGCTCCTTGCCCTGGTAGCCGCCGTCGGCGCACCGCAGCGTGACCGGCAGCCGGCCGGCCGCCTCGTTGCCCCAGATGCCGTAGCCCATGTTAAATCGATTGCTGAGCTCCGCGAACGCCTTGGGCAGCGCCTTCTTGATGCCCAGCTGGTCGGTCTCGACCGGAGCCTCGCCCAGGTCGATAATCCGGTGGTTCACGCCGGCCGGGGTCTCGTAGAACGCCCGCACCACGAAGTGCAGCCACCGCTTGCCGACGTCGACGCCGGCCACGATGCCGACGGTCTGCGGCGGCGCGTACCGCAGTGGAATCGTCCGCCGCCAGTCGGTCGCGGGCGAACCGGCAGGGTGCGCCCGCTCCACGATGTCGCGGACGTACAGCTGCGACACGGTGAACACGTCCGGCTCCGCCGGGATGGTCCACGCGTGCTGACGCCGCTCGAGGTCCTTGTCGTCCGGGTTGCGGGAGTAGAGCGCGAGCCACTCCTCCTCGGCGATGTTGGCGCAGGTCCAGAACCGGTTGTGGAACGCGTTCCAGGTGAAGCCCAGCCGGTTCGTGGGGACCAGCTCGCCCTCGACCAGCGCGGCGCCGTCGGTCCCGATGCGGACCGACTGGCCGCGGCCGACCGGGACCAGCCGCTCCAGCATCGCCTGCCGGTCCGCCTCGCTCCACGACCGCCGGCAGTCGGGGCAGCGGAAGTGCCCGGCCCGCTTCGCCGCCTCGACGTCCTTGGCGTCCTCCACGCCGTGGAAGTCATCGCGGCCGGGGCAGACCAGCCCGCGGCAGTGCACGCACGACACGTGCAGCTTGTGGTTGGTCGACTCCTGGATCTCCAGCCAAATGCGGCCGGTCTCCTCGGTGACGGTGCACTCTTCGTAGCTGAACGCCTGGTTGGTCGCCTGGTAGGCTTTGGTGCGGTTGTCGATCTGCTCGGGCGGAGACGACTCCCGCGACACGGCGCCAGGCGTGTCGTAGCGGTCCACCTCCGTCTTGAAGACTACGTGGACCGTGAAGTTGGAGCGGTGCTTGTCCTTCCCCTCGCCGCTGATGAACCGCAGCGTGGCGCCGTTCTTGAACCTGATCAGCGACGGCGTGCCGCCCTTGGAGCCCTCGCCCGACTCGGGCAGCATCTTCCGCAGCTCCGGCGACGCCATGATCACCGGCAGGAACTCTTGGTGCCACTTGTCACGGGCCGACTGGTCCAGGTCCGGCACCGCGTAGCCGACGTCCTCGCCCCGCTCCAGCAGGTGCCACAGCACGCAGATCACGCCGACAAAACTCTTGCCGCTCTGCACGCACCCGCTGAACCGGTACTTGCGGTGCGGCAGCTCGTCCATCAGCCGCAGCACGGTGGCGCAGTAGGGCTGGAACTCCGGCCGCCAGTTGAACCCCTCGTGCGGCCCCTCCGGCAGCACCACGCACGCGCGGGCGAACTCCCGCCGCGAGCGGATGCGCCGGCCGCGGGCGATGCGGGCGAACCGGCGCACCTCCCGCGCCAGCGGCCGCCGCCAGTAGGCGGGTTCAGCCCGCTCCGAGCTGTTCGAACGCGGCGTCGACGTAGCCTTCATGGATTACCTCCGCCTGGCGTTCGATCGCATCGGCAATGTCGTCGAACCCCTGCGCCACGACCCGCGCCGCCTCGGGCGGCAGCGTGCGTTCCAGGTACTCGCGTTTCTTGGCGATCAGCTGCGCCGCCTCGGCGAGAACCTGCTGCACCTCGACGGTCGGCAGGTGCGACTCGCGGGCCAAGAGCAACTCGTGCTCCTTCTGCTGGATCACCAGCCGCCGCTCGACAATCCGCTGCCGCAGGAACTCGTCCTTGAGCTCCTGCGAAGCGCCGACCAGGAGCACGTCGTCCTCGGTCAGCCCGCCCGGCTTGGCGTCGGGGAGCGGGTGCTCGATGAAGTACCGCCAGAGCCACCGCAGCAGCTCGATGAGGTTGACCCGTTCCTTGTTCCCCTCGGGCCAAGGGAACCCGCGGTTCCGCATCGCGTCGCGGATCTGCTTGCTCTGCGTGTCCAGCAGCCAGGCCGACAGCGTCTTGCCGACCGACCCCAGCAGCCGCACCAGCGTCGACTCCTCGTTCTTTCGGACCGCGGCCTTTTCTGCCCCGCTCAGACCGCGGAAGCCCTTCGCCTTGGCGCTGCGCAGCAGCTCGGCCTGCTCCTGCTGCTCGATCTGTTCGCTCAGCGTAGCCGCCTGCGCGGCCCGCTGCTGCTTCTTTGCCATGTACCACGGTCACCCCACCGCCGCCCGCAGGCGTCAAAATTACTTACCGCAGCCCTCGGATCTGCCCCGCACAAAAAAACCCTTCGATCGCTCCGGGCGGAGCCCCCACGGGGGTCGTCTGGGAAGGACCCCAAGGCCCCCGCCCCCCCTCGCCAAAGGACTTAGGGCGACGCCCGCACGCGCCTACTGCACCGGATCAATCACCTCCACCAGCACCCGCCGCCGGTCCTCAGTCCCCTCAGTAGGCTGCACCACCACCGGCAGCGACAACTCGGCCCCCGCCGCCACGCCGGCCGCCAGCACCACCTCGAACATCGCCCAGCTGCGGTTCACGCCGTACTCCTCGCTCACCGTCATCGCCACAGCGTCGGGCGTCACCGGCAGCTCCATGCCGTACAACCACGCGTCAGGGTCCGCGTACGCCAGCGCCACCAGCACCCGTTCACCCGGCGCCGCCCGCACCCGGTCCTGCGTGTGCCGGCTGTCGGCGCGGTCGCTGACGTCAATCACCTTGCCCGGCTTGCGGTTCAGGAACGGCGTCCGCGACACCGTCGCCGCACCGGCCGCCAGGGCAGCCGCCTCCGCGTCACCGGCGGCGCCGGCCGCCGCGATCGCGTTCGCGCTGGCGTCCGCCGCGGCGCTCGCCGCCAGCGTTGACTGCGCGACCGCTGTCGAGATCCCCGCGTTATCCGGCGCCGTGTACCCAGCCGCCGCCAGCCGAGACGAAACCGCCGCGTCCAGCCGCCCCAGCTCCGTCGCCAGCTCGCTCCGCACCGCACCAGCGATCGCCGCCAGCTCCAGCGCCGGCACGTCCAGGCTGCTGTTGATCACCGTCAGGATCGCGTCGATCAGCTGCTGGCCGTCCCCCTCGTTGATCAGCGCCGCCTCGATCTGCGCCGCCGTTGGCACGTCCGAGACGTCCGCCGGGTTGGCCGGCAGGTTGTCGGTTTTTGCCCGGATCGCATCCGCCACCGCCTTGCCGGCCGCGATATCCACCGCGAGGCTGGCCCCCACGGGCACGCCCAGCTTGGCGAGCTGCGTGCTGCTGCTGTCCATCTCCGCCCGGTTCTCCGCCGCGGTGGGGATGTCCCCGACGGCGGCCGGACTCTCCGGCAGGTTGTCGGTCCTGGCCCGCACCGCGGCGATGCCCGCGTTGTCCGGCGGGTTGTAGCCGTCCGCACGCAACCGGGACGAAACCGTCGTATCCAATCGGGCCGCGACCAGCGGCGACCAGCCGTCGGTCCGGCCGTTCGCCCGATTCACAACATGCACGTAGGTCGAGCCCGACGAGCTCACCGGCACAAACAGCAGGTGGTCCGCGTTGGTCTCGGCCTGCGTCAGGTCGAACACGTAGTAGCCGCTCTCCAGCTCCACCGGGCTCGCGTCGCCCAACGCCGCCAGCGAGCCGTGGTCCTTCGCCACCTTGCAGCTGATGTTGGCCGCGTCCCCGGTGACCGGCGCGCCGGCCCCGTCACGCGCCTGCACGCACAGCTTCTGGCCCGCGGTGTTCTTGAGCAGTGGCATCGGTTCGTCTCTCAGCTGGAGTTGGGGCGCCGCCCGCCTGCTTAGGCGCTCGCCTGCACGCCGCCGTAGAACAGGCTGGCCAACTCCGCCAGCACCGTCCCGTCGCCCAGGTCACGCAGCACCCGACCGAGCGCCGAGCTGACGCCCCCCACGGGAACCACCTCAAAGTCGTTCAGCGTCGTGCCGCCGTCCTCGCACGCCCCAACGAAGCTGCCCGGGTTCACGGAGCCCGACCGCAGCGTCAACAGGAACGGCCCCCTCGTGGCGATCGCGATGTCGCCGCCCGACCCGCTGGCCGACGCCTGCAGCGCCACGCCGGCGAACACGCTACGGAACGACTGCTGGTTGAGCGACAGCGACCCCTGGTCGAACAGCGTTGAGGCAGGCCGCACGTCGTCCGTCTCCAGGTAGCAGAACGCCCCGAGCGTGATCTCGGTCGCCGCGTCAACCGGCGCGAGCACGACGCCGTAGTGCGCCGCGGCCAGCTCGGAGTACGCCGGGTTCTCGGAGTAAGCGAGCGGCCGTGCAAACGGCAGGCTCGGCGTAGGGACAATCATCGACGGGGTCCTTGTTCTAGTTCGTTGGACAAATAGGCCGCACGCTCACGGAACCTGCGCAGTCAGCAGATACGCTGCCAGGCCGCCGGCCAGCGTGAGCGTCTGCAGCCCGATCGCCGCCGCGGTGCCGTACACGACCCACGAGATCCGGTCCACCTTCTCGGCGAGCACACCCACCGCGATGCGTTCCGCCGCCAGCGCCTCGTTGTCGCGTTGGCGGTCAATCTTCACCGCCTCGAGATCCGCGTGCAGCTGCTTGACCGTCGCCGTCAGCGACTCCAACGCGCACGTGTTCCGGATGATCTCCTTGCGATCGTCGTCGCTCATCGCTTCGTCCACAGTGGACTCCTAGGCCAGCGTCTACACATGGCCCCGCCGCCAGCGTGGGACGCCGACGACGGGGCCGATCTAGGGCGTCTCTTAGTACCCGCGGGCGAATCCACGCACGGCGCCATGCGCCGCCGCGACACCACGCCGCACGGGCGCGAACGCGACCGGCCGCCGGTGCACCCGGTTCGGCAGGATCAACGCCTGCGGCTGCACAAACGCTTGCCGGTGCACAACCTGCTGCTGCACGAACGGCTGGGCGTACACCGCCTGCGGAGCGCTAAAGCTAAACACAGCGCCGCCGCCCGCCACCGGCCCGCAAGCCTGCGACGGAGCAGCCACCAGCAACAGCGGGGCAACCATCAGCAAGGCCGCCCCCATCAATCGAAGCCTAGACACAGATCACCATCCTTTCGGGGTTGGAACTCTCGAGGTCGTTTGCCCTCTCCGCTCAACGCTCTTGCCGGGGTTATCCGCCCGGCGGCGGGTTACTGGTCGGCGGCCGCCTGCCTGGCGGTCAGCCACTCCTGGTAGAGCCCCCCCAGCACCGCCTGTTGCTCATCCGGTAGAAGCGGGACGGCGGGGGGCATGGAGCCGTCAAGCACACGCTCCGCCGCGCTGTTGAGCTGCTCGGGCGTGGCGTCATCGAAGCTGAACCCGCCCTTGGCCTGGTCCCCGCTGTGGCACTGCGCGCACGACTGGTCGAGCTGCGACGGCGGCGCGGTGAAGCTGAACGGGGGCGGCTGGTGGCCCTGCTGCGGCGCCGGCGGCGGACAGGTGGGGCACGCCTGCTGGGGCGCCGCGTAGTGCTGCGGGGGTGGGTAGTGCTGGGGCTGCTGGACCGGCTGCGGCGCCGCCCGATACGTCGTGGTCGTCTTGGTGGTCGTCTGCGTCGCCTGCAGCTGCTGGAACTTCTCCCACATCCGCTCGGCGGCCAGCTCGGCGACCGCATCCTCACGAACCCCCAGCCCGGCGTAGTAGGCCGGCACCGGGACCGCGACGTGCACCGGCTCCACCACCTTCTGAACAACGACGTTCGCCGCCCGGTGGTGCACCACCGGGGCGCAGACAGCAGCCTCGCAGCGGCCGCCGGCCCGGCAGCAACTGGCGACGATCAGGGCGGTCAGCATCGCGAAAGCGAGCCCCGCAGCGGGTTTCCAGTTCATCAGTCTCGCAGCTCCCAAGCGTGGAGGCGCTGGCGCGCCTCGTGATAGGTGTCCTCCCACGCACTCCGGGTGATGGTCCGGCCGTGGGCTAGTCCCGCCACCCGCGCGGGCAGCGTTGACGTCTGCGTCGACGCGTAGCCGATCGCTCGCTTCCAGTCGTCCGGCGCGGCGCCCAGCTCCCGCGCGGTCGCCGCCAGGTCCAGCGGCGCGTCGTGCCGGTTCACCGCCGCCTTGAAGGCTTTGCTGGCGGCCGCCGAGTCGACCCCGGTCACCCGCCGCACGATCGCCTGAAAATCCTCGTTCGCCCGCTCCAGCGACCGCTCGACGCGGCCGAGGTGAAACGCCTCAATCTGGTCCTGCTTCGCCTTGTCGCCGAGGAACACGACGTCCACGCCGTCGGCGATCAGCTGGCGGAAGTCGTTGGTGCTCGGCGCGTTCAGCCCAGCCGCGTGGCACTGCACGCAGCTGCCGGGGTTGCGCACCGCCCGCTGGCGGCGGAACAGCGTCGAGTCTTCGACCAGGTCGACCGGCGCCTCCTCAACCAGGCGTCCGGCGCCGTTGGCGAGCGCGTAGACCTGCAGCGTCCCACGATCGCCAGACGCGATGTCAACCTTAGGGATGCCAACGATCCACTCCTCTCCGTCGTGCCGGAAGCCGCCATCGGGGTTCTCCAGCGGGTCGGTGCCCCGGCGAACCTCCAGCACGTCGCGGGTGCCCCACGCGTAGCCGCCCAGGGTCGGGTGGTTCTCCATCCAACGGGCCGGCTGCTTGGCGACGCCGCTCTCCGACTCGATCAGCCCGAACCGCAGCGCGTCGAAGCCCTCGCCGCGTTCCCGCGACACCTTCAGCAGGTCAAGCCAGTCGTCCCGCTGCTTGGGGAGGCGGTCCCCGCCGAACAGCAGCCGGAAGTAGGCGTCGCCCTCCGTCTGGTCCGACAGCTGCAGCAGCAGCCAGTCCGCCCGCACCACCAGCGGCAGCTGGGCGTCGCTGTACGGGTAATCGGCCAGCACCTGCTTCCAATCGCCGGGGTTCCACTGCAGGTCCCGCAGGTCGATGTGCAGCAGCGTCGGCGTCACGTGCTGCGGCGTGCACCGCTCGACGATCGGCTGCAGCGAGCTGCTGGCCACCATCAGCTTGACCGCGACCGCCAGGTCGGCCTGGTGCTCGGGCGCCGCGGCCGCGCAGCTCAGGTAGTAGTGGTAGCCCCACTCCTCGGGCGGGAACTGCCGCCGGTGGGCGAGCGCAGCCTCCGCCTCGGTCGCCGGGGTGGCCGCGACCGCCAGCAGCATTGCGATTGGCAGCATGGCTCGGGTCATTGCTTCACGAGTTGGTAGACGCCCGCCGCGAGCGTGGCGGACAGTTCGATCGACGCCAGCCCCGGCACGGGGTCGCCGGAGTCGGGGGTGTCGGCGATGGGCGGGCCGTAGCGATAGACTGCCTGCTTCGCGTCCAGCTCTCGGGGACTCAGAACGTCCGGGCGGTACATGGGGTTCAGCAGCGCCACGCCCTGCGACGTCGGCACGTGCTCGATCCCCAGCGCGTGGCCGAACTCGTGGCAGATCACGGCGCCCAGATGGATCATGCCGCGGCCGGGGCTGCTGTCGGGGTCCTTGTGCCAGCTCTCGCTGGTGTCGACCAGGCCGTCGAGCTGCTTGTCGGGGCCGTACGGCAGGTGCATGTACGCCAGCGTGCCGCTCGGGCCGTCGATCGGCCCCTGCTCGATGTTCACGCTGGCCGCCCGCGGGTTGCTCTCCCACTCGACCTCGAGAGCGCAGACCTTCATCCACTCGCGGACCGCCCAGATGGTTGCCAGCTTGCACCAGTCGGGGGCGTGGACTGTGAGCTGCAGGGCCGCGGGCTCGCCGATCCAGCCGGTCCCGTTCCAGGGGGTCTTGTCCCACCGGGCGAGCCGGTTGCTGGCCGGTTCTTTGTTGCCGCAAACCAGGATCTGCTGCGGAGCGGTCATCGCGTGGCCCTCGGTGGGGGATGAAGGCCGGCGCCCCCTGTTTCGCACGGGAGGCCGGCCGCGACCCTGCCTACTTGGTGAACACCCGCCCCAGGATCTGCAGCAAGAGCGGCAGGCCCCACGACAACGCCCTCTCGAGCAGCGGCCCGTTGAGAAACGCCTCGCGGCGCTCGGGGGTCGGCAGCTGGCGAACCAGGTCCTGCTTCACCGCGTCGGGCATCACGGACACCGCCAGCGCGCCCTCGGGGATCTGCTCCTGCCGGCTGATCTCGTCGGCCGCCCACTGCAGGGCCAGGTCCGAGTTGTGCAGCGCCTGCCACATGTCGACCGCGGCGTCGTCGACCAGCGTCTCGGTCTTCTCGGCCGCACTGCGGGCCAGCGGCAGGATCATCTCGATAGCGCTTCGGACCGCCTGGCGGTCAGGCAGCAGGTCGGCGACGGTAAACGCTTGGGCATCGGGGGACATGACAGGGAGGCTCCAACGGGCGGGACGGGCAGCGGAAACAAGTGGCCCCGGCTGGATTCGAACCAGCGTCCTCCAGGTTATGAGCCTGGCGAGATACCCAACTTCTCCACGGGGCAATAAAAAAACCGCGGCCCCCTGCGAGCTCCAAAGAGCGAAGGCAAGGGACCGCGGTTTTCAGCCGGCGGGTCGGCAATCAGGTTGTGCGGTTCATTAAAGCGCTAGACGTCCGATCCGTCAAGCCAGTTTATCGGCCCAACCGATCGGCAGTGACGCTAACCCCAGAAGCCGCGTAAAAGATTCACGCCAGCGCATCGAAGAGGTAGGACAAGAGTCGCCGAGGTTGGGCACACCGCGGCGCATTAGACTCGGCTGCAACTCAGGTCGGCTGGTCCAACCGCTGCTCGGACGAGTAGCTGGGCGAAACCGTGCCGGTTCGCGCGTGGTAGCGGCGCCTTCCACGGCTACAGGCCCGACCGATGAGCTTCTGGAAGGCGTTATCGAGGAATCAAGCCAACGCACAGCCCGCCCGCCAGCCACACAAACGACGCGTACGCCAGCCACGTCAGCAGGCGGTCGCCGAGGCTGGTGTCGCTGTGGTCGTGATCCATGGGCTGACCGGTCTTCTTGAGCCACCCCAATCCTACGGAAATTGCCAGGAAGACGAGATTCAGGAAGAACGTGTAGTCGAACTTGAACCGCTCGGCCGGCTCGACCGACTCGCGGGAGCCACCTTCGGGGAGCAGCGAGAGCGCGGCGAATCCGTAGTGCAGCAGGAGCGACGCCGTGACCAGGACTACCAGGAATACGGCGAGAATATACATCGCCATTTTCCAGCCGTAGTACTTGGCGTTGATCCGGAGCACCGGGAAGACGACCAAGTCGCTGAAGATGAACGCCATGATCCCGGCAAAGCTCACCCCGTTCGCCAGCAGCAGCGAGGCCAGCGGGATGTTGCCCATCGAGCCGATGAACGTGAAGAACGCCGCAACCGGGCCGATCAGCGACTGCAGCAGCACCTGCCAAAATGCGGGGTCCGATTCCCCGCCCGCTCCGACGAACAGCGTAGTGAAGAAGGCCCGCGGCACAAACGCGCTGATGATCCCGGCAATCGTGAACCCGAAGGTCACGTCGCGCCAGACCATCCCCCACTCCATGAAGTACTGCCTGGCGACCCGACGCCACCCGTCGAGGCTCGTGATCAGCTTCTTCCAATTGGCCACCTCACCCTCGTCGCCCTCGTCCGCGATGTTGTTCCGGGCTTCTTCCTCAAGCGACTTGGGAAGCGTCAGCTTGACCGCAAGCCACATCAACAAGATCAGCAGGACGCCACCCACGTACTCGCCGACTACGAACTGCCAACTGAGGAAGACGGCGATGAGGATTCCTAGCTCGATGACCAGGTTCGTCGACGCCAGCAGGAACGCTAGCGACGGAACCAACCCGGCGCCCTTCTTGAAGAGCGACTTCGATGTGGACAGGGCTGCGAAGCTGCAGGAGCTCGAGATAAACCCGAAGAATGTCGCCAGGGCAACGCTCCTGGCGCCTGCCTTGCCCATCGCCAGCTTCATCCGCTCGCGGGTCACGAAAACCTGAATGCAACTGCTGATGATGTACCCGAGCACGAATGCCCAGAATGCCATCCAGAAGAACCCAAGAGAAGTCAGCGACGCGTCGGACCATTTTTCAAGAAACGCTTGCATGGGGATCTAGCTTGCTGCTGGAATCGATTGGAGCGGGCGGACTGCCCGCCGATACTACACTGAGAACTCCAAGAGAGTGGCGGGACGGCGAGCAGGTGCTGCTCGCCGCCCTCACCTCCAGCTTCGTGCTACTTCGCGGCGGGCGGAGTAATACCCTGCTCGTGCAGTTTGGCGAGGTACTTCTCTGGTTCGGCCTGCAGCTTCTTCGCGCAGCCAGGGCAGCAGATGTAAACAGCCCGCCCGTCCACGTTGACCCGGTAGGGCCCGCCCATCCCGTCGAGCGGCTCGTCCATCACCGGGCAGAGTTTCTGGGCAGCGACGAACGGCGACTCACTCGCAGTGGCCTTGAAGACGCCCGGACGCACCTCTTCCCCGCTAGCAGCAACGACGCCCGCGTCGGCCGACCGCAGCGTCGGCGCTGTGACGCCCTGGTCGGCCAGTACCTGCAGGTACTTGGCTGGCTCGGCCTGGATCTTCTTCGCGCAGCCGGCGCAGCAGATGTAGATCGCCTTGCCATTCGCGTGCACCTTTAGCGGGGCCCCCATGCCGCCGAGCGGCTCATCCATCACCGGGCACTTCTGTTGAGCCGCGATGAAGGGCTGGTCGGCCGCGACGGTCTTAAACACGCCAGGCCGTACCTCGTCGCTTCCTCGGGGCGCCAAGCCGGTTGGTCCGTTGAGCTGTGCCAGATACTTCGAGAACTCGGCTTTCACTTTGCCCACACACCCAGCGCAGCAAACGTAGATCGTGTCATCCCCCACTGTGACGGGTATTGGGTCGCCCATCGATCCGAGCGGCTGGTTGCTCACGGGGCACACCTTCTGCGCCGCGATCGCGTTGGCGACCTTCTGCTGCTCGGTCACGGGACCAACGAACCCGGTCGTGAACTTGGTCGGCCGGCGATTGTCGGTCAGGCCGACTAGCTGAAACCTCAGCGTGCCCTCGCGTCCTGCGATCTGACGAAGGTCGACGCGGACGCTCAGGGCGTTGGCCGCTTGGTCCTGCCCCACTTCGGGAAACAGATCGTAGCGGTAGCGTTTAGCGGCGCCGTCGAGCGTCAACGTCGCCACGCCCTTCGCATTCCTCAGATCGAGCAGCTGACCTTGGGCGTTGTAGGCATAAACTCGGACGCCGCCGGGATCGACCACGGACTCAAGTTGCATGCCGTCGGCGGACTCGAGCGAGCCGCCATGAGGCCCCTTGCCTGCCGGGGTGGCGCCTCCGGCGCCATGGGCGCCCGCAGCCGCCGGCACGGCGGACCCCGACTCGGTGTGCTGATGCATGGTCGGGTCGTGTTGAGCATACGAGGGTCCGCCCATCAGCAACGCCGCGGTGAAAAGGGCGCCCAGTTTCGCTTGCATCTTCATCTCACACTCCCTTCGAAAGAATCTAGCCATACTAGCCGAACGTCTTTCCCTAGACGCTCGGCGCCAAATCTTGAAGTGAGCCGGCGGACTCGACGCCTTCCCAGTGGCGGTCCGCCAGCCCCATTTGCATCTTGAATTCTTTGTAGCCGCAGAAGACGACCGGCACGACGAACAGCGTGATCAGCTCGACGACCATCCCGCCGAACACCGGCAGGGCCATGGCCCTCGCCACGTCCGCTCCGCGACCGGTCGAAAGCAGCACCGGCCCGAGGGCGAGCACCGTCGTAGCAGTGGTCATCAGGCAGGGTCGGATGCGCCGCTTGCCGGCTTCAATCGTCGCAACGCGGATGTCTTCGACGCTTGCCAGCTTGAGCCGCGTGAAGACCTGATTCAGGTAGGTAGCAATCACGACGCCGTCGTCGACGGCGATCCCGAACAACGCGATGAAGCCGACCCACACCGCGGTGTTCATCTCCGTGCCGTAGAGGGCCAGAAAAATCATGCCCCCGGCAAAGGCCACGGGGATGCCTGCGAACACGGCGAGCGTGATCGGCCAGTGTCGGAACTGCAGGTAGATGATCAGCAGGTTGATCAGCACCACCAGGGGGACCAGCCAGACGAGCCGACGGTTGGCTTCGATCTGGTTGCGGAAGCTGCCGACCGCTTCGAGCGAGTAGCCCGCGGGCAACGTCAGCCGGTTGGGGTCTCCCTCCTCGAGGTCCTGTGCATCGAACAACGACTGCTCAACTGCCGCCACCGACTCCAGGTCGCCCGCCACGCCGCTGCTCGCGAAGGCGACGTGGGCGACTAGCCGGGCGTTCTCGCTGTTGATCGCGCCGGGGCCCCAGGTCGTCTCGAGCTTGGCGATCTCCTCTAGGGGAACAACGGCGCCGGAGTGGGTAACGACCGGCAGCCTTGCTAGCTCGTCAATCCGTTCACGGAGGTCCCGCCGATACCGCAGCCGCACCGGGTAGCGCTCGCGTCCTTCGACGGTCTTGATCAGGTTCATCCCGCCGAGCGCGGTTTCAACGACGCTGTTCACCATCTCGACCGTCATCCCGTACCGAGCGGCGGCCTCGCGGTCGACGGTGAATTCGACGTAGGGCTTCCCGAGCACAATGTCGGGGTTGACCGTGCCGGCGTTGACGTAGGGCGACTGCCTCAGGTGCTCCGCCACCGACATCGCCGCTTCGGCAAGTTCCTCAAGCCGATCGCCGTAAATGCGGATCGCCATCGGCGCTTTGATGCCGCTCTGCAGCATCACCACCCGACCCTCGATTGGCTGTAGTGGGCTGGCCGGGGTGACGCCCGGCAGCGTGGCCGCGGCGTTGATGTCGTCCCACACGTCTCGTGCGGTGACCCCGCTGCGCCACTCTTCCTTGGGCTTGAGCATGACATAAGTCTCAATCATTGCCGCGGGCGCGGGGTCGAGCGCCGACTCGACGCGGCCGATCTTGCCGAGCACGTCCTGTACCTCGGGGATCTGTTTGATCAGGTAGTCCTGAGCCTGGAGCACCTGCATCGCCTGGCTGAAACTCGCCGCCGGGTACAGCGTTGGCATGTAGAACCAGCTCCCCTCATCGAGCGCGATCCAGTCGTCGGACTCGAGCCCCGTGAAGGTGTGCTTCAAGGCGACATACCCGGGAAGATCGTTCGGCCGCGTTCCGAGCGACTCGGCGAATCGTTCTAGCGGCCTTAGCACGGTCGGCAGGCCAAACCAGCCGCCAAACCCTAGCGCGATAATCGCCGCCGGGACGAGCAGAAACGAGAACTTATGCGCGAGGAAGAGCCGGAGCGTCGGCACGTAGGCGCCAACGATCGCTCGGCTGACGATGCTCTCTTCGACCGGACGGATACGCTCCCTAGTTAGCTGCCAGCCCGCCAAACCGCCCAGCAGCAAGCCAATGGCCGTCGAGGCCCAGGGGGCCAGACCGTAGGCGCCCGCGATTGCATCGGCCCAGACAAACAGCACCAGCCCGCCTGCCAGCACCGCGGCAGCCGCCGCCATGGCCAGGCTCGCCAGCGGCTTGAACCTGGCGCTTCTCAGCATCAGCCGGCACAAGGCAGGGACCAGGGTGATGGCGACCGCCAGTGCGGACGCGATGGCGAACGTCTTGGTCCAAGCCAGCGGGCTGAACAGCTTGTAGTCGCGGCCGGTCAGGAAGAAGACCGGCAAGAAGCTGACGATGGTCGTCGTGACGGCTGTAACCACAGCCGGGGCCACCTCCGCGGCCGCCTCGGAGATCAGCGTCGTGCGTCGGGTCGCGCCGCCCGGGGCGCCGTCCCGCTCCCAGTCAGCCAGGTGCTGATAGATATTCTCCGAGACAATGATCCCCATGTCGACCATCGTTCCGATGGCGATCGCGATTCCTGCCAGCGACATGATGTTGGCGCTGACTCCGAAGACCTTCATCGCGACGAACGAAAGCAGCACGGCCACGGGCAGCGTAGCGGCGACTATGAAGCTGCTGCGGATGTGGAGCAAGAACAGCAGGATGACCACGGCGGTGATGACAATCTCTTCGCGCAACGCCGTGGTGAGCGTCCCGACGGTCTCGTCGATCAAGCCGGTGCGGTCATACACCGCCTTGATCTCAACGCCGCCGAGGGCCGGCTTGATCTGCTCAATCCGCTCCTTCACGCGATCGATGACCGCGCGCGGGTTCTCGCCGTACCGCATCACCACCACGCCGCCGACCGCCTCGCCGCCGTTGTAGTCAAGGGCGCCCCGGCGGAAGTCGGGCCCGAGTTGCACGCGCGCGACGTCTTCGATCCGCAGCGGCACGCCATCCCGTTGCTCGATAACCGTCTGCTCAATGTCGCGGACCGCCTTCGACGTGTCGCCGCCGCTCCCAAGGAACCCCTTGCCGCGGACAATAAACTCCATGCCCGAAGACTCGATCGTCTTGGCGCCCACGTCGACGTTCGACCCCTTCACCGCCATCATCAGGCGGTCGAGCGTGACGTTGTGGAATCGCAGCTTGTCCGGGTCGACCTCGATCTGGTACTGCCGGACGTAGCCTCCGATCGAGGCGACTTCGCTGACCCCCTCCACCGCCTGCAGCTCGTACTTGACGACGAAGTCTTGCAGCGAGCGCAGTTCGGCAAGGCTCTTGCCCGATTCTGGCGGCACAAGCACGTAGTAAAATACCTGGCCGAGCCCGGTCGCGTCGGGCCCCAGCTGCGGCGTCACGCCGTCCGGGAGCTGCGAGGCCGCGGAAGTGAGCTGCTCCGAGACGCGGCTCCGAGCCCAGTAGAAGTCGACGCTGTCCTTGAACGTGACCTGCACGAACGAGTAGCCAAACATACTCTTGCCGCGGACGCTCTCGGCGCCCGGCACCGCCAGGAGCGACACCCCCAGCGGGTACGTGACCTGGTCTTCGATATCCTTGGGCGATCGGCCGGGCCACGGCGTGAGCACAATGACCTGGTTCTCCCCGATGTTGGGGATCGCGTCGATCGGCACGGTCCGGTAGCTGTACCAGCCGAAAGCGATGAGCCCGGCGGCCAGCAGCACCACCAGGGACGCTTCTTTCACACAGAACCTGACGAGACTAGTGAGCATGGGCTGCCTCCTCGACCGGCGCCGACGCCTCGCTCTCAAGCTTTGATGGGTCCATCAGCGATGGCTTCCCCGCTAGCTGCATCTGCGAATCGATCAAGAAGTTGCCGTCGGTTGCGACGGTCTCGCCAACCTCGAGGCCGCTCACGATGACGGCGTCGTCCCTGGTCATGACCGCGACAGAAACCTCACGGAGCTCGAACAACCCCGGCTCGGTCTCGACGTACACAACGGAGTTGCCGCCCGCCATCAGCACCGCGCTCCGGGGCGCCACTGTCACCAACTGCTCGGGCAGCGGCTCGTCGGAGTAGCCCAGGTTTGAGGTGGGCACCAGGTCCATCCCGCAGATAGGGCACCGCCCAGCGGCTTCGCGGATGATCTGCGGGTGCATCGGGCTGATCCACCTACCGGCTAGAGACGGGTCGTACACCAGATCGCTCGCAACGGCCGGGACGCGGACGGTCGCGGTCGCGAAGTCGCCCGGCTTCAGCCGTCCGTCGAAGTTCGACATCTCAACGCGCACCGCCACGGTGCGTGTTTTCTCATCCACCAGTGGATCGACGAACGCGACGCGGCCGGTGTAGACCTCGCCCGGCAGCGAGGCGATTTCGGCCTCCACCTGCTGCCCAAACCGGACCGCCGCCGCATCGCTAGGGTAGAGGTCCAGCATCAGCCACACCATCGACAGGTCGGCGACCCGGTAGACGGGCTCCCCTGTCCTGACGTAGTCCCCCTCGACCTTCTGCTTGGCGATGATCGTGCCGCCGATCGGCGAGGCGATCCGCAGCCGCTTCTGGGCCTTCCCGTCCTCTCGCAGCCGGTCGATCTGCGCGGCTGTCATGCCCAGTTCGGAGAGGTTGTCCCGCGCGACGTCGCTCAGTTGCTCGCCCCCGCCCCCCAGCGCGCTGAGCGCAGGCGTTCTGAGGCTCGAGAGGAATTCGACCTGCGCCGAGTAGAGAGCAGGGCTGTAGAGCACGGCGAGCGGGTCTCCCTTCGCTACCTGCACCCCTTCGTAGTCGGCGAAGAGTTCCTCCAACCGACCGTCGACGTAAGCGGCGATTGTCGAGACGCGTTTCTCGTCATACTCAATACGCCCAACTGTACTAATCTGGCGGTAGACTTCACGCCGCGACACCTGCGCGGTCCGGATGCCTAGAATTCGGCGGGCCGCTGCGTCAATCGACACCGAGCGACCCTGCCCGCCGGCATCGGCAGACGCCTTCACGAGGTCCATTGCGCACACCGGGCACTTCCCCGGTTCGCTTTGAGGCGGCGTGCACATCATCGGGCAGATATAGCGATCACCGTTGGCGCCGCTGTCGGTTTCCTTTGGCGTTGCCTGGTTCGTCTCCGTCAGGGGGACCAGATCCATCTCGCAGATCGGGCACTTGCCCGGCGAGTCCTGGCGGATCTCAGGATGCATCGGGCAGGTGTACCGCGTGGCGCGAACGGTCGTCGAACTGGATTTGGAAGTCCCGCCGGCGGCTCGAATCCACCCCGTTCTCTGGGCGAGCCCTACGAGGACGATTGCCAGGACAACCGTGGCCAGCAGCAATCCGCTCTGGATGCCGAGGCGCAGCAGCCAACGCACGCCCGAGGAATTGGTTGGCGTTTCTTTACGCCGAATCGGTTTCGCACCAGCCGCACCCGGCTGGTGTCCTTGATTCTCTGCCATGGGAGGCGCCCTAGTCGTCTGCGGAATCTGCCCGCGAGATAGCCAACAGACAACGAGGGCCCGCGGCTATTAGCAAGAGGAACGACGACCGGTGCAAAAAAAGAGCGTTGCGGGCTCACAGCGGTTGGCTGCGTTTCGCAATGCGCGCACCGGTAGCGGGAAGAATCAAATCCGCCAGACGCTGAGGCACCGTTGGGCGTCCCCATGAGAGAGCGAGGGGGGCGTCGAACCCCTCGGTTGAGCGACGATCGGCAACGGGTCGACGTCCAGCTCGATCGCGCTTGGGCATCCGACAATCAGCGTCCGGACGAGCTGTTCGCTCGCGAGCCGACCCTCAGCAGGGGGAGCGGTCGGCAGGGCCGGGGCCTCTCCGCACATACATATCGTAAGGTGCTCCGACGAGTCCTCTGGCGCCTCAGCTACTGCGTCGCCATGCGCCTCAACCGCCATGTCGTCGGAGCAGCAGCCGGCCTCGGGGGCCTCTAACCTCTCATCGCGCCGCGGTGCGGGTTGCGAGCAGCAGCCACAGCGGTCCCCCGACAGGGCGACTTCGCAGCACCCGCACCCAGGGCAGGTGGCGTTGCTAGCAGCGTGCTCACCGCAAGCAGACCGCTCAGTGCCGAGGATTCCAGCCCGCCCCGCGGACGAAACGATGAACGCTCCGATCACGCAGAGAGTAACGGCTGCTCGGGTTGAACGGGACTTCAGCATTCTGCCGGTCGATAGCAACGAGGGGCTTAATCCAGAGTTTGCATTATCCGCGGGCCGGTTCCCTACTTCAAGGTTACTGCGCATCTCCGCCCGACCAGCTTTATTCCAGCGAGCTTAGGACGACCGGAGCGTGAACCAGCGGCAATCCCTCACACTGACGGTCTCAACACTCGGAGCGGTGGGGCTGTCCCTGGTTGCTGGGTGCCGAAGCGGGGCCACTCACGCCCCGCCGCACGCCGTGGCCGCCGCCAGTATTCCTGCCGCCGGGGCTCAGGTCTCATTAGACACCGCGGCCTCCCCCGGCTCGCCCTTGCGGCTTGCCCAATTCGAGGGGCAAGACGAGGGGACCGCTCCTGCCCCCTCCGCAACGCCGAATGAGGCACCCCTTCCGTTGGCAACCGGCAACGCCGCAGCGAGCCAACCGGTCGATTACTTCGTGGGTATGGCGGTCGGCAGCCACCCCCGAATCCGGGCGGCCAGGGCGCGGGTTGCGGCGGCCATTCAGCGAGCCCCCCAAGCCCGGGCGCTGGATGACCCCTTGCTGACCAACAGCTTCTACCCGATTTCTGACCAAGCCCTGCAGACAGCGGCGGGGCGGGCCGGCAACACGATGGCGCTCTCGCAGAAGTACCCCTGGCCAGAGAAGCGGTGCACTAGGGCCGCGATCGCCGATCGCGAGACGCAGATGGCCATGGCCCGCCTCGACCAACTGGAGCTAGAGATCGAGGAGATGGTGCGGTTGGCGTACTACGAGCTTTGGTTCGCCGATCGGTCACTGGAGATAAGCAGGCGGAACCGCGAGATCGCGGCCGAATTGATCACGCTGGCAAAGGCCCGCAACCAGGCCGGGGGCAGCCAGCAAGACGTGCTCCGGGCGCAGCTGCAGGTCGACGCCATCGACGACCGCCTGATCGGCCTCGCCCGCCAGAAGGCTCTCGCCCAGGCCGACCTCGCGGCGCTTGTCGGAGATCCCGGCCGCGCCAACATCGAACCCACTCGCGAGCTTGACAACGCGGCGTTGCCGGACAGCGTCGAAGAATTGTTCGCCGTGGCGGGCGAGTGCAGCCCACGACTACGGGAGCTCCAGTGGGCCGTGTCGCGCGACCGCCAGAAGCAGCAGCTTGCCTGCCTCAACCGCTACCCGGACTTCACGATGGGCGCATCGTGGCAGTCGATCACGGAGTCGGCCGCCATCTCGCCAGTGGCCAACGGTCACGACAACGTCGGCTTCATGGTGGGCGTAACGCTGCCGATCTGGCGAGAGAAGATCAACGCCTCAATCCGAGAGGCGTCGGCCGAGGTCACCGCGTCAAACCGTAATTTTAACGCCGCCCGCGACGACACCTACCGCCAGATCCGTCGCCTCGTCGAGCAGGTCGGCGCCGCCGAGGAGCAGCTGCGGCTCTACAACGAACGGGTCCTCCCACGCGCCAAGCAGGCCCTGAAGCTAGCCTCGGCAGACTACCGTGGCCGACTCGTCGACTTCGGCGAAGTCACCGACGGCTTTACTGAAGTGCTGATGTTTGAGCTGCAGGTCGCCCGAGCCGAGGCGACGCTCGCCGGGACAATGGCTCAATTGAGACGAGCTGTAGGATGCGAAGCGATGACGGCAGATTCGCGGTAGTTGGATAGCACGCGCAACAAGCTACGGTTTCTCTCTCTCGACACATGTGTGACCCGCAATTCCAGCCCGGCCAGGCGAATCATCGACTTGGCCAAATGTCTTGCGGTTGCATCGACCGCGGTGCCGGAGGGCGGTAGCGAACTCGCTGGGGTTGTCACAACCTTGGTCAGTTTCAGGATTCCCGAAAACGCGCAGGATTCGTCGTCCTGTGCAGGTTAGGGCTCGATTCTCGAGGCGGCGTTGGGAAGGACCAGGCGGGAGGCGTTGGCTGCGTATGAGTTTCACGCCGGTGTAGATTGAGAGAATATCTTCGATGCTCAGGACGACGCCTCCTGTTCAGGTTAGCGAGTGCGTTCACCTTCCCGTAATTCCCGTTCTATGGAGGCACATTGTCTCCGAACCGCTGAGTCTAGAGCTGCACCAAGCTCGGTACTGCATCGGTCCACACGGAACCCTGGCCAGTCAGGGCAAGCTTCCAGCACTTGCTCCCAAGCATCGCGATACTGTTCGTCAGGCTGATTGCGAATCAACGAGCGACGGTACAGCAACAAGTCTTTGAAACGGTAGTTTTCGGGGTCAACCTCCATACAGCATGCCCCGACTTCGAACAGCATCTCGTCTGTCCAGTAGAAACAAAGCGACGAGAGTTCCAGTTCGCGATTAGCAGACCTGTCCCACCGTGCTTGCCCTAGGAGTTCAAGTGCCTTGGTGGGGATTAAGCCGTTGCTCATGGCATACCTTGCTTGGGATTCACCGTTCGACGCATTCTAACAGAGGGCCGCTATCTACGAACAAGTGACCCTCGTGGGCGCCGAGGCAGCCTGACTAACCTGCGTCGGCTTCATCGCCCGATGCAGGTTAGGATAGATGCGCCTGGCGACGATGCAACAAGAAGCCTGCACACCCGCTATCGGGGGCTAGGCGCCGGCACGGCGTACGACCTGCCAGTCTCGGGCGGTTCGTTTGGAACTGGAACGGCTGCCGCTCTTGCACCTACTGCGTCGGCCGTTCCCGCCTCAACGCCAACCGCCTCCGCACCCGCTCGGCCTTCTCCCGCAGCTGCTCGTCCGTCAGCCACTCGTCGTCCATCGTGACGATCAGCACCTCCTGGTGGTTCCCACGCACCGTCGCGAACGGCACGCCGATCTGGTACACCGCCGGGAACTTCAGCGTAATCTCTCGGTGCCTTGGCATGGGCCTCCTGCCTTCCGGTTGGTCCTAACGATTAGAGCTCGTTGGCGCCGGACGCCGCCCCGGCTTCCGGCTCGCGGTCCGCCCGCGTCAGTCCGCTACAACAGCAACGACAACAACGCCAGCACGACGGCGAACGACGCGCCGTAGAGGGCGATCGCCATCGCCTCGCTGCGGCACGCACAGTGGTTGGCGTCGCCGTGGCCGCAGTTGCAGTACGGCAGGTGACGACCGTGCTCTGGCTCGCGATTGACGTCGCGAAGCGTCGGTTGCTCCGATGGCTGAGCTTGCTCGCCCTGCTTGATCATCGAACCCACCTTCACCGCGTCGTACCAGCTGAATGCCAGGCTGGGGTCCCCCGCGTACCGCGCTAGCAGCCGCCGCACCTGGTCCCGCTGCCCGGCCCGGAACACAAACCGGTACCGCTCGCCGCCCCGCAGGTAGTCAATCGTCAGGACGCCGGTTGGCTCGACGCCCGTACGGTTCAGCCCCCCGCTCATGCCGCCCCTCCCGCGACGCACAGCCGCTCGCTCAGGTCGACCGATCGGGAGCGACGCCGCAACGCATCGGGAACCGACGTCTGCGCCAGCAGACGGTGCAGGTCCAGCCGCAGGAACTCCCGAGTGTTGTTGACCAGCACACCCCGCCAGAACCTCCAGGGCGTCTCGGGGCGGCCGTGGCGGACCGCCTCCAGGCTCGACTCCAGCCAGTGCTCGCCGAGCCGCTCGACGCTCAGCACGGCGATCTTGGCGGCGTACTCCCAGTCGTCCGTGTTGGGGCGGGGCTTCCCGACAGCGGCCAGGATCGCGTTGCCCCGCCGCCTGACCTCCTCCAGGCCGCCCGGCGACAGCCGGCGGCCGAAACCAAAGCAAGCTTCTTCGGTCGCGCTCGACCCGTCTCGACTCGAAGAGCTAAGCTTAGAGTTCTCCTCTATGGCCGTGCCAAACTGGCACTCAACCTCGGCATCTTGGCACTCACCTGGGGCGTTTTGGCACTCACCCCCGCACGACGGCGCCGCCACGCCCAGACCAGCGAACGCCCCCCAGTCGATCCGCCAGGAGTTGGAAGCCCGCCCACCGTTGGCCCCCTTCCGGTTGCGGTTCTCGACCTCCAGCACGCCCAGCGCCTGGGCGTCCTCGCTGGCCCGGAACAGTGTCCGCCGCGAGTAGCGGCACTCGTCTGCTAGGCGGTCGCTCGACGCCCAGCAGCCGGTCCCCTGGTTGAGGCGGTGCACGGCCGACAACAACGCCACGACGTTGTTCCAACGCCGCTGCGACAGGCCGCTGCGGCGGTAGGGGACCGACTCCAGCAGACGGAACCGCTCGGCGTACTCGACGTCCAGCGGCAGCGGCTGCTGACCGGCGGCGGGTTTTCTTCGGTAGGCCATCGTGGTTGCTCTAGGCGTCTGGCGCGGAATAGTCTTCGTCGTCGCAGCGGCAGCCGTACAGCGGCGCCAGGCAGCAGGGGCACGGCTCGTCGAGCCAGCACTTGCAGTCGTCCAGGTACTCGCCGCAGTCTGGGCAGAACCGGTCGTCGTCGGGACGTTTTCCCATCACCACAGCTCTTGGCAGTCTTCCAGGTCGTCCTTGCTGACCGGCGTCTTCTTGATCGCGAACTCCAGCGGCTCGCCGGGCGGCATCTGCTGGAACTGCTCCATCAGCTTCTCACGCAGCGTGTAGGCGGCGATCGCAGAGTCGACCCCCAGCAGGGCGGTCGAACCGTCCGGGAAGCGGATCAGGTGGGCTACAGGCATCGGAGTCTCCGGGGTTGTCAGTACGCGCCGTCGCCAAACGGTCGCGGGTTGTCGGTCAGTCGGTTCATGACGCTCGGGAGCTCGCCCGGCTCATCGCCGACGATCTCCTCGTACCGCCGCAAGAAGTTGCCCGCCGCCCGGGCGGGCAACTCGTAGGAGATCTGCACCCGTGGGTAGGGCTTCACATCCCGCAGCGACTCCCACGCCGGCGCCTTCGGCTGCAGCAGGTCGCGCTCGGTCACCAGCAGCCGGTTGTCGACTTCGCGGACCTCGACGGGCTTGGGCCACGGGAAGTCGAACCGCTCGGCGATCGCCAGCATCATCCGAGCCTCCAACTCGACGTAGCCCGGCAGCCTCTGCTTGAGCGGCCGCACCAGATCGCCCAGGTACGCCTCGCTGGCGTCGTGCAGCAGCCCACACAACGCGAGCTCCGGCGGGACCAACCGCGAGACGATCACCGAATGCTGGGCCACGCTGTAGGGCTCGTGCGTGTGGCCTGCAAACCGGTTCACCCGCGACAGCCCGCGGGCGATGTCTTCGATGGTGAACTGCTCCGGCCGCGGGTGCAGCAGGTCCACGCGTCCCCCTTCGTAGAGTCCGATCCAGGTCATGCCGCGCCCTCCGCCGCCTGGTCCGCTTCCCAGAAGGTCTGCACGCAGTCCAGCACCCGGCGGCAGAGCTGCTCGGGGGAGCCGTCGTTCAGCACCTCGCCGTCGGTCGGCAGGCCGCCGGTCTGGTCGCTGACGTGACCGTTGACCGGTCCCACGCCGGGTCGCTCGATCCGGATCAGCCTCCCGCCGAAATCGCCCCGCAGCAGCGCGATCTCGTTGGCGAAGCGGACGTCGGTGATCACTACCGGCCCGCGGCGCCGGGTCTCATTGAGCCGCCGCCGCATCAGGTCGACCCACACGTCCGCACCGCAGACATCGCGGACCACGTCGGTCCCGAGCCCCTGCAGCAGCCGCCGCACGTCCGCGTGCCGCTTCGCGTGGTCCCACCCGAACGTGCCGACGATCCGCGCCAGCTTCGCGTGCGCCCCGTTGTCCAGCCGCACGACCGGGTCGAGCCGCAGCAGCGACTCACGCAGCGGGTCGGCGAACGCCAGCCGCCGCCAGCCCTGCTTGACCAGCTCGGCCGCGGCGGCGTCCTTGCCAGCGCCGGCGTAGCCGATCAGGCCCAAGAGCGGCGTATCCCGCCGGGCCCGCCGGATCGCGTTGCCGACCTCGCCGCGGTGCACGGGAACCTCCGGCGGCGCGTCGACCCCGATCCGGACCTTGTCGCCGCGGATGTCGACCACGGTCGCCCTGACGTTGTGGCCGACCTCAATGGTCTCGTTGATCTTCCGTGAAAGAACCAGCATGGACCTTGCTCCTGTGGAAATAAAACAAACCGCGTCGAACCACGCCACTACGGGCTGGGCTCGCTCTCGAGCCAGTAGATGTTCTCGCCGCGCGACGTGCCCCGGCGGTGCTTGATCACGTAGCCAATCTTGCCTAGCTCTTCGATCCGGGCGCTGTAGCGGAGGCCGATCTTGGAGAGCCGATGGTTGGGCTGCTCACCCTGCCGCAGCAGCTCGACGATCTCGCGCTGCTGCTTGCCGAGCCGCTTGCGATCGGCGGCCGGCGCCCGGCAGGGCGCGAGCGGCGCCTCTTCGCGTTCCGGCGTCCGCTGGGGCGGATCGAACAGCGGCAGCCGCTCGCCGCCGTCGGTCGCGGGGTAGTCGGACATGAATAAGAGCGGGGCCCGCGCTCGTCCGTGAGAACCACGTCGTGCGTTTCGCGGGCTTGCCGCCTCCTGGTAGGTCACGCCCAGCGTGAGCAGCTCCTACTGAGAGGCTCGGCCGAAGCCGAGCGGCAGTGTCACGTGCGGCCTTAGATAGGAGCTGCTCACGTCAGGCGTGAGTGATCATGCACGTGACGAAAACAAACCTAAGGGGCAAAAAATGCTAGATGCCCTGTCTGGGTGGGACATGCGTTCCAAGCTGTCGATTGCGAAAGCCCTGGACTCGCGAGATAAGTTGCGACACCGAAACGCAGCGTCAGCGCAACAGAACGCACCAATTCGGCCATTGTTGCCCGAAGAGAATCTCAAAGAAAATCCGACGACACAAATCGCTGGCGGGGCAGGGCGATCAGATCCATGGCCCACAAGAACGCAGCCGCGTCGAGCGGCGTCCCACCCAAATCTCACCCAACCGGCTCTTCACGCACCGCCCGATGTGAAGGGTGGCCGTGCGAACCTCGCAGAACGCGAGAAAAAACAACGCCAGCGCACCGCACGACACGCGAACTTGACTCTTAATCAGTAGGTTCTAGGTTCGAGTCCTAGAGGGAGCACTCACTCAACTTGTTGCTGCGGAAGAGCTTGCAGCGACCCTCTTCGCGCCTGCTCATATGCAGGTTTCTGCGTGGCGCACGCCTCGGACCGTCTGTGGCGTGTCCGATTCGGTTGCTGGGCGCCATACGCTGGAGTTGTCTTACTCTATTCAGCAGTTCTGCGTGTTTAGCAGAAGTCCCATGTCCGAGAGAACTCGCATCTCTTGCTGATGCTATCCGGTTGATAGATGCAAGTTCCTTGACAGGCGCCTCTGCGACCAATGACCGACTGACGGGAGTCAGGTGCCCTCTGGAAGAGCGGCAGCGGAGACTCGGAAGAGCAGCCGGCCATTGATGCGACCAATCTCACTGCCCAGGTGGCTCGCGTACAGGGGGAGGCGCGGAGTGGCTGCAGGCCTTCCGAGTGGCGGTAGGTGGCTTCGTTAGCGGCCTCGATCCGCAGCGATCACGGAACCTGATTGCCCGCTCGATGCATTACCTTCAGAGCGCCTCATCGAGTGCGATGATGAGTTGGTCGATTTCTTCGCGACTGGTGTAGTGAACGAAAGAAAGCCGTACTATGCCCGGTGCGGGACTCACGCCCATAGCCTCCAGGAGACGCTGCGCGTAGAAGTGCCCCAGGCCCGCCATAATCTTGCGCTGCTCGAGCGAGGCCAATACCTCTATCGGCTGGCGCCGCAGGGGAATGATTGACACCGTCGGCGCACGGCGGCTGGCATCGACTGGCCCAAGAACCCGCACATCGTCCCGCGATTCGAGCCAGTCCAGCTGTACCGTCAACAGTCGCCGCTCATGATCGCGGAACAAGTCGTGCACCGCTCGCCCTACCAGCGCGGCCGCCGACGGGGCTTCGAAGTGATGGCTGTAGACGGCGTCAATGTAGTCCGCGACACCCGCGGCAGCCGAGATCTGTGCGTGATCGGGGCCAGCCGGCGTCATCCGCTTGCGCGGAGTGCCGGCGTTGAAGTAGTGGCACTGCGGCGTAAGTTCCTGCAGCAGCTCATCGCGCACATACATCAAGCCTTGATGGGGGCCGTACGTCTTGTAGAGGGAGAACAGATACACATCGGCGCCCAGCTCGCCCAGATCGGGCAGTCCATGGGGAGCGTACGCAACTCCGTCAACCACGACGCGCGCACCGACGCCGTGACACCTGGCGACGGTTTCGGCGATGGGGTTGATCTCGGCGACGATATTGGAGCAGTGGGGAACGGTAACCAGGCGGGTGCGGTCGCTCAAGAGGTCATCCAGTTCCTCCACGTCTAGGCGCCCCGTGCTTGGGTCGACTCGCCACTCTTTGATGATGCACCCGGTTCGCGCCAGCTGACGCCACACCCCCGAGTTGGCTTCATGGTCCTGGTTGGTGACGACAACTTCATCCCCGGGTTGCAGCACGGATTCAAACGCTCTGGCTAGCACGTAGGTATTCTGGGACGTGGAGGGACCGAAGTGCAGCTCGTGCTCGCCGGCGTTTAGCAGCACGGCAAATCGACGATAGGCCTCATCCATCAGCTCGCCAGCGGTCCGCGATGCGGGGTAGGCGCCGTAGGGCTGCACCTTGTTTCTTGTGTAGTAGTCCCGCAATCGATCGACCGCGCGGCCGCAAGCATACGATCCGCCGGCGTTCTCGAAGAACGCCCATCCTTGCAGCGAAGCCTCCGAGAACGCTGGGAATTGGGCCCGCACAAAGTCCGTGTCGAGGGGACGTCCCATGGGTCTTTCCTTAGTGTGAGCAACGGGTACTGATCAGCGATCCAGTGTAGCGCCTAGTTGGCAGCGAGCCAGACGCGGCAATGTTCTCACTGCCAGGATCTCTCCGCAACCCAGTCTCGGAACCAGCCATCTTCGGTCTAAGCCGCAACCGTAGATCCCAGTCTCTGGTTGCGTCGCGGCCGGTTGTTGATGATGCTGGTTGCTCTCAAACAGTAGTCGCCCGAATCTCCTCGAAGTCGACGCCGCGTGAAGAGGAGTCTAGATGTTTTCCCGATCTGAGTGACGCCGTGGTCTCACGACGGCGGAAGTCTTCAAGTACGCTTCGGCAGTATTGCCTAATCCCGCCGCACTTCTACGTCTCGCTTCGAAGCTTACGTAGAACCAAGAGTTGCTTGAGATCAAATCCTGTGCCATTCAAGTGTGAAGATCTGCGGCCACGGGCGTGGACTTGGATACCGCCCGCCGCAATGCTGCACGGGGCGTCGTCACATTGGGATGCGTGACTCACATTGCGGGCGAAGCGTTTGCATCCACAGCATACGAAGATTTGGGCACTTGGACGATGGCGCACGGGCGCGGAGTCCTCATGTTCGTACACCGGTGATCTTCCTCACCGATCGCTGTGACTTGTTTGGCTTCCACTGCTACCGGCTCGTTCGGTCGGGGCATTGCTCTTTGCTCCTGTATGCAAGGTGCTCAACGTAGAAGATCCCTGCGGACATTCTCTCAACCAGGTTAAGGAGATCACCTAGAACTGGCCGGGGAATCGTTGCCGGAGAAAGTCGGCCTGGATCCGCACGTGAGCCAAGAAGATGCTGGACTGCGCCAGGCGCGCCATACTACCCTAGAACACTCGCAGGGCGAGCTGCTCTGGCTGATGTCTAACTTCCACTTCCCGATGAGCTCCGAAACCGGATCAGAGAAGACATCAAATGTTACAGCTGCCTGGTAAACAACAATTACTCGCCGCTCTGGTCGCTATCGTGGCGACGGGGACCGTGCCTGCCTTTTCTGAAGAAGTCGAGAGATTCTCAGCAGAACCGGTTCAACTTGAGGATCGCTTTGAGGTCGATACGAGGGAAGACTACAAGATCGAGGGCGACGCGGAGTGGTCGCGTCGGAAGCTCTCACTCAGCCCTAACGCGACTGTGGCGGTTGTAAAAACCATCGAAGACGAACTCTTGTTTGAACTCGACCTGTTGCCGGGCGAAGTACGCGTGGGAGAGGCTTCCGCGTCGCGTGTTACCTTCGTTAAGTCCAACGGCTGGCAGATCATCGTACTGATTGGCCGCGCATACCACCGAGGTCGGCTTTACCGCCAGGTCGTCGTATCGCAGATCGAAGGCAGCGATCAATCTGCTGAGGCTCCCGTGGTTGGCGAGCTGAGGCGCCTCCCGGCGTTCAGGATCCCCGGCGAGGCGGAGTCCTGGTCGATCCAGTGCCGCAACGGGCTCATTGAGGTCGCCTGCAACGGGCACAAGCTTGGCAGCGCCCACTCGGGCTCCGGCGGTGCGTGGGTCCATGCGATTGCACTGACGCAGCTCGGCAAAGAGTCTGCCGTGACGCGCCTGCGGCTTTCAGGCCGAACAGTGGGCTACACCCCGCGACAGCGAGAACTCTACAACCAGACAATCGCGCTGGGTCGGCGAGCAGCTGAAGCAGCAGCACGGGGCGAGCTGGAAGAGGCGACCAAATTGGAACGCCGCGCCATGGGCATGATCCAACTGAGTCTTGGGGAAGCTGACTTGGGGGTGGCCGTTGCGTACCGAAATATGGGTGGGCGGCTCATGGAGGCGGGCGACTACCTCGGCGCCAAGGAGGCCTACAAGGCTGCTCACGCCATATACTCTCAGCCGCTCGGCGCCGGCCACCCGGACACTCTGATTTGCGAGATCCACACAGCGATTGCAACCGCAAATATGGGTTACTTGGAGGAAGGCGCCGCGGACGTGAGGGATGCCCTCGGCAGGTACTTTCGTGTCGCTGGCGCTACCTCGCGAAGTTCGACAAACCTAATGAGTTGGTTGGCGGGGGTAGCGAAACGGCAAGCAGGGAAGGCGGCCGAGCGGGGCGATTACGTCGCGGCTCTGAACTACTGGCGAGAGGTTGTTGACTTAGAGGCCAAGAGCCGTGGGGCGGACCACCTGCACACGAAGCGCGCGCAGCTTGAGGTCGACTTCTTCACTCGGCTCCTCAGTGAAGTAGGGACGCAACGCGATCGGATGATCGAGTATGTCCGCACGGACACTCTCGTCGAAGAGCTGTTTGCACAGGGGGCAATGGAAGATTACTACAAGGCACAGGCAAAGCTTCTCCAGTTGAGCCGCGAGGTCAACGGCGATCGTCACCCGTTGACGGCGGACGCACTTGTAGCACGGGCGATCATTCACTCCAACAAGGGGCGCTTTGACCTTGGCCTCGCGATGCTGAGGGAAGGGGCAGAGATCTTCCGAGAGCATTTCGGCGAAGATAGCGTGATCTACCTCTGCAATTTAGGGAGAATCGGATCGCAGTTGAGCATGCACGGACGATACGCCGAAGCGACGCCACTGTTGGAGCAAGCCATCCGGTCGCTAGCGGAGCATGGCTTCGCGCGGTCAGTCGAGTACGCTGAGACGAAACTGGAGTTGGGGCGACACCTAATACGCATGGGCAAGAATCAAGAAGCGGCCGCGCACTTGGTTGAGTCGTTACAGACGTACCGCGTGATCGGTGAGCAGACCAATGGCGGCGTGCTTATCGCCTGCGAACGGCTGGCTGACATACACCGGTCCGAACACGACCTCGAAGCCGCGGAACGCTATTTGGAGCACCAGCGTAGCATTGTCCTTTCACTCTACGGGACGGACCACGAGAAGTATGTCAGTGTCTTGTCCTCCGAAGCATTCCACTGCTACCTGAGGGGCCAGTTCGACACTGCGCTTAAGAAGTACGAACAGGCTGGCCGGCTGGCCGAGAAGTTCTTCGGTAAGAACTCGCGGTCGTACGAGGCAGTTATCGACGGGATGCTCCGTGTCAACCTCTGGCTCCGCGACATGCCGGCGGTCGTGCGGCACTTTGAGGAGCGGCTCGAGTGGGAGCTCCACCGACGGGAAACGCTGTTTAGCGTCTACACCGAAGGGGAGCAGCTCGGGCGGGCGCAAGCCGATTTGCGGTCGCTCGACGCACTCTTGATCCTTGCCCTCGAAGGTCACCTCGACCCCCGCCGGGCCTACAGCCACGCGCTCGCCTTCAAGGGGGCAGTCGCCGCGCGACAGAGGGGAGATCGGATCTCCGCCAAGGACCCAGAATCTCGCCGGATGCGGGAAGAGCTGCAAGAGATCGAACTGCGGCTTAGCGAGCTCGACGCGACGGGCCCTGAGCTCCAGGAAGCGGAAGACCGGTCAGCGTTGCTACGACGCCTCCAAGAACTTGAATCGAACCTCGCGTCTCACAACTCGGCCTACCACGCAGCGGTCCAACGCACCAGCGTCGCCGACCTGCAGGCAGTCCTTCCAGACGGGACTGTCCTGGTTGACTACTTTGAGTATATCAAGCCCAATGACTACTTCGATCTTCTCTTCGGGTTGCGACCAAAGCTCGGGTTGGTCGCGTTTGTACTCAGCAACGAAGGCGAAGTGCGTCTCATCGATCTCAAGGGATTGACTGAGGTTGCTGATTCCATGTCTGCTTGGCGGAACGCAATGGCTCTAGAACCGTACGTCGGACTGAACGAGGCCGGTGAGAGCTCGGCCCAGGTTACCGACCAGCGCGGAGCGGACGTGTACCGAGCAATCTGGCACCCGCTGGTCGAGCACGTCGGCGACGCCAAGACCGTCGTCATTTCGCCAAGCACCAACCTGTCCGCCTGCCCATTTCCCGCGCTTCCTGTCGATTCTCGCTCTGCTTACCTAATCGAAACGCACGCAATTGCTACCGTTGCGAGCCCCCGCCTCATACCGGAACTGCTTGCGGATCGTCCAGCCAAGAAAGACCCGCGGCTCGTCGTGGTGGGCGACATTGACTATGGACTAGCAGCCGCCGCGCCGTCCGACGGTGGGCCCCCAGGTTCGCAGCTTCACTTTGAAAAGTTGATCGACGCAGAAGAAGCGCTCCGGCCGATTCAGCGCGCGTTCACGAAACTCTATCCGACGGGTGAATCTCATCGGCTCACAAAGAGCCTGGCGAGCGAGGGTGAGATCCGTCGCCACGCCCCAGGTGTTGACTTTCTGCACCTACACACCCATGGGTTTTGCGTGCTGGTAGACACAGGCTCGGGCGCAACTCCGGTTGTCGCAGAGGGCCCGATGACGCCTTCAACGGTAGTGCTGGCCGGAGTAGCGCTAGCCCACGCCAATGACAGCGAAGCTGCCGAAACCCAAGCCGACAACGGCATCCTGACAACGCAGGAGATTCAAGAGCTTGATCTCGGCGCCGCCGACTTAGTGACGTTATCGGCATGTCAAACCGCCTTAGGCGAGATAGCGCCGGGTGAGGGTATGCTTGGCGCTCAGCGCGCGCTCCATATCGCGGGGGCGCGTTCTTCGCTCACATCACTTTGGTCCGTGGAGGATGCAAGCACTCGATTGCTGATGTCGGAGTTCTACACCCGGCTGTGGGGAGATGGCGTGCCGAAGGCTGAGGCGTTGCAACAGGCCATGATCAACCTGCTTAGGGGTGGGGCCGTCGGTGGCGATCTTGTTGATGAGCGAACAAATGGTCGCATGCCACCCGCGCTGTGGGCTGGCTTCGTGTTGCATGGCGATTGGCGCTGACGCCGGAACGCCATGCCAGCTGTGGATTATGCTGTGTCGGAAGCGAGCGCATGAGACTGGCGTCGTCAGCCGCGTACTCTCAGGGTTCAGGGATTTTCATCTGAATGACGTCGATTCGGCACCTTAACGCTTTGCCAGGGATGCATCGACTTCTGCCCGCAAGATCGAGCTAGAGGGTCCAAGGGCAGGGCTACAAGGTAGACTGCCCCGATCTTTAAGCCAAATCGGCTGGTCTAGCCGAGGTGTTTGACGAGCGGCCGCGGCAATCTGAGGTGCCTTCACCCTCGCAGCTCTGCCGAGGGTGAAGTAGATGGGTCTTGTCCTGCGAATGCGTTAGTGCCGCATGCTGGACCGCGTCTCGCGTGTTCAGATCAGCTCGGGCGCAGCAGTGGCAGCTCTTCATGAACGCCGGCCAACACAGACGCCGGATTGACGCCGAGCCAGTTGGAGAGGAGCGTGGCGTAAATACGCCGGAAGTCCACACCCGTGCGGAGGTCGCCGTCTTGGAGGTCAGGCAGGTCGGGCGCGGCGCACAACAATCCACCGGCGACACTGGGGCCGGCCAAGAATACCGGGCCGGCTGTGCCGTGGTCGGTCCCCTGGGAGTCGTTCTCTTTGACTCGGCGACCAAACTCGCTGAACGCCACAACGACCGTTCGATCATCGAGTCCCGCCGACTTCAGATCGTCCAGGAATGCCTTGAGGGCGTTAGAGAATTCCCCCAGCAATCGCGAGTGTGTGAAGAGCTGCGATGAATGCGTGTCGTACCCCGATTGCGCGGTGTAGTAGACGCGGGCCTGCGATCCACTCTTCAGCAATTGCGAGACAAGTTTCAGCCGCATCCCCAGGCCCGTGCTAGGGTAGCCGTGCCCCACCTCTGCGGTTCTAGTTTGCTGCCTGTCAAACTCTTGGGAAGCGGCTACGGCGGAGAGCGTTTGCCGCGAGACGAAGGCCGAGAGCGAAGCGTCCGGCCCTTGCGCTTGTACGTCCTGAAACGCAGGGGCCAGCATCAGTCGGAGGTCCTCCTCTCGCGACAGTGCCGTGGCCTGAGAGCGACGGCCCCAGAGCGCAACAGGGGTTTCTTGATCCCCGACGTAGATTGCCCCCGGCGCCGATGCGTCGGTGTGCTCGTTGGCGTCGAGTGCTCGGCCTAGCCACCCGTAGCCGTCGTGGTCGGCGTCGTCGAAGCTGGCGGTCTGCCAGATCTTCATGCTGCGGAAGTGCGAGCGGTCGGGGTTGGGGTAGCCTACACCCTGCACGATCGCTAGGCGCCCCTCGTCGAACAGCTCTTTGGCGGCCCGCATGCTGGGGTGCAAACCGGTGTGGTCGTCGAGCTTGTGGAGCTTGTCGGCATCCAGGCGGAGCTTGTTGCGCGACCGGCCGTAGCCGTCGTCGCCGTACGGGACGACCGTGTTCAGGCCGTCGTTGCCGCCGTCGAGTTGGATGACCACAAGCGACTTGGCGTCGGCCTCGGCGCCGGCGGCGAACGCTGAGCGGGTGAAAGCGTACGGCAACATTGGGGCGAACGATACGACCGAGCTAGTCTGTAAGAACCGGCGACGAGAGAGCATGGGGACTCCTTTGGTTCAAGCCAGCGAGTGTTCGGGACTCGCTAGCAACAGGGCCAGGGCATTCGACAGTGGGGCGTCCGACGACTTGGCGGCTTCCGCAACCCGGGCGGCGACGCTGTTCGCGTTCTCGCCCCAGAGCAGCTTGGCGAGCCACGCGACGCCCTCTTGGAGGCTGTCAGGCTGGCCGTTTCGGCGGAGCAGATCTTCGATGTCAGGCTCACGGGCGGGCCGCCACGCCCGACCACCGGTCAGGGAGTCGGCGAAATTCGCGCGGGCGACAACTGTGCGGGTGGCGAGCCAGGCTCGCCCTTCGCTCCAGCCCCCCACGTTGGGCGGGTAGAACAGGTCCTGCCCCATCCTTGAGGCCCACTCCGCCAGCACCAGCGTGCTGGGGGGCGGGGCGCAGAGCTCAAGGGCCCGCACCGCGCCGACGATGTACTCGGATGGTCCTAACACCCGCGAACGCATGTTCTCGTCCGAGAAGAACAATCGTGATCGCAAGATAGTCTCGACGGCCCAGCCGACGTCCAGGTTGCGTGCGGCAAGCCCGTCTGCGAGCTCTTCCACAGCCGCTTGGGAACCGACGTTCTCTCCCAGAAAGGCCTGGCAGAGGCGCCGCGCGAGCCGCTTGGCGGTTGCCGGGTGGTTCAGGAGGCGTTCGAGTAACTCGTCGCCTGAGAGCGGTCCACGGTCACCGAGCAGGTCGATCTCGCCGGCGTCGTGCCGCGCCTCGCGGAAGGCGAACCTGCCGCCCGCGACCGTCCAGCCGGTCAGCGCACGGGCGGCGGCTTTGACATCTTGCTCCGTGTAGTTTCCGACGCCGAGCGTGAACAGCTCTAGCAGCTCACGGGCGAGGTTCTCGTTGGGGTGACCCTTGCGGTTCGAATCGGCGTCAAGCCAGACGAGCATCGCGGGGTGCTTCACCACGGACGCGAGAAGCTGGCCAAAGGGCGCCCTGGCGTGACTTCGTAGCAGATCATTCTGCTCCCGCATCAGCGTCAGGTCCTGCACCTTGCGGTTGCTGGTGGCGAAGTGGTTGTGCCACACCAGCGTGAGCCGCTCGCCTAGCGGGTCGGGAGACATCAGCATCCGGTAGACCCACCACGCCTTCAGTCGCGCCGGACTGCCCGACGCCATCGCGGCGTTGCCGATCGTTTCTGCCATCGACTCGAAATCGGTCGACTCGCCTCCCTCGAAAAGTAAGTCGACCGCCCCCTGAGGTCCGGTGGCCAGGTCCCGTTGCAAGACGCCCCACGGCGCGGCGAACGCAGCCCGGCGGTGCAGGTGTACAACGCGCTGCAGGTTCCACGGCGTGGACTCGTCGGGCGTGTAGGGCGCCCAGACGTTCTGGTCGTTGGCAGGCATGTCCCTTTCCCGTGGCGCTCGGCGGTTAGTCGGCAAAGTTCAGCGCGATGTCGCCCAGCTCAATACGTTCTCCGGGTTCAACCTTGAACTCGGCCGCGGCCTTCGGCTGTCCGTCCACAAAGTTAATAATGCGGTAGAGTGCGCCCGGGATTAACGCCGGCAGCGTGATGCGGCCTTGGTCGTCCGTCTTGGGGCCAGGCCAGTAGTTCTGGCGGTCGATGTTGGCAACGGAGTCGGAGTCGGCCAGCGTGTCTCCCCTGCGAGCCGCCTCAAAGTCGTATCGCGGAGCACCGGGGGACACGACCAGGTGCGGCGTGAGCTCGACGCCTTCGCGCGGCTCGCCGTGCTGATCCACGACCCGAGCGGACGCCTCGCCGCACGGCCGAAGAACCACGGTTGCATCTCCGCCGCCTTCCACCAACACGGTGGCGCCAAGCCGTCGCTTGGGGTCGAGCACGTGGACCGGCATCTCCTCGCCTGCCTTCAGGCCGGAGACTTCGAACCGACCTCCGAGGGTCGGCAGCACTTGTCCGCGCCAATTCAGTGAGCGCGGCATGCGGTTGTGCTGGGAGACGACCAACGCGTCGTCAATGCTCAGGCCTTGCTCGTCGACGATGCGGCCGGTGACCGGGGCGCAGCGCTCGAGCTCGACCGACACGTCGAGCGGCTCGGCGTTCGGTTGCGGGTCGATCCGCACGGCCGCCTGCAAGTAGTTGCGCCGCCCGCCGGTCTCGTTTCTGCTGATCTCACGCTCGGTCACCGTCTGTGTGACGAACCGCCCGCTCTCTTCCTGAATCAACAGCCTGCCCGGTCCGGGCAGCACAGCGATAGCAAAGCGGCCCTCCTCGTCGGATACCTGCGTTGCCTGCCAGCCTGTAAGTATGTCGTCTGACGTGTTGGGGTTGTTGGAAGACTCCGGCGCGTACTGCACCACGGCGCCCTCGACCGGTGCGCCCGATCCGGCCTCGGTTACGACGCCCCGGATAAGCACCCCACGGGGCAGCGTCATATCGACGCGTCGCTCGGCGTCCCCCTCATGCCAACTTAGCGCCTCTGAGAGCGGCGTTTGGCGCACTAGGTAGGGCACACCGCCGGGCGGGAAGGCGTTGACGCCGAAGCGCACCCCCTGGCTGGGGGAGATGCGGTACTCGCCCCGTTCGTTGGCGACGCCTTCGACCGAGTACATCGATCCTCCCATCTCCTGCTGGCTCGCCCAGATAGAGACTCGCGCACGCGGGGCGGGCTCGCCGGTATCCTCGTACGTGATGGTCCCGACGAACACCTGCGCCGGCGAGAGCGGCAGAACGAGCTCTTCGCCAAATTGGCTGTTGCGGGTGAACGCTCGATAGGTTGCGTCGCGTTCGCCACGCTGCTCGGGCCTGCCGGTGTTGAGCGCGAGGTGCTGCCTGCCGAAGCGGTCGTCGGGCGTCACAATGGCAATGACGCCACAGTCCGCCGGCACTCCAAGTAAACGGAATCGGCCGTCGGCGTCCGACACCGCTCCCTGCAGCCACGCGGCCGGCGGGCTGTCTTCGCGGTAGCCCGCGCCGTTGCGCATTGGCTGTTGGTCCTGCGTACGCTCCACCACCGACTGAACCACCAGCTTCACGCCGCTGGCCGGTTGCCCCTCGATGTCCACGAGCTGTCCAACGATCGGCTGTTCCGCGACCAGCTGAATGTCAAACTTCTCAGCTTCGTCGAGGTTCAACTCCCGCCAAGCAATCCCCGCGCCGTCGGCCCGCACGAGTAGATTCGCGTAGCCGTGTGTCTTGGACGTGACATCGTCAGGGACCGTCAGGTTGTACTTCCCGTCAACGCCAACGGTTCCTTGCCCCAACACCTCGCCGCGCGTCTGCTGCGTGCCAGCAATCCGCAGAGCGACGATCGCCACGTGGGCACCCGACGCCGGGCTGCCATTGGGGAGCGTCACGGCGCCGGTAAACGTCTTGCCCGCAGCCGGCTGCGCCGCGGGGATGGGGGGCATAGACTCGGAGGCGTTGGGCGTTGACGCTGGCTCCGCGGCTGTGTTTTGCTTCACGACCTCACCCTCATCCCGCAGCCTCACATCGCCGAGGTCTTTCGACTCGCCCGGTTCGACCGTGATGACTGTGTCCAGCGGACCGGGCACTGTTGGCGCCCGGCGGCGGGTCATCATGCTGTCACGGTCGAACGCCATGAGTCGGTACTCCACCCCGGGCGCGAGGCCTGAGATCTCGAACCGGCCATCGGCGTCGGTCTCGTACCTTGCGCTCGAAGAGTGAGCGACGTTGTGCGGCAGCGGAGGTGTGTCGGGCTTCTGGGCGAGGTCCTCGAACGTGACGATTGCTGGGGTGCTGGGAACGAGCTGGCAGTTGGGCAGCGGGGCGCCGTCCTTGTCCACCAAGCGTCCGCTGGCCCTTCCCGCCGGCTGCAGCTCGATCACCAAGTCTTCCGGCAGCACTCCTTGGACGACCGCGTGCCCCGCCAGCCGCCGTTCTTGGTGGACAAAGTAAACATGCCGCGGTTGCTTGGGGTCATACCCGACGAGCTCAAACTTGTCGCCGATCGAGTGGTCCCACGAGCCGGTGAATCCGGCCAGCTGGCCGGTATGGTAGTAGTCGGTAACCGGCTCTCCCCCGGGACCCACGACGCGGCCGATGGCCGTTGTTCCGCGGTCGAGCTGCAGGTTGAGTTCGACCCGCTCGACTTCTTCCCCGGGGTCAATCTCTGCGACAAGGTGCGTGTTGCCCGGCATCAAGTACGACGGATTTGTCTTGATCATCCGCTCTGCGGGTGCGAACGAACCATCGCTCTTAAGGATTCGATTGGCCCGTGGGTAGATCTGGTGGTTATCGGCGTTGAAGGTGATATAGCCTGGTCCGGGTAGGGCCGCGATGCGGAATCGCCCTTCGCTGTCCGATCGCAGCCGATCGCGTTCGTCGACCCCAAGCGAGCGTGCCGCCTGGTGGGCTGGGCTGTCGGCGTCGACGTAGTACGCCAGGCGGCCGGGCAGGCCTTCGCCCGTCTGCTTGTCGGTGACGCTTCCCTCGACCCACACGCCGCGGTGCAGGTCGAAGTCGACGGTGGACGCCTGCCCCAAGTCGGTTGGCGCCGACTTCTCTGCCGAGAAGTACGCGATGTCGCCCCCCGGAGCGATCGCGGCAATCTCGTTCTCCCTGCCGACGGGCATCCCTTCGAGGCGATAGCGACCTTCTTTGTCGGTCACAGCGCGAACGAAGTCTTGTCCCCAGCCGTGGATCGGCTCGCCGTGGCGCTTCTGGCTCTTCACGGTGACCCCGACAAGCGGCTCTTTCGTGTCCGCGTCGCGCACGACGCCGGTGATCGGCACGGATGGTCCGGCGACATGCGTAAACTCGGCCGGGTGGTAGGTGTAGAAGCCGAGGTCGGGCGAGCGGCGCTCTCGCATCAGTCTGACGGCTTCCCCCGCCTCGGTGCGGGCCCAGATCTTGGCCGACTCGATGCCGGGGCCCTCGAGCAGCAGCCATGCAATCTTGCCATCACCGACGCCCTTGATCTGAAAACGCCCGTTGGCGTCGGTTGTCGCCGGTGAGATAATCGACCGCAGTTGCGGCCCATTCATACTCCGAGGCGTCTGCATCCGCGCGGAGTAGTAGTCCGCGTTGGGCTCACCGGCCGCCTTGCGCCATGCGTCGAGGGCGCCGTCGATGCCGGTCCAGGTTTCCAGCAGCGTTAGCCTGGCGTCGGCGACCGGCTGGCCGTTGACGTCGACGATGCGGCCGCGGATTGGCTCGCTCTCAGCCTGCAACCTGAGCGGCTGCCCTTTGGCCGCGAGCAGCATCTTGATCCACTCGGCGGCGGTCGGGGGCGCCGTCTTCAGGCGTTCCTGGGCTTTGCGGAGCGTTTGGCCGCTAGTCTCGAACAAGCCGGCCGCCGCCCAGGCAAAGCCAAAGTCATTGTGCTTGGCGACAAGCTGGCCGAAGCCAAACTCGCGGGCCGTCGCGTACGACCCGAAGTCGCCAGGCGTAACCGTGAAGCGGAACTGCCCCTCGGCATCGGTTGTCGCAAGGGGTTTCCAACTGGGAGTCAGCAGGCCGCCCGCTTCGGGGATGTGGAACACGAGGTACAACTCGGCGCCGGCGGCCGGGTTGCCATCTGGATCGACAACCTGGCCAGCGAATTCGCTCGAGGAAGAGTCGCCTTGCTTCGTTTCGCCAGTTTGTGCCTGCGCTGTTGTCCGGACCGGCTCGGCTTGGTCGTCACTGGTGACGTCGATTACGCCGAGATCGATTGCCTCGCCGGGACTGACCTTCAGATCTCTGGCGAGTATCTTGAACCCGAGCTGCGCGGACTCCGAGTACACGTTGTAGGAAGTCCCTGGCAGCACGCCCGTCTGTTCAAAGCGGCCTTGCTTGTCGGTGGTGATTTGCACAAGTTCGGGGCTGTAGTCTCCTCCAGGAAGCGGCTCAAAGCGGATCTGGGCGCCGGGGAGGGGCGAATCAGGGCCGTCCACAATCTGGCCACGGATCGTCGTGCAGGGCTCGAGCTCAGCCACAAGCTCATTGGGCGAATCCGCGGCCGATATCTGCAGCACTTTGCCAATCCGCCGCTCGGGGTGGTAAATCAACAGGGTCCGCTGTTCGGTCGCCCCCAACCTGGAGACTTCCAGAAGTGCGCCCTCCGGCTGCGTCCAGCCGGAGCGATGAACCAGGCCCGCTGTGTGAACGCCATCGATCGGGTTTCCCTGCTCGTCGGCGAGTGACACCCGCACCGACCGCCCGCGGTCGACTTCGAAGTTCACCACGAACTCTGTCGCGTTCTCTGGGATATCGACCTCACGCATGATGGTGGGATTCAATCGACTCGGGGGCGAGCCCAATCCGTACGTGAGGAAGTTGCCTGCCTTGGTCGCGCCTTCGATAAGCTCAGAGCCTTGGCCATTGGGGTACGGTCCTCTCCACAGTTGGGCCCCGACAATCGCTTTTCCCGGGAGGCCAACCAGCCGGAAGGCGCCGTCGGGGGCGATCTTGTAGCGATTCTGCCAACCATCTTGGGGGCCGTCTGCGAATTCCGGCAGAGCGTTGGCGTAGGGGTTCGACAGGTAGGGGTAATACTGAACCCATGCCGTCCGTGAACCACCAGTCGGCTCGCCGGTGATCTTGTCGGTCACTCGGCCGGTGATCCAGACGCCGCGATGCAGATCCAGCGTCACGTTAATCGGCTCGATGCCCGGCTGCTCAGGAACACTGTAGTCTCGCATCAGGTACGGTTGATCGTCGCTGGGAAGAATCTTGAGCAGCTTGCGAGATCCCTTGGGCATGCCCACCAAACGGAAGCGGCCTTCGCTGTCGCTTACTGCGCGGAGGCGATTCTCGCCGGGGAAAGAACGACGGATCATCCAGTAGGGTGCGATGGACACTCCGGACAGCGGGTCGCCCGACTCGGCGTCCCGCACGACTCCCTCGACCGGTTGCGTGGGCGCGGCGAGGATCTCACAGTTGGCCCCGTAGATCGTCTGCTTGTCCGACCACTCTGGGTCGTCGGCTACCACGGGCTTCATGTCACGCGTGACGATCGTTTCCAGCGTGTAAGCAATGGTTGGCCCTTCTAAGGCGATGCGGACCTTCCGCTCGCGGCCGATCCCGGTGATGGCAAACTCGCCTTTGGCGTCGGTTGTAAGCTTTGCAGTCGTGTGCGGCGGGGTCAGCCGGGTGCGTCGCTTGAAGTGCTTTTCGATAGCGGTCCAGAACCACTCGCGGCCTTCGATCGCCGAGAGCCAACTGTCGAGGCTCTCATCTGCGGTCGCGGCGACGTTGCAAACCGTGACCGTGACGTCCGGGAGCGGATTCCCTTCGAGATCAATCACCTTGCCGTGGATCGGGACGTCGTCGCGCACCAGCCGTAGCGTCAGGGAGTCGGGAACGGGTTTGTCGTCTGGGACTACCTCGAACCCAGGGCCGAAACCGGCGCGGCCGGCGACGACTGCGACGTCGCTGTTTTTCGGGTAGGTCAATTTGAAGCGGCCGTCCGCGCCCGACTCGGTTTTCGCCAGGGGCGAAAGCGGCGCGTCCGGGTCGCGGATCCAGGTTTGGGCTTCGACAGTAGCTCCGGCAACGGGTCCGCCGGTTGGGTCGAGCACCTTGCCGCGGATCGTGACTACGGAGGATCCGACAGCCTGCTCGTCAGCAGCTGCGCTGGTTGGCTTTGTCCGCACAGGTGTGGGCCGGTCGTCACTGTCGACGTCGATCGTGCCGAGATCGATCGTCTCCCCGGCCGACACGGTGAGCTCTTTAGCCACCGAAGTGAATCCGAGCCCCCGCCCCTGGGCCTGGATGGAGTAGTCTAGCCCGGGAAGGAACTCCTCATGGCGGAATCTCCCCTCATGATCAGTGGCTGTGCTACCAAGATTACGGCCATAACCCGAGTCGCCCTTCACATCGATCCGTATCGATACGCCGGAGACCGGCGTGCCGTCTCGCGTAAGTCGCCCGACGACGGTCGCCATCGGTTCCAGCTTTACTTCCTGCGAGTCGCCTTGGTTCTTGTCAGTGGCGACGCGGAGCGCCTTGCCGAGGCGCCGTTCCGAATGGCTAAGCAGCACCGTGCGTTTTTCGCCGGGGCGGAAGCAGAGGAGATCGAAGTCGGCCGACTCCATCCTCCTTTGAGACCCGTAGATCTCCGTGACGCCAACCACGTCGACGCCGGTCAGGGGCCGGCCGCTCGGGTCCACTGCTCTAAGTGTGACGCTGTCGCCTGAATCAAGCGAAAAGTCGAGAGCGGTTTTGTCTGCGTCGGCAGTCAACCACACTTCCTTCATGGCCGTCGGCCACTTTGGGGAGGGGTTGATGGGGCCGTTGAGCCGCATAAAGGCGTCGCGGTTGTCGGCGTCCGGAAGGTCGGCGTAGCCCTGCCCGCCGGGGTAGGGGTAGAGGATCGCCTTCACTCCAACAACTCCATGCCCCGGAAGCCCAACCACCCTGTACCGCCCGTCGGCGTCGGTGCGGTACCGATCCTGGACGTTCGAGCAATGCGCGCCGTGTTCAAACTCGGGCAGATCCTGCGCCAGCTTGTTGTCCGGAAACGCCATGTAGTGCATGTGCGCCGCCACTGGCAAACCGGTTGACTTGTCTGTCACGCGGCCGGTGATCCACTGGCCGCGATGGAGCTCGAGGTCGAGGTCGACCGGCTCAAAACCCGGCGGCGCCGGCACGGCGAACTCGGCCGTGAAGTAGGGCAGCCCTGTGGGAACAACCACAATCTCGTTGCCCTCGCCCTTGGGCATCCCTTCGAGTCGGTATCTGCCGTCTTTGTCGGACGTTGACTTTACGCTGGTAATCCCACTGATGTTGTCGCCGGCGAACTTCCAGCTCCAGACCTCGGCGCCCGCGATTGGTTGGCCCGTGTCTGCGTCGCGGATGACGCCCGCAATCGAACGCGACGGCGCCGCCGTGTACTCGAACCGCGAGCCGAACTGGGTGTCGCTGTCGGCTTCGCGGTACGCGTAGGCCGGGTGCACGATCGGTTCCATCGGTCGCGTCGCGACGCGGAGGGTCCTCGTAACAATTGTCGGACCGCTGACTTCCAGGCTGACAACACGCTCGTGTCCGATACCGGTTATGCGGAACCGGCCTTCAGAGTCCGTCGTGACCGTCGGCCAGTGGTTCGCTTTGTGCGGCGGCAACCCCCCGTCCATTTTCTCGTACGCAGTAGAGATCGCCTGAGACGCTTTGATTGCCTCGATGTACTCATCAAGAGTGTCCGCCTTCGGCGTGTAGATCGAGCCAACTTCGACGCTGGCGCCCACGACCGGGTTCCCCTCCAGGTCGATCACGCGCCCCTCGATCGGCACGTCGTCGGCCACAAGCCGGATGGTCGCGCGCTCGTCGGGTTTCAAGCGATCGTAGTGCGCCCATCCAGGTCCGTACCCTTCCGCGAAGGCCGTGATGTACGTTTCACGCCACTGATCCGCCCGCCCGGCGTTCTCGGCGAACTGCGACTTCCGGTACGAGACTTCGAATCGGCCTTCTTGATCGGCCTTCGCGGCGCCGAGCGGCTTCTTGTCCCCGTAGTTCCAGAACCAGCGTAGAACAACAACATCGACTGGCCCTGCGGGTTCGCCGTTTGGCTTGAGCACCTGCCCTCGGACGGTGACTAGATCGTCGCTCGCCGGTGGCCCCTCGGAACGGTTCTCAGCGATCGCCGTCGCGTCCGCAGATCTATCCTCGCTGATCTCCGCCTGCGAGGGCGTCGGCGCCAGGCCGATCAACCCAGTCGCCGACACGCCCACGAGCCCGCCCACCAGCACCGTCAGCAGCAGGAGGTTCCCAACTCGCGTCGAGAGCGACCGTGACGTGTCCGTGATTCGCGCTACCCGTTTGGCGAGCATCGACCGCAACGATACGATTCCCACGCCAGCCGCCGCGATTGGCGCGGAAGACAGCTCGGCGATGTCGACCAACCGGTGCGCGTAACCCTCGCGATCGCCGCCAAGCTGTACGACGAAGTCATCGCACACCTCTTCGGCGGTCGCCTCGACCCGCCGCGATAAGACCCATAGCAGCGGCTGGAAGAAGAACACCGCCGTGGCAAGCTGACGCAGCAGATTCCACAAGCAGTCGTTGCGACGGAGGTGGGCCAACTCATGGATCAGCACGTCCCGCAGCGGTAGGCAGAGCTCCGCTTCGGGCAGCAGGACCGTGGGCTTTCGCACGCCCGAAAGACACGGGCCGGGCAGGTACGGGCTGCATCGCACCTCTGGCGTCGTTACGTTCATTGCCTCGGACAGCTGTTGGCAGGTTTCCCGCGCTGCGTCGTCGGCTTCGACGGCCGATCGGCGCAGTCGGGCAAGCCTCCACCATGCTAGGGATAGTCGCGTCGCCAGCAGCCCCGAGACGAGCAACCAGGCTGCAGCAGCGGCTAACGCGGCCTTGCCGAATAGTGTGACCGTTACCCCCTGATCACCCTGATCCTCCGCGATTGCCGCCTGGATGGGCGGCGGCGCCGGCGTCTCGTCCGTATCAGTCGCTGCCGCTGCAGGTTTCGCTTGCGGCGGCTCAAGTTCAATGGGACCCGCGTTTGGTTCTATGGCGACGAAAGGTGCTCCCTGGCTGCTGGAAGAGGAGTTACCAGGCGGAGCAAGTGCGAATTCCGATGAGGTGGAGGCGAGGGCAACCCGGGGGAGGCTGGCGTCTTCGACCCCAATGGCTGGGCCTTCGCTGGTTACCCACGCCAGCGGCATGGCGACCGACCATCCCGTAAACCCGGCCTGAGACAATGTCAGTGTTGCAACCGGACAAACGAGAGCGGCCGCCAGAGCTGTCCGGTACACAACGGACTGAACGGCTGAGCCGCAGCGGCGAAGCAACCCACCCGCCAGCAGGCCGATACTCAGAAGGAGCGTTGACTGGAGCATCCAGTTGGCGGCAAGACCGATCAGAGCTGACACAACGTCGATCCAGCCCGTTTGAGTCGACAACCAGTTCATCGCGACTCCCCTTTAGTTCTTGCTGCGACGGTTGATGAGCTTGCGGATCTCGTCGATTTCTTCCTTGGATACGTTCTCGTTCTTCAACAGATGCGTGACCAGCTTGCCGACGTTGCCGCTGAAAACACGTTCAAGCAGGTCACGCGTAGCGTTCTGCTTGAAGTTGTCTTCTTCGACCAGGGGCAGGAAGATAAAGGTGCGCCCCTCGGTCTCGTGCTTGACCGAGCCCTTTTCTTCCAAACCACGCAGCAGCGTTTGCACGGTGCTGTGGGCGATCGGTTCGATCTGGTTGATCGCGTCGGTGATCTGTCGGGCCGTTGCCCGTCGCTCGGCCCACAGGACCTGCATGATGAGCAGCTGAACTCGACCTAACTGCGTCGATGACATGGGAGAGCAGCCTTCGGGGCCATTGCCTTCGTTTAGCAGACTAAATCTACCGATGTAGACATTGCGAGTCAACAGAATTCTTGCATGAGCATCCGACCTAACTTGCCCGCCAGCGAGCGTCTTCTACTTTGCACTCGCTCAATGAATGGCCTTCGGGGCGAATGCTTTCCGATTTCAAGCCAAAGAGGGAATCCCACGGTTCGGCTTCGGAGGGCCGGACCGTGTGAAGCCGCAGCACGAAGCGGTAGAGCTTCTCGGCTCTCACCGGTTGGCTCGGCATCTTCGAGCGGGTTCGCCGCCCGCTTCGATTGGCGGAAACGCGGAGCAACCGTCAGGGGGCTCACGCCCACGGTTCAGACTATCGCCTATTTGAGTACTGTTCCGGCAAAATGCGATCAATCGCTCCGACGACTCCCAGCGACGGAACTCGCCCTCAGCGAGTGAGAACGCGTTCGCATCAGACTGGGACAGCTGGATGATCGTCTCGACCGGATTGGGCGCCAGTCACCGTAGTCCTCGCTGTGTATCAACAGTCGCTACTCGCTGCGGGCGCGATCGAAAAGCCCCCAACTCACTTTGTTGTGGGGCGTGGACGTGAGGCCTTTTCGGAGTCGACAGGGAAGAGGGGGATTTGCAGGGTAGGCGCGAGGCCGTCAGGCGGCGTTTAGAGCTTCAACGCCCGCTGGCGGTAGTGCTCGTCCATGCGATTGGCGATACGGCTAACGTTCTCCTCACTCAAGTACGTGGGGCCGCCCAGTGCCGCGGCGCCGACGAAGATGCTGGCTGCCTTCTCGGCCATCAGCATCGCCGCCTTCACCGCACCCGCGGTGCGGCCGAGAGTGATCAAGCCGTGATTCTGCAACAGGATCACCCGTGGAGGCGCCCCGTTTCTCTGCATGAATCGTGATGTCTGATCTCTGATTGCCCGCGCGAGCACTACGCCCGGGTCGGTGTAGGGCACCAGCACGGAGGAAGCGCCGCAGCACACGATCTGGTCGGGGAACAGGCTCTTCGCCGCGAACTCTCCGGCCATCGGGGAGCACAGAATCTGGTTGACCGCCACGCTGTGCGCGTGTCCGGCGAACTCGATCCCCGGGAGCGACAGCAGAAAAGCGTGGAACAGCGTCTCGACCGATGGCTTCTTCGCGGCGGCGTCGACTCGGCTGGCTAGGAGGCGTTCCTCAATCTCCTGATCGGAGAGTCCGTCCGCGTCCAGCATCGGCAGCAGAGAAGAGAACTGGCACGCCACCACGTCCTCTTCGCTGAGCGTCTGCAGACAGCTTCCGCTGGCCTTTACTAGGAAGGTGTGATCGTTGAGCTTCGCCGAAGTGTTCCCCTCGCCCAGTATGGCTAGCTGGCGGTGTTCTTCGCCTATAAAGTGTGATAGTTCGAGGATTGCCTCTAGCGTCTCCTGATGGTCCATACAGGCTTATCGATGCTCGGGTGGCTGGAATGAGTGGCGGTGTACGCCGACCGCCAGGATCCTCTCGTAGGCGGGAACGTTCGCGTGTCGGTCCTCGGCCCTAAGCGTAACCGCACCGCCTACGCTGTGCTACTCTGCAGATGCGTCAGCCACATTGTTGCTGGTGCGAAGTAGCGGAACGAGTCGAACCCATGATCCACGCAATTACAGACGCAGCGAGCACCGCTGAGAGGGGTTCAGGAACCGCATTACTCGCGCCGCTTGCATCGCCAGCGTATCCGAAATGCGATCTCCAAACGGCGTAGTCCTTCGTGTCGACAAACCCATCCCCGTTGGCGTCCGCGGAGGTGTACTGTGGGACGGCGTTTCCTCTGACATCCCGCCAGACCGTGTAGTCGGCGGCATCGATCTGCCCATCTCCGTTAAAGTCACCGGTCATCAGGAACTCGGAAAGCACGACGGCGCCTTCTACGTAGTTGTACGAAACGATTACAGAGCCCTCTCCTCCTTCGGTCCCGATGCGATCACCAGCATCGGCGTTTTCGAAGCTGCCGCTAAGTGACTCGGCAGTGAGTATGGTGAAAGAACCATCTGGCGGCGGCAGGAACAGGGCGCCGTCGGACTCAAGCAGCGAAACGCTGAGACTGCCCCCGAGCGTTGCCGCTCCGGCCGCGAGTTCATCGTGTTCTATCCCTGCAGAAAGCCCGCCGAGTTCAACCGCCAGCGTCGATCCGGTTTGGAACTCAATTTCACCAAGCGTCAGGCTGCCGACGCTGGCGCCAGGAGCGACGATGCCGCCAGCCTCAACGACCACGGCGGCGTCGACCGCACCGTTTCCGGAAAGCGAACCACCACCAACCACGGCATAGTTCTCACCTCCAGTGTGTGTTCCATTAACCTGAAGGACACCCGCCTGGACGGTTGTCGATCCCGAGTAAGTGTTGTGCCCAGACAGGGCCTGTGTTCCACTGCCGGACTTCACCAGGCTGACCGCTCCCTGGATGCTTCCTGTAAACGAAGCCAACCCAGTCTGGCTATCGACAATTAAGGAGCTCGGCTCGCTGGCGTTCGGGTTTGACGCCAGAATGCTCCCCGGACCGAAGATCTGGCCAGTCCTCGTCGTCAGGCTGTTGTCGTCGGTCCGCGCGTTGATATCCATGGCTCCGTACAAAAACACGACGCCCGGGGTGTTGACGGCTTTGTCCCCGATCGCCGAAAGAACCGCACCGGAGCTCACGGTCAGGTTTCCGTTGACGACGTTCGACCGAGCCACGACGGCGCCTTCGGCCACAGTAAACGAGCCAGTAAATGTGCTCGCCTTCTCGATACTGAGCGTGCCAGGCCCGCGCTTGGTGAAGTTGCCGGCCCCCTGAATTCCGCCAATCAGAAGCTGATGGCCGGGCACTCCTACGCCGATCGACGCGTTCCCATCCAGGAAGATTGTGCTCTCGTCACTGACACTGGAGCTCCCAAACCGTGTGCCATTGCTAGCCTGACCATCGGAGTACAGTGCGCCGCGGCCGTCTACTCCGTGGCCGCTAATGGTGAGCTTCTCGTTCGCAACCCGGATGCCGGGCTGGATCTCCAGGCTGCCCCCGGCCTCTACAATCGATGCGTTGGCTTCAAGCGATCCGTCGGCGGCGGCGCCATTGTTGCCAAGCCCAAGAGCGTCGGTCAGAACGACGTGAGTGCCACTGAGCACAACTGAGACGCCGTCGTAGGAGTTTTTCTTGCCGTTCGTAATCACCGGCGCACGCGAGCTGCCCGTGTTGTTTGTGGCTAGGTTGCCTAGCACCGCCGTCTGGTTGGTGTTGTTAACGAATACGGAGTCGATGAAGTCACCCGGGTCGCCGTCTTCGGGTCCGCTTGGGTGGGAGGTGTCCCGCCAGTTGTTGAAGAAGGTTTGACCAATTCGGACGAGCGAGTCGGCGGGGAGCGCGCCCGCAGGAAGGTCACTGTCGATCGTCACATTGAACCGCTGGCCGTTGAGGTAGGCGGCGGCCCAGTCCACCCCGACCGGCGCCTCTCCCACCAGCTCCAGCTCGATTGTCGTGTCCCGGGCGTGGTTCTGGGGGATGTGTATTGCGGGGCCGTTCACGATGTCAGCCTTCGCGTTTGTAACCGTGGTGAGCGAACCGAGGCCGAAGGCCGTCTCCGTGCCGTAGGCCTCGACGTTGTTAAGCGTAATGCCCAGGCCGTTGTCCAGGTCCGTGAAGCCCAAGGCGGTAGCGAAGCCGGTGCGCATGTTGGTTACCACCACGTTCTCTGCCGTGAATCCAACCGTGGGTACGCCGTTGATCGATCCATACAATCGCACCCCGCCCTCGTTGGCGGAGATCATGATGTCGTCGGGGATCTCATTCCCGTGAGAGGTGAACCCGTACTCCTGGTACTTGGGGTGGTTGATCACGTTGCTGGAGGGGACCAGCTCGCCGGTGACCGTGCTGTTGGTGAGCGTGGTGTTCCTGGACTTCTGGACAAAAAAGCCGTGACCGTAGGTCTTGACATCCAGTTGCATGTCGTCAACGACCGCGTTGGTAGCTTCAAACACGTTGAACGCCGAGGTCTTGTTGTGGCCCACCCAGGGTAGGCCAACCACCCCCTCCGGCTCGCCCGGGACCTGCCCGGGCGGCTCACCCTGGGGAAACTGCCGGGCGCCCTTTCCAAACGCGTCGCCCAGGCCGTAGGGCGACGAACCGCGAGAGAGCACGTTCGCGCCCTGCACTCTGTTGTCCACGCCGGTCAGTTGCACGTAGACCGCCGCCCAATCGGCGTAGCGCTGCGCGCCAGGGTCCGTGTCCAGATCCAAGTCGTACCCGGTGAGGCTGAGGTCGTTTACGGTGTTGCCGGCGCCGCTGATCTTCACCACCCGCACGCCGCTGTCGTGCCCAAGGGCTCGACCAAACCCGTCGAGCTTGCGGGTGTCGAGCTTGAGGTTGGCGCCGGTCAGATTGTACGTGTTGTTGTTGCCCCCTAGCTCCAGGAAGATTGGCTGAGAACTCGTGGGATTGGCGATATGATCGCCGTTGATCCAGTAGTCGCCTGGCGCAAGGGTGATGGTCGCGTTGTTGACAGTCGTCGACAGCGACCGTAGCGTCGCAAGATTGTTGGCAAAGTACTGCCCTCTGGCAGGCCTGCTACAGACCGATGCGCCGACGGCCACGCATACTACCGCGAACTTGAATCCAAGCGTCATGAGATTTGCCTTCCACTGTTCCGCCCGCAATGAGTCGGCGCCCTTGCACTTAGAGAAAACAGCCCATCCCCCTGCCCCAGGGGATGGGCTGCACCCGAGAATGCTTCGTTGACCGGGCTGACTCAGACGCGGCGACGAGGCCCGGTGGCCAATGCCGCCATGACCAGGATCATTGTCGAAGCCGGTTCGGGGACGCCGTAAGTCGCGGTCAGCAGTCCGTTGGCGCCGCTGTTGTCGATGCTGAAGTTCCAGCCTGACGCGGTGACATCAGACAATGCTAGGCCCCCGTCGACGATGTCGGTGTTCTCGATCTCCATCAGCGTCCACGTACCCGCGAACGGAGCGACTCCGTCAAAGCTCAGGTCTAGCAGCGAGCCGGATTTGAACTCTCCTACTACGCCGCCCGCGTCATCAAAGTCGTCAATGAAGATCGGCGTTACGCCCCCCGCGTCAATCGCAGCCTTGAGCATGCCGTGCTGAATCCACGAGCCGTCGCCGCTGCCGCTTGGGCCGATGCTGATCCCAGTCGGCGTGGAACCCACCACACTGAACACCCCCGTCGGGCCGATATGGACGCCTGCTCGTGTTTGCAGCGAGCCGCCGGAGATCTCAAACAGGCCCGAGCCGGTGGTGTCTCCGACCTCAAGCGATGGACGGCCGCCTGGGTTGTCCGACTCGATCTTCGAATTGGAGCCGCGGTAGATATCAAGCGAGCCGCCTGTCAGGTTGTAGGCGCCGTCGGGCGCGCCGCCTACGCCGACCCGAAGCCCGTGGCCGATGCGATACTCGCCGCCTGACTGGTTCACCATGCCTGCGCTGGAGTCGCCCAGGAAGTTGAAGATGTTGGCGCCGCTCCGTTGGTCATCGTGCGATCCGCCGATGATGTTCATCGTCGCGCCGCCCTTAATGAACGTGCGGCCTGAGGTGCTATCCACTGAACGCTCGACGGTGAACGCACCGTTGATGTCTTGCGTGCTATTGTCAGCGCCGCTGGGCGATAGGTTGTCGTCCCAGTTGGCGGCCGTGGAGTACTCGTTGTCCGCGCCCCCGCCGGTCCAGACGGCGGCCCACGTGGTTGAGTGGACCGCCGCGGCGCATACGGCGGCAGCAGTAATCGCGACAGTTCGCCGCAGGGCAAAGGGTCTGAGTAGATTGGACTTCATTAGATCAACAGCTCCAGCTCAAAGATGCGCGACCGGCTCAACAGCCTCTGGTCAAGACAAGAAAAACGATAAGTTCATCAAGCAGCAACGGAAACGGCGCGGACTAACGATTCCTTGTTCGACCTCGCCATAGCTCGCCATGGGCGCCTGGCTAGATCGGGCAAGTGCCGAAACACCCGGTGCAGAGCATTGCCTCCGCCCCTGCTCCTTACCACTGACGGCGGCGTTGTCCCATCAATGCGACGCCCGCTGCAAGAAGAAGCGTGGATGCGGGCTCCGGCGCCGCGGAAGCGGCGGACGGCGCCGTCGAGGCGCCGTAGTTGGCGCGCCACAGGTTGTAGTCGGCCGCGACCACATTGCCGGATGGGTCGCCGGTGCCGTTGCCATTTAGCGCCGATTCGTTCAGCCCCAGGTTGTCGCGGAAGACGGTGTAGTCCGCGGCGTCGACCACGCCATCGCTGTTATAGTCTCCCGGCAGACCTCCGCCTTCGCCAGGCAGACGGACCTGAAGGAGGTTTCCTAGAACCTGCATCTCCCAGCCCGCGCCGATTGCCGTGGGGGTCAACGACAAGCCGTTCTCGACAAGCGTTCCGTCCCACTGCATGACGGTGTGCCAGACGTTCTGTAGCGCGCCGCCAAGGTCGTAGGGGTCGAGGAGCGATCCGCTCGCAAATCTGACGTCCCCCTGACCGTCGTCGTCAACGTCATCGATAAGGATCGGCGTGATGCCTCCGGCGTCGACGCCGGCGCGGAGCGTGCCGCCGGCGTATTGCAGCCAGCCTCCGTCGAGGCTGCCGTTGCTGCCAATGCCGATCTGGCTCGCCGCGGACCCTTGCACGTCAATGGTTCCATATTTGCCGATGGCGATGTGCGCCCGTGTCGAGAATGCGCCGCCCGAAATGTTGAACACGCCCGTGGTGCTATTGAGTGGGTCGGAGTCACCGTCGTCGGCGCCTAGTTCGAACGACGGCCGTCCGTAGGCGGTGATATCCTCAGGCGTCATGATCGCGGAGTTGCCGCCACGGAAGATCACGAACTCACCGCCGCTCAGGTTGATCTCCCCATGCCCATTCACCCCACTTCCGAGGAACACACGGTGGCCAACGTTCACCTGCCCGCCGCTGATGTTGAGCGTGCCGTCCTGGGCGCGTCCGATAGTGGTAACAATCCCCGCCCCGGACCGGCCGGCGTTGAGGATGCCGCCGGACACGTTGAGCGTGCCACTGCCGCTTCCGGCGCCTGGCGCACCGAGAAAGAACCGCTGGATGACCACCGGCGCGTCAGCCGCCCCGGCGAGCGCCAGCGACGTTTGGTCATCAAAGTCGACCGCTCCGCCGTTCCGAACCGCCACGTCGAATGTCGCCGCCGGCAGCGTGTCTGTTTCTGGGATAAAGTGGGGCGCTACAGAGTTGTGATTGGCGTTGGTAGTCTCATCGAACCAGTTAACTGGGTCTTCCCACTTGGAGGTGGTGGAAGCTTCGTCTTGCTCGGCGTCCCAGCGGAACAGAAAGTTTTGCGCGTGCACCGGAAGGCAACTCGTCAAGACCAGAGTCGAAGCGGCGAACACGGGGGCAAGAGCAAGTCTCATTGAAGCGGTCCTAAGAAGATTGGTGATCAGATTTCGACGGACGCCACTCGGTCCGCGGTACGAGGAGGAGCCGTAGGAGCGGTAACTTGATGAGTTTGATCCGAGGCACCGCCCTCGATATCAATCGGCGGCTATCGTCTCTCCGGTGGCACGGGTTGACATTCCCTGGTAGAGGTCGAAGTCAATTCCCTCGACCAGGAACTCGACGTGCCCATCGGCGAACAGCATATTGCAGCCGCCGGTGTGCTCGCTGCCGAACGGGACTTCGTTGTCAGTCGCGCGAGACAGGCACTCGATCTGGTAATTGATTGGGTTGATGGTTCCGCGCAGCGACCGCCCATAGCTGGTGTTTGAAGGGTCGGGCTTGCCTGAGCCGCCCTGGTACCAGCTTGGCTGGCCCCCGGTGCACGTCCCGTATCCCGGCGCGCTTGAGACATTGCCGTGGTAGCTTTCGCCGGCCAGGAAGGTCTTCGACGAGCCATCGGTGATCTCAGAGAACTTGGTGCTGCTGTTGACGTACAGGATGCCGTCATCCGCGACGGGGCCGTTAGGACCCAGGAGTGTGGTTGTGGCCGGGTCGATCGAGCCGAACCTCGAAGAGCCGCCGGCCTCGCTGTGCCCCCTTCCTCCGAAGCTGCCGTAGTAGTCTCTCCGGTAGCCGTAACCGTAGTTCTCTTGCCACTTGGTAAGGCTCGGGCACAGCAGCGCCGAGATGCGAGAGTTGGTAATGGCGTCGGCCTCAGCGTCGGTTAAGGACCGGAAGAAGTAGAGCCATCCGCCTTCGTAGTCGAAGTCGAAGCTCTGCTCCAGCACCCCCTCCTCGTAGTAGGGGAGGGTTAAATGGATGTGCGTCCAGCCGCGGCAGCCCTCCGACGGACAACCTTCCTTCATGTCGAGACTCATCCCGTCGGGGAAGTGCCTGCGAGCGGACTCGTAGTTGAGGTGGGCAAGCCCCATTTGCTTTAGGTTGTTAGTGCACTGCATCCGACGGGCAGCCTCGCGAGCGGACTGAACAGCGGGAAGGAGCAGGGCGATTAGCACTCCGATAATCGCAATGACAACCAGCAACTCGACGAGGGTAAATCCAGGAGCTCTGATTGCGGACGAACGGCTACTGGGGCTTGTAGTGACCATGCTTTTCTCCGTAGTGCGTATGGTTCTCAGCTCTTTGACTGAAGATTGAGATCGATTTCGGCGCCGCCGTCGCTAACCTCCGCGGTCAAATCAGACGTGGTCCGATTCGAGTACTTCTGGGGCGCCAGCCATTTCACCTTTGCCGGACCAGACGGCGCCCGGGAACCGGATTGGACGCCGCGCAGTTCATCCTCCATGCTCTTGTACGAGACTCCTTCGTCAGGAACGATCCGCGAAGTCACCGTCACGACATAGTTGCCCGGTTTGGCGCCGTCACCCTTTTCGTAAGTAGAAAGCTGGTAGCGTCCCTCGCTGTCGATCTGGCCACTTGCTGGCCGTCCTGAGTCGGGGAAGAACTCTACCCGGCCGGTCGTGAGGGGCTCGCCGTCCATCGTCACGACGCCCGAAACTTCGACAAGCCCGTCGCGATTCGATCCGCAGCCAACTAGCGCCGAAGCGAGAAGCGCCACGCACGCAGCCTTCATCGCCGCACGTGGCTGAAGACGCGAATTGGTGACGCCGTTTAGCATCTTCATGAGGCAGTGATAATCCACCACAACTCCGAGAACGAAGTATCGAGTAGGAAGCCAGAACAGTGCGATGGCGCGGAGTGTACGCCAAGCAGAGACGAGATCCGTTGAGCGACGGTGCCACATCGTCTTCCAAGGGGTTTCACCTAATCGCGGCGTTTTTACGATGGATTTCCATCGAAATGCAGGAAAACGTCCGAAAGGCGGACGTAGATCCCGCAGAAAACCGCAGGATTTCGGCGACCCGCATGGTGGTTGCCAGATTCCCGATTGGGTCAGTCGTGCCTGGCTACTCCGTTGGATTGCTAGGAATCTTTCGTAAACCTCCCTCGGCGATGTGAATAGGTAGACGGAAGTGCTCGGTTAGCTCCACCGATCACGTCTAGTCCTTCGCTCATCAGCCGAAGCCCGATCGCGAACCATCCGATTGAAGTTGGATTGCTGGGCTGGGAGGTTGGCGTCTCGCGGTCTTCGACGCGGGGGGCCTCACCTATCTACTAGCAGATTGCAGTGTGAGTTGAAGCGCCATCGGCTGGCATGCTACAGATAGACCCGGCTCAATCACCGCCGACTGGTCACGCCAAGAGGCCACCCGGTTTGTCTCGACAATCCGTTACATCAAACATCGATTACGCCGTGCTCCTCAGAACAGTAGCCGCACTGCTTTGCCCGCTGCTTCCTTCATTCGCCTTGGCGGTGGGGCAGCGTCCGAATGTCGTAGTCATTCTGGCCGACGATCTTGGGTATGGGGATGTCAGCTGCCTGAATCCGGAACGGGGCAAGATTGCGACCCCTAGTATCGACCGAGTTGCATCCGAAGGGATGTCGTTCACCGACGCACACTCGGCGTCCTCGGTCTGCACGCCCACCCGCTACGGACTTCTCACCGGGCGTTACTGCTGGCGAACTCGATTGCAAACATTCGTCCTCTACGGGTACGACTCCCCCCTTATTGTCCGCGATCGGTTGACCGTCGGGACGCTGCTGCAAGAAAAGGGTTACACCACCGCGTGCATCGGCAAGTGGCATCTTGGCATGGGGTTGCCAAAGGGGGACGCCTCGCCGCGGATTACCGAGGGGCCGACCACCCGCGGCTTCCACGAGTACTTCGGCATCAGCGCGTCGCTCGACATGCCACCGTTCGCATTTATCGACGGTGATGAGCTGACCGAACCATTGACGACCATCAAGAAGTGGCAGCGAGAAGGGGCGGCGGCAGAGGGGTTTGAAGCCGTCGACGTGCTGCCGAGCCTGGCCGAGAGGGCCGTGGAATTCATCCACAAGCAGGCGGGCAGCAACGATCCGTTCTTCCTCTACCTGCCGCTCAGCTCGCCCCATACGCCAATTGTGCCGGCCAATCAGTGGCGGGGGGCAAGCGGCGTTGGCGGCTATGGAGACTTTGTCGTACAAACCGACGCGGTGGTTGGGCAGGTGGTAGAAGCCCTTGACCGTACTGGCGTGGCGGACGAGACGCTCGTCATCGTGACCAGCGATAACGGCTGCTCGAAGGCCGCCGGAGTTCCGAGACTGCAATCACGTGGCCACTACCCGAGCGGCGCCCTCAGGGGCCTAAAGACTGATATCTTTGAGGGCGGCCACCGGGTGCCGTTCTTCGTGCGTTGGCCGGGGCAGGTCGCGAGCGGCAGCCGCTGCGATCAGCTCATCTGCCTCAATGATCTCCTGGCCACCCTCTCGGACATGCTCGACGCTCCGCTGCCTCCCAATGCGGGGGAGGACAGCGTGAGTATTCTCTCAGCGCTGCGAGGCGACGATGTCGCTCCTCTCCGCGAGGCGTTGGTGCACCACTCCATCAATGGATCGTTCGCCATTCGTCAAGGCGATTGGAAGTTGCTGCTGTGCCAGGATTCGGGCGGCGTTAGCTTCCCCAAGCCGGGCAGCGACGACGCGGCCGGATTACCAATGGTGCAGCTCTACAACCTGGCGACCGACCTGGCCGAGGAGCACAACGTTCAAGACGAACACCCTCAGGTGGTCCAGCGGATGCGAAGCTTGCTCGAACAGTACGTATCGCGCGGCCGCAGCACGCCCGGCCCCAACCAGGATAACGACGTCGAAATCAAGCTCGTCAAACCTCCCAAGGCGAAGAAGTAGTCTATGTATTGCTCGTTGCGCAGAGTCAAACTTGCGGTCATTGCGGTCTTTTCAGCTTCGCTGGCTGCTCCCGATGCCGTAGGTGGCGAGAATCCGCCGCCGAACATCCTGCACATCCACGCCGACGACCATCGCCCCGATGGGCTGCACGCACTTGGTACGGACGCTCTGCAAACACCCAACCTCGACAAACTCGTCGAGCGGGGCACGACGTTCTCCCGCTGCTACACTATGGGGTCGATGGTCGGCGCGGTTTGTCTGCCAAGCCGCACGATGATGCTGACCGGTCGGTCTTGGCTGAGGATCCCTGGGGGTAAGGCGGCCACTGATCCGTGGGACCCGTCCATGGCGCTCCCCAGCGTGCTATCGGACGCCGGCTACCAGACGTTTCATGTGGGCAAGAGTGGGAACGAGTTCAAAGCCGGGATCAAGGCGTTTCAGCAAAGCATCGTTATGGATGACCGCGGAATAAGGAAGCGCCGCGGGTCTAGCGAGCGGCACGCCGACGCGGTGATCCGGTTCCTCGGCGAGTCGGACCAGACGCGTCCCTTCTACGTCTACATGGCGCCACCCGTTCCGCACGACCCGCGAGTGGCTGCGCCTGAGTTCATGGACCGGTACTCACCCGATGTTGTTCTGCTCTCTGAGGCGTTTATGCCGGTCCACCCCTTCAACAACGGCGAGATGACCGTTCGCGACGAGCGCTTGGCTCCCTGGCCGCGGACTCCTCGCGATACGCGGAGCCAGCTCGCGGACTACTACGCTTGCATTACCGGCCTCGACCATCATGTCGGTCGGATCGTCGAGCAGCTCCGCTCGACCGGTCAGCTGGAGAACACGATCGTGATTTTCTCGGGCGACAACGGATTGTCGATGGGAGAACACGGCCTGTTCGGCAAGCAGAACCTCTACGAGTTCGGGGGCATGCACTGCCCATTGGTGATTGCCGGACCAGGAGTCCCCGAACGACAGAGCGACGCTTTCGTTTACCTAATGGATCTGTTCCCAACGCTCTGCGAACTTGGTGGCGCGGCCGTTCCCAAGGGTGTTGAAGGGCAAAGCCTCGTTCCTCTGCTCAAAGGCAGCGAGCCTGAACCGCGTAGCGTCCTCTACACCGCTTACCGGGATTGCCAGCGGTCCGTCAGGGATGACCGGTGGAAGCTGATTCGGTATCCGCAGATCAACAAAACGCAGCTCTTCGACCTCGACGACGATCCGAGGGAACTACGAAACCTGGCAGACGACCCAGCGTACGCTTCTGAGGTCGCCAGGATGACGGGACTGCTCAAGCAGGAGATGCTCCAGTACGGCGATAGCACGCCGTTGACCACCGCGAACCCACGGCCCGCGGAGTGGATGCCACCGAAGACGAAGAAGCCCGCAACCGGTGATTCCCACGTCAGGTTGCATTCGAGTTAGCGGCAACTGGAGAGGCTGCCTAAGCCCATGGCTGCGGCAATCGAACTATGATCCCATCTGAGCAGCTATTCACTCGCACCTCTTATTCCAAGGTAGGCATCACCCTTCTGCGGGGCCTGCTGGTCTTACTGATACTGCTGGCGGCCGCGCCCGGCCGTGCCGCGGGTCTGGCGACAAGCAAAGCAGCCGGTAAGCGGCTCAACGTGCTGTTCATTGTCGCCGACGACCTCCGACCCGAGTTGGGCTGTTATGGAAACCAGGCTGTCAGGAGCCCCAGTATCGATCGGTTAGCATTACGCTCTCTGGTCTTCGATCGCGCCTACTGCCAGCAGGCGGTATGTTCGCCGTCACGCACCAGCGTCATGACAGGAACCAGGCCCGACACGAACAGGGTGTGGGACCTCAACACACACTTTCGCGGCGCGCTGCCGGGTGTCGTCACGCTGCCTCAACTGTTTGGCGCCCACGGGTACGCGACGCGTGGGCTCGGCAAGATCTACCATGGCGACCTTCAAGACGCTCCCTCCTGGACCGCCCCAGCTGTTTCTGCAGAACGGAGGCCACTCCGCAAGGGCCGCCGCGCTGCAGGAAAGCGTCCGGATCATCGCGATGAGCACGCCCTGCTGACCGCAACGCCAGAGGCATGGGCCGAACGGGTCACCAACACCGACCGCGGTCCCGCGGTGCGAGCTACCGATGACCCTCCGAATGGAGGCGGAGAAGGGCGGCTGGCGGACGAGGCCATCGAATCTCTCCGCGAGCTAAGCGGGCAAGACAAGCCATTCTTCTTGGCGGTGGGATTCAGAAAGCCCCACCTGCCGTTCAGCGTGCCGGCTTCTTACTGGCAACTCTACGACCAGCACGCGATCCCGCTAGCCCCCAATCGCTTTCTCCCGGATGGCGCGCCCCGATTCAGCTTGGCGGACAAGAACGAGCTTTGGAAGTATAGCGGCGTCCCAGACGTGAGCGATCTTCCGGAGTACTACGCACGGCAGCTCAAGCACGGCTACTACGCCGCCATTAGCTACATGGATGCCCAGTTGGGCCGAGTGCTTACCGAACTGGACGCGTTGGGGTTGCGTGAGACGACGATTGTCGTGCTGTGGGGCGACCATGGCTGGAAGCTTGGCGAGCACAGCCGTTGGTGCAAGCACAGCAACTTCGAGGATGACGCCCGCGCCCCACTGCTGATTGCGACGCCGGGCCTGACTTCGGGTGGCGGGCACACCGACGCCCTGGTCGAGTTCGTCGACATCTACCCAACCCTGGCCGAATTGGCGGGGATCCCAAAGCCGGACCACCTTGAGGGTATCAGCCTCAAGCCCCTGCTGGAGTGTCCGACTATGGCGTGGAAGGCTGCTGCGTTCAGCCAGTACCCACGTACGGTGTCGCGGCAGAGGTTGATGGGATACTCGATGCGGACCGACCGCTATCGTTTCACGCGCTGGGTTGCGCGTGATGATCCCTCGGCTGTCATCGCGGTTGAGCTCTACGATCACCGAACCGACCCGCAAGAGAACGTCAACATCGCGGATGATCCCGCGCACGCACCACTCGCGGCGCAGCTAGCCGAGCAGTGGCTGGCGGGGTGGCGGGGCGCGCTGCCTCGTCGTGCTCAAGGGACGAAGGGGGATCAATGACTCATGTGTGTGGCCGCTACCGATGCGCCAGGCAACTCGAGATCCCGCTGACGGCGCCTTTACCAAGTCCCGTTGGATGGCGGGTTGCGATCATGCTTGCGGCGTGGTCGTCGGCCGCGATCGCGGCGCCTCGCTTTCCGCCAACGCCGCCGCCGGACCGCCTCGTTCCTTACAAGGCGACTGACGGTGGCTCGCTCAGCCTGCACGTGTTTGCTCCCCCAGGTCCGGCGCCCGAAGAAGGATCGCCCGCCATCATTCTGTTCTTCGGCGGCGGATGGAAGGGCGGCGACCCGGCCCAGTTCTACCCCCAGTGCAGGCATTTTGCCTCGCTGGGGTTTGTCGCGATGTCGGCTGAGTACCGCGTTGAAAGCCGCCACGGCACAACCCCTCGCGAGTGTGTTGAGGACGGGAAATCGGCTATCCGTTGGGTTCGCGACCATGCGGGCGAGCTGAACGTTGACCCGACCAGGATCGTCGCAGGCGGCGGGTCTGCTGGTGGTCATGTCGCCGCGGCGGCGGCCACTGGAACCGCCGTCGACGAACCCGGCGCCCCGGCTACCAGCTGTCGACCCGATGCATTGGTTCTCTTCAACCCCGTGTTCAACAACGGCCCGGGCGGGTACGGGTACTCACGGGTCGCGGCGTACTGGCGCACGGTATCGCCAATGCACAATATCGACGATAGAACGCCGCCAACGATCGTGTTCTTCGGCAGCAGGGACAAGTTGGTGCCGGTCGACCAGATGCGTGAGTACGAACGACGCATGAAATCTCGCGGCATCCGCTGCGACCTGCACATCTACGAGGGCCAGAAGCACGGCTTCTTCAATCACGACTCCACTGACAGCAACAACAATCGGTTCTACAGCCAGACGCTCAAAGAAGCTGACGCTTTCCTAGCATCCCTTGGCGTAGTTCACCCGGCCGACAAGCCAAACGCGTCTGCCGTCGGGGCAGGTATCTAGCACCCGCCAGCACCTTTCCACTCACCCACGTTCGACAACGATAGCACCAGGTACCGTAATGAAGCACTTCGTTCTAGCAGCCGCACTGGTTGGCCTCTCCTTGGGCGGCGCCGTGGCGGAGTCCCGCGACGACTCGAGCGTTCAGCAGCTGTTTAATGGCAAAGACCTTTCCGGCTGGAACGGCGACCCAAGGCTGTGGAAGGCGAAGGGCGGCGTTATCCGTGGGGAGACGACCAAGGACGCCTCCGCCAAGGGCAACACTTTCCTCATCTGGGAAGGGGGCGAGGTTGAAGACTTTGAGCTGAAGCTGTCGTACCGATGCAACGCCGCCAACAACTCAGGCATCCAGTACCGATCGCGACACATCACCGACGACTCCGCACGCAACGCATGGGTGGTGCGAGGCTATCAGCACGAGCTCCGCAACGAGAACAAGCTTCCCAATGTGACGGGCTTCATCTACGACGAGGGCGGGTCACGCAAGCGTATCTGCCTGGCCGGTGAGAAAGCGAGCTGGGACGTCGACGGGAAGCACCTCGATCGCAAGCTGCTTGAGGACGCAGAGCTGGAGCGGCTGATCCGGGTGGACGACTGGAACGAGGTTGCCATCATCGCGAAGGGCAACCACATCCAACACTACCTCAACGGCACGCTAATCCTCGACTTTACGGACAATCATCGTAAGCTGGCGCTCGGCAAAGGCGTGCTGGCCCTTCAGCTCCACGCCGGCGCGCCGATGTGGGTGGAGTTCAAGAACCTCACGCTGAAGCGACTCGACTAGGCAATCGCCAGCAATCGGCGCTAGAACTTAGAGTTCCGATGACTGCCTGCTGATGGAGGGGATGGCCGTGCGGTCGTGGCTGCGCGTGAGTAGCCCCCGCTGGGGAAAGACCCCGTGCATGCGATCTTCGTCGGGCGCCCTAAACCAAGGTGTCACGCCCGGTTTTCTTAGGCGACTATTTGCCAGTACCTTGAAGTCTCTGTCCCGAGCGAATGGACGAGCTCTCGGACTCCCAATTAAGTCTTGGGCTAACACTTCTACCATTCTAATCCTAGGAACTTCGAAAGATTCGTTCGTAATTCTAGCGTCAGAACGCGAAGTGCTATCGTGGCTAAGCAGTACGCGCTCAGTCTCTATTGGTTGCCACACCGCACTCTCGTTCTTTACCTCGTCCTAATACTCATGTCGCGTTCTTGGCTCGCCAGTGGGCCGGTCGGGAAGCGAATCCAGTTCGTGTCGAAGTCCCATCAAGCCGCAGCGCTGCCGGCTGCGTCTCCGGGGCTGCATTTCCTACTTAGCGTTGCGCTTCTATTGCTGGCCAGATGCAACTCGAGTTCCGCCGTGGTGGAAGTGTCAGGCCAAATCACCCTCGATGGAGTCCCATTCCTCGAAGCGTATAGAGTTCTTTCCCGAGGACCGTCACGCCGCTTCCGGCGAGATTGAGTCGCAATGCCGGTGCCCCTTGTCGACGTTCACCCCGGGAGATCGCGTTCTGCCGGGCAGATCCGAGGCAACGGATGCAGCTGTAACGGCGGCTAGAGATGTGCCTCCGGCTATGTGCCTCGGAAAGAAGATAGAACTTCTCGAGACCACTGGGGTTCTCGATCAAGTAATTGAGGCTCAATCCGCGAGGTGCGAGTAGCTCGCCTCAGAACGGGCTTCGCAGAGAGGTTCGTCGGACCTCACCGCGGAGGTGGACGAGGACGGCGAGGGGATCGAGTTTAGGTTGTCTCCAGCCGGGAAGTATCCAGAAAAACTTAGGAGGTCGAGATGGCAACAGGTAGACGGAAAGCGGGGCTGCGCGCTGCGGGCTTCACGCTGGTCGAGCTGCTGGTGGTGATTGCGATCATCGGCATCCTGATTGCCCTATTGCTGCCTGCTGTGCAGGCGGCGCGGGAGGCCGCGAGGAAGACTCATTGCACCAACAACCTTAAGCAAGCGGCATTGTCGGCGCTCAACTACGAGACCTCATTCCGAGAACTTCCGAAAGGTGGTGGGTCGGCGCCACGCGGGGGGTGGGGGCACTCTTTCTGGGTGCTGCTACTCCCCTACTCAGAGGAGTACGCAATCTACTCGGCTTTTGACAGGGTTGGGGTCAATAGCATCCACACCGGATGGATCGCAGGGACCGGGAACGCGAACACCAACATGGACAACTTCGCACTGCTGGGCGGAGTCACCGTTCCAATGCTCCTCTGCCCCTCGTCGGACCTGCCCAAGTTTCCCGCTGTGGGCGAGTATCTTTTTGAAGGCACCAATACCAATCCGCCTTCGGCCGCCATGATGGCGACCTACACCGGGATTGCCGGTGCTGTCGACCACGAGTCGGCTTTGGGCACGACTTCGATTTACTCTTTTGGTGGCTGCCTCCTGAATACGAACCCGGTTCAGCTGCGTTCGGTTACGGACGGAACCTCCAAGACGATGCTGCTAGCGGAGCAGTCGGACTGGTTGATCAAGAAGAGTGGCGGTCGCGTTGCGACCGAAGAGATCGTTGACGCCCGCAGCGACGGGAATCACGGGTTTACGATGGGGGGCATGGACAATGGCAGGATGTTCAACATCACCACCGTTCGCTACCGCGTGAACGACAAGTCCGCAAACAACCCAGGCATCCAGGGCAACCTTGGCCCCAACCGCCCCATTCAGTCGGTGCACGCTGGCGGCGCGTTCGCGGCGTTCGTTGACGGATCGGTGCGTTTCGTCAACGAGCAAACGGAACTGCAGCTGCTCTTCAATATGTGCAACCGTGATGACGGCAACGTTGCCCTCGAGAGCGCCGGGGCCCCATTGGCGCTCTAGTTCGACGTTTGCCCCTTAGGGTAGATAACCGAATGCTTCAACGAGTTCTCGAAAGGCCGCTCATCCTCCTGCTGGGCGCCTTGGTCGGTTGCGGCGGGGGCGCCCCGGAGCCCACCGGCGACGTCGTCGGAACGGTATCGCTGGGCCCGAACGCGGGCGGTGGCGTCGCCGTGATCTTCTACTCAGAGGCACCCCGGGTTGAGAGGATGACCGAGGTTGGCGCCAACGGTGAGTACTACCTTCACGATCTGCCGCTCGGGGTCTACTCCGTCTACCTGGCGCCGGTGCCCGTCAACTACCCCACCGGCGAGCCCGAGCCACCGCAGGCCAAAATACCGAAAAAGCTCTCCTCGCCAGACACCAGCGGCCTCGAGCTATCGGTCGTTGAAGGTGAGAACCGGCTTGATGTTACGAACCCATAGGGGGGATCGTACCCGCCCGCGCTCCTTCGTTCGAACGCACGCATTCCAGCGACTAGAACCAGCTATCTACGACGCGCAACTTAGATGTAAGCGTTCACGGAGTTGGCTGTCGATTGTGTGCTGCCACCGGCTCTCTCCGCTTCCTGTAAATATAGGGGTATCGCGCAACAACTGAGGAATCCTGAGAATATTTCGTAAATCCCAGTAGAACCGGTGGAGTAGGGGGCAGACAGGGATAACTCGTCAGTGCCCCCGTTCGTGGGCTCCCACCTGTTTAAATTGCCAGCGACGCCATGCTCAGCGGTGTACGCGGAGCCTGGATGGCAAAAAACCTTAATCAGATTTAGCGTCTAAGCTCACTGCGCCGTTGCGGTGGACCGCTCGCTGGGGCAGCTGTGACGCAGTTGGCCTGCGGCATACCTGCCCAGTGAATCTCGCGTCCAGTGACCGGAGGAACGTCGCACGAAAGTCAGACCTGCAAGGATCGGGCTTTACGCTTGTTGAGTCGCAGGTGGTGATTGTGATTATCGGCATCCTGAGCGCCCCGACAGGCTTGCTCAGCAAGGTTTACCGGCTCTGAGAGCACCGAACCCTAGGAAAGAAGGAAAGCAATAATGAAGTCCCCACTTGTACTTGCCGCGGCACTCTACTTCGGCGCCGCTAGCGTTGCAGAAGCTGTGCTGGTGACAGAATTCCTGTTCGATGGCACGGACCCCACGGTCGCGACCGACACGAGCGGCAACGGCTTCCACGGAACGATCGGCGGCGGCGCCACGCGCGTCCCGGGCGTCCTCACGGGTTCAACCGCAATGGGTTTCGACGGCGACGATGATGTCGTATCGCTGGCGCCCTCTGATTTCGCCGCCGGCACGGGCCCCTTTGGGAGCACGAACCAAGAGATCTCGATCTCGGCGTGGGTGCAGTTCGGCATCACCAACCCAGAACAGTCCACCTGGTGGTACGGAACCAACGCTGGGGGCGGGCGGCAGTCGCAGGTCCACCTTCCTTGGGAGAATGGGTCCGCCCTCTGGCGGTCGCCGAACGGACAGATCGGCGTCGGGATCGCCGCGGAGGTCACGGCGAGCCAGACTTCGGGGCAGTGGCATCACTTCGTCTTCACGAAGGGCGCGGCCGGGAATCAGATCTGGATCAACAACGTGCTGCGGAGTTCCGGCGGCGACACTGGGACGTTCGATATTGTCAACGCCACACTGGGCAACAACATCGTCAACGCCAACCCCCTTGGCTGGGATGGGGCGGTGGACCTGTTCCGGGTCTATGACCACGTGCTCGACCCCAGCGAGATCGACACCCTCTTCGCCGAGGCGTTCCCGTTCGAGCTGACCGACTTCAATGAAGACGGCTTTGTCAACACCGCCGACTACGACATTATGGCCGCCAACTTCCTCACCGAAGCGACCAACTCTACCGACGGCGACGCCAACCTAGACGGCTTTGTTGACCTGGAAGACTTTGTGCTTTGGCGCGCCGACTTCGAAGACCCCAGCATTCCGTCATCGGCGCCCGCATCCGCGAACGCGGCGCCAGAGCCGTCAACGCTGCTCCTGCTTGCCGCGGGTCTGCTCCCCACCATGCGTCGCGCGCCGCGCCGGTTGACCTAACTGAGAGCGTAGTCTGTTCACCGCGAGCGATTCAACAACCAACGAACATGACATCTTCTCTCAAAAAGGTCATCCGATGAAACCACTACGTACGCAATACTTGCTGTCGGTACCCGTGCTGCTGGGGTGCGCCCTGTGCGGTTCGGACTCGGCAGCTCAGCCATTCCGTGTGAACTGGATTGGCGCCGCAGGTGTGGAAGGTCTGTGGGACGCCGGTGAGGCGGGCAACGGGGAAGGCGACAACTGGCTCACGACCGAAGAGCCGGCTTCCAACTTCCAGCCCGACGAAGGGTTCCAGGAGTACGGCTCGATTTCAAACGGAGGAATCGCGGTCCTGGATGCGACAACCTCGCCTGTGACCCCGGTTGATGTCCGGCTCGCTGAGGACGGCGGTTCGACAGGCTCGCTGGTTATAAAGGACGGCGGCAGCATCACGGTGACGGACACCATCACCACCAACATGAATCAGGGGTGGATCCGAAACGGCGTGCACGCCAACGGAGTCGGCGTCCTAACGCTCCACGACGCTATCGGTGCGGTCACGGTCGACGGGTACGGACAGAACTCAGTGTCGACGCTTAACGTTGAGATCGATGGCCCGACGTTCAACCCGGTCGTCGTGAAAGAGCAGATCCAGCTTGGCGGCACGCTGCAGGTGAGCGGGTCGCTGGCGTCCGCCGGCGCCGGATCCAGCTGGACGCTGTTCGATGGCAGCGCGGATGGCATTGGGGTGTTTGGTCAGTTCTCCCAGGTGGTGAACAACTCGGACTACAGCCTGCTGGACGGGCAGTCGTTCACTGTATCGACCGCAGAAAGTGAAGTGACCCTGGGGATTAGGCAGCAGCTGGTGCTGCGGGTGGACCCGTACGCGGGCACGGCCGTGCTCTCGAACCCGTCGGGCAGCGGGGTTGACTTTGATGTCACCGGCTATGTGATGTCGGTGTCGAACGGCGCCGTCAATGAAGGCCAGTGGAGCTCGTTCAGCGACGATGCCGCCGGCTGGGTAGAGACCGCTACGGCAAACCAGTTGGCCGAGACCAACGCAACCGGAATGGCGACTCTCACGGATGGCGCGTCCCAGGACTTTGGAGCGCCGTTGAGTATCAACACCAACCAGCCGATTGGAACCAACCTGCTGCAGAGCGTTTCTTTCCAGTACAGCACGGCCGACAATGTGATCGAGAACGCGGTCGTCGTCCTGGAGGGCAATCGGCAGAACAATCTGGTGTTGGTCGTTGACCCGGTTGATGGGAGCGCCATGCTTCAGAACCAGTCCAGCCAGTCTGTCGACCTCACGGGGTACGTCGTCCGTTCAGAATCCGGCGCGTTGCTCCCGGGCTTCAGCGACCTGGAGGGACAGGGAGTAGCGGGTTGGGACGTGGTTGCGGAAACGGCAAACGCGTTGTCGGAGCTGAACGCTGTGGGCATGTCGACGCTGGGCGTAGGCGCGACGCTGGACCTGGGCGTCGTGTGGGATTTGTCCGAAGAAGACCTGACCCTGCAGTACAGCACCGCGGGGCTGACCACTGCCTTTGGCGCCGTCTATTTTGGCGACTTAGCAGATATCAGCCCGAACGTCCTACCCGGCGACTTCAACGCCGACGGCGTCGTCGACGCCGCCGACTACACCATCTGGAGAGACAATCTCGACGGTGACTCGTCGGTGCTTAACGGAAACGGCAGCGGCGCCCCGACCGTGGTGGCCGCCGACTACTCTCTCTGGCGGGCCAACTACGGGGCGACGACCGCGCCGTCCGCCGGATCGGCTGCTCCGGAACCAGGGTCGATCCTGCTGTTTGCCGCGGGCGTTGTGGCAACCGCGGCCCGGGGGCGCCTTCGTATCGCGTAGGGCGTTGGTGCGTGTTTCGACAGTTTGCCATGACAGCCCGTCTCCTGGGGCAGGGAGACGGGCTGCTTTTGGATCACCGGCGCCGGCGAGGCGAAGCTAGCGGACCAAGCAGAGGGAGGCAGTTCGAAGGCCGCCGCAGTGGCGTTCCTTCCTACGCGAGGCGATGACCCAGTCCCGCAGAAGAATCACCGTATCACGCTCAGACGTGGCGGCGGCGTACTCGATAGTTGGCTGCCCATTGCTACGCCTGTGCTTGCTGATCACCCTCGTTGCGTCCTGCTCCCAGGCGTCGGCGCAGCTAGTTGCAAACAGTCTTGCGGAGCTTCGGTCCTACGGAACTTCGGTCGACAACACGACTGTTGTGCTTAGCGGCGCCGATGGCGACCCCCACCCAGAAACCGGCGTCGTGACGCCGGGCCACTACTGGATCAATGGCGATCACATTGCCAACCCTACCAGCTCCATGCCGATTTTCATGGAGCTGGGCGGCTCGGGCAATACGTATGACCTGTCCGGCGCTACGATCAACCTAGACACCCGTAAGCTCGACGGCTTTGGGCGGAGCCTTGGGCACGACAGCGGCGTCGACGTCGTCCGGATCACCGGCTCGGGGAATACGGTGCGGGGCCTGACACTGATCGGGCAGGATATCGCCCTGGACACCGACCCGGACGCCCAACGCTTTGCCGACTGGGCGACGCAGTACGTTGAGCTGTCCGGCGCCAACAACACGGTTGACGGCGCGCATGTGGTCTCGCGAGGCTCTCGCACCGACGCCTATGGTCTCGGGGACGCGTTCGGTAAAGGCGCCTCCCAGGGCGTCAGCCCGTACATCCTTCACCGCAAGGCGTCGGCGTTCCGGGTGGGGGAAGCGACCAATGCGGTCATCAACGACATGCACCTCGAGGCGTACGCGTTCGGGCACGGGTTCTTCGTGCAGAACTCGACCAACACAACCCTTACCAATAGCACGGTCACCGGCGAGTTGTTCTCATCACAGGGCGTTGTCGAACATCCGCTCTACCAGCAGCATGGCCACACCTGGTGGGGAGAGCCGATCCCGGACGACATCATGATCTCCGGCGCTGAGGGCGGGGTGCGAGTGTACGGCGGCGCATCGGGCTTGACCGTCGACAACGTAGTGGTGACGAACATGCGTACAGGGTTTGCCACTGTCCACGACGGAGGCGCCGTTAACATCAGCAACTCCTACGCGTATGGAACCCAGTCCGGGTTTGACGTCGGCGACAACACTACCATCACCAACAGCGGAGGAGACATCGCCAATGGGCCGCTGCTTGTCTTCTACGGCAGCGGGGGGAACAACTCGATCGAGCTTGAGCTGGTGGGGGGCGATCCGGTCGGCGTGGACTGGTCGCCCGCCTTTGTTAACGGCGTCGCCGATGTCTCGATCACCAGCAGCTTGCCGGCGGGCGCGCTTCCGGAGCAGTCGGTCATCCGCCTTGGCCAGAGCTACTACCAGAACTGGCGGAACTTCGACTACACAACCGACGGTCCAGAAAGCGGCGATCCAACTCCCTACACGAACTCGACGTTCCACAACAATACCCACCAGATCCTGGTGCTGGGGGAAAACGCGGTCAACAACACCGGCAGTTCCGTGGGGATGGTGATCACCAACGGAAAGGAGAACTACTATGATGGCGTCTCGCTGGTACCCGCCGGCAAACGCACGCTGGTGTCGCACGCCGCTGGGCTGGGCAACAACGGCGCCGCGGCCGAAGGCACGCTCGACAGCAACGCGTCGGTAGTGCAACTTGGTGGCACGCTGGAGCTGCAGCCGGGCGTCAAGATCCTGAACGAGAAGCTGACCATCAGCGGTGACGGGGTTGATGGCCAGGGAGCGTTGTACTCTGACGGACGCGCCGACAGCGGCACCCGCTTCGGAAGCTCCAGTCGAGTCGACGAAAGCGTTATCGTCCTAGACGGAAATGCGTCGATCGGCGTAGGCGTGGCGGGCAACCAGCTGCTGGTCGGCACTATCCAGGGCACGGGAAATCTCACCAAACGTGGTCCCGGCAAGCTCAGCATCGAGCGGCCCAGCACGCTTGCCGGGAACCTGACCATCGCCGAGGGACAGGTCACCGCTCGATCGGGCGTGGTGAGGAATGGTCTGACGGTAGCCGCTGGCGCGTCGATCGACTCGATCGGAGCCGATGCGATCAATACAGGCAGCGCTGTGCTTCTATACGGCCGTATGGACGTCAACGCACGGTCGGACGCCAACCAACTCTCCGCTCGGGTGGGGCAGCTGTTCGGCTCCGGCGTGATCGAGGCCACCAACCCAACCGCGGATAATGCTGGCACGCTGACAGTCGAAACGTCTTCGGGGCAAGGATACTTCATCGGCGAGATCCAGGGCGGACTTAGCCTGGTAAAATCCGGCGCGGGAGAGCAGGTGCTGGCGGGCGTCAACACCTACACCGGCAGCACCACCATCAGCAACGGGCTGCTGCGGGTAGACGGAACGCACACGGGCGGAGCCCACTACGCGGTGCTGAGCGGAGGCGTACTCGGCGGCGTCGGTGAAATCGGATCGGATGTTGTGGTACAGGCAGGTGGAACGCTGGCGCCCGGCTCCAGCGCCGGGGAACTAAGAACCCGGGATGTCGAGTTCCATCGCGGCGCCGTTCTCGCCATTGAGGTGAGCGGCGCCACCGCGGGCACAGACTACGACCTACTCGCAGCCGACGAGATTCTGCTCGGCGGTCAGCTTGCGGTTACCTTGATCGGCGACGGCTTCACACCCGCATTCGACGATGTCTTCACCGTGGTCTCAGCTGCTTCGCTGTCTGGTGCATTCGACAACGTTGCTGACGGCAGTCGACTCAACACAACGGACGGCGAAGGCTCCTTCATAGTTAGCTACAGCAGTGAACTGGGCGTGGTCACGCTAAACGGTTTCCTGTTTGCTGGCCTGGCAGGCGACTTTAATGCCGACGGCGTAGTAGACGCCGCCGACTACTCTGTCTGGCGGGACAACCTTGGCGCCCTCGATGAAGACTCACTTAGTGGGAACGGCAGCAATTCCGGTGGCGTGGACGCCGCTGACTATGAGCTGTGGCGTAGCAACTTTGGTGCGATGGCTCTCGACGCTGCCCATCCGGCCTACGTCCCGGAGCCAACGTTCTCTGGTGTCCTTGCCGTGGTGTGCTGGTTTCTAGCCCACAGGCGCCGTCAGCTCCGACACCCAGCCGCAGCACGATGTCGCCGTTAGGCGGCTGCATTCACAACGCGGACGCCATCCGGGCCGCGATGAGCCGCTGGTAACTCACCGCGCTTACGGCGTTGCCTGCTCACGCTGCCTGCCGCTTGGAGGTGGCGAAGCCGTAGACGGCCACGACCACGAAGCAGATCAGCGGCAGCACGAACGAAGCGCGGGTGGCGGAGAGGGTGAGGGAGCCGAGATTGACGGCGGAGCCGTCCATGATCTTCCCCTGCAGGGGCGGCATGACGCAGCCGCCGCCGATGGCGCAGATGAGTCCGGCCGAGGCGAGCTTGGCGTCGTCGCCCAGGCCCCGCAGCGCGATGCCGTAGATGGTGGGGAACATCAGCGACATGCAGGCCGACACGCCAACCAGGCAGAGCAGCCCCGCCTGGCCCGGCAGCAGGATGGCGCCGGAGACCAGCATCCCGCCGCCCACCGCCAGCACGCCCAGCAGCGTGCCCGGGTTGACGAACTTCAGCAGGTAGGTGCAGATGAACCGGCTCGTGACGAAGATGATCATCGCCGCGATGTTGTAGGTCTGCGCCACCTCGGCCTTCATCCCCAGCTCGTTGACGCCGTACTGGATGATGAACGTCCAGCACATGATCTGGGCCCCAACGTAGAACGCCTGCGCGACGACGCCGCCCAGGTAGCGGGGATTGCTGAACAGGCGGCCCAGGGTCGGCAGCAGCCGCGAGTCGCCCTTCTCGTAGGTCTCGCCCTGGGGCAGCTTCGCCAGCGCGAACACCACCAGCACGCCCAGCACCACCAGGCCGAGCGTCACGTACGGGCCGACGATCACTGCCAGGTCCGAACGCTGGATCGCCTCGAAGGCGGCGGGCTCAGACTCGGCCAGCGCGCGGCGGGCCTCCTCGTCGGCCGGGTCGAGCCGCGCGAGGATTAGGTTACGGGCGGTGATCATGCCGATGATCGACCCCACCGGGTTGAACGCCTGCGCGAAGTTGAGCCGGCGGGGGGCGTTGTGCTCGGGCCCCATCGCCAAGATATAGGGGTTGGCCGTGGTTTCGAGGAACGCCAGGCCGGAGGTCATGATGAAGTACGCGGTCAGGAACGCGGAGAACGCCATCGCCTGCCCCGCGGGGACAAACAGCAGGCACCCGGTGGCGTACAACGCGAGCCCCATCAGCACGCCCGCCTTGTAGCCCATGCGGCGGATGAACAATGCCGCCGGGATCGCCATCACGCAGTAGCCGCCATAGAACGCCGACTGCACCAGCGAGCTCTCGTAGTTGCTGATCAGCAGGATGTTCTTGAACGCCGCCACCATCGGGTTGGTGATGTCGTTCGCGAAACCCCACAAGGCGAACAGCGTCGTCACCAGCACAAACGGGAGAAAGTAGTGCGGCGGGATTACCGTCGAATTGGGATGTGTACTATCTGCCTGGTCGGACATGGTTGTGATTGATCTCGCTCGTGGAACGCGGGAGCGCGTTGAATGATTGTTGGCAATCCGCCGGTTGGGAAGCAGTTCGGTCAGGGTAGCTGACTAGCCGTAGAGTGGGCCGTAGTTCGCACACGCGCGGAAGTCGGCACCCTCCAGATCGGACGTGCCGTGAGCGGCCCAGACGCTGGGTCGGAAGACAAGTTTCGGGTCAACATTGTGCATGTAGACAGGGATACGGAGCATCGACGCGAGCGTGATTAGGTCGGCGCCAATGTGTCCGTAGCAGAGCACGCAGTGGTTCGCTCCCCAGTTGTTCATGACGCTGTAGGCGTCTCTGAAAGCGCCGGAACCGGTGACGCGTGGTGCGAACCAGGTCGTTGGCCAGGTAGGATTGGTGCGTTGGTCCAGCGAATCGTGGGTATCTTCAGGCAGGTCGACGGTCACGCCTTCCGCGAGTTGCAGCACCGGTCCGAGCCCATCCACCAGGTTGATCCTGGCGATGGTCGACGGCATCCCTCCGCGGGTGCAGTAGCGGGTTGACCACCCTCCACCGGGAAAGTACTCGGTGATGGACGGGTGCCAGGTGGTTGCGGAAAGGCACGCCTCGACCTCCTCGTCGGTTACTTCCCACCACGGCTTGATGGCCGGACTCCCATCGACCTCTTGCATGCCGGCGCCGTCAAGAGCCGCTGGCCCTGAATTGATCAGGTGCAGCAAGCCGCCAGCCCCGTCGCCCTGCAACCTGTGCCCTGTTGTCCGCTCGACTGCCTCAGGGCTCCAGTATGTTCGCAGGTCGGCGAACACCTGCGCGGTGTTGGTGAGCAGGTGACCGAACAGCATCGTCACGGCGTTCAGCGCGTCGTTCTCCGTGGCCATGATGAAGGGGCGGCGACGCCCATTCCAGTCGAACGACGTGTTGAGCATGGCCTCCATAAAGTCGCCGTTGGGGTACGCGTCCGTCCATTGTCGCTGCCCCTGGAAGCCTGCCGCGATCGCGTTGTGGCCGTGTGCCTCTTCGCCGTAGCCTGCGGCCGCGAGGAGTGGATTTCCAATCATCAGGTCACGGGCGATGATGGCCATCTGGACGCTCGCTTCCCACTCGCTATCCAGCTGGTTGCGCGTACGTCGCTTGGCTTCGGGGTTGGCATCAAATCCCTCTCGGCAGTGCTCCCGCACCCATCGAATTGCCTTCTCACATTCCCCGCCGTCGAATATCCCATCGCGTTGGCGCCGCACAATCTCGGTCATGTCGACTGCTTCGACTCGCATGCCGAGGCCCTTCTCAAAGAACGCTGAATCGACGACAGAGCCGGCGATCCCCATAGACGTGCCTCCGATCGACAGGTACGACTTCCCACGCATCTGAGCCGCGGCCAGACCGGCCCGCGCGAAGCGGAGGATCTTGCCTGACACGTCGGCCGGGATCGTGCTGTCGGTTGCGTCCTGAACGTCACGGCCGTAGATGCCGAACGCCGGAAGGCCCTTCTGAGCGTGCCCGGCCAGCACCGCGGCGAGGTAGACGGCGCCGGGGCGTTCGGCGCCGTTGAACCCCCACACCGCTTTCGGGCGGGTCGGGTTCATGTCCATCGTTTCAGATCCGTAGCACCAACACGGCGTGACTGTGATTGAGACGTCAACGCCCTGCCGGAGGAAGTGCTCTTCCGCTGCGGCCGCTTCGGCTACTCCGCCTATGCAGGTGTCGTGGACGATGCACTCGGCCGCCGAGCCGTCCGGCAGGCGTAGGCTGCTGGAGATGAGGTCGGCGACTGCGCGGGCTTGGGAGAGCGTCTGCTCCTCGAGGGACTCCCGCACACCGCCTAGTCTGCCGTCGATGGTGGGGCGGATGCCGATACGCGGGTTTGTGCGGGTACTCACGGGATTCCTTGGATTCAACTGAGCTCAGTACTTGCCGGGCCGGCGAAGGGAAGGGTAGAAAGCGAGCGACCGCGGGGCCGCAAGCAAGTGTGAGAGCGCCTCTTCACACACGGACGGCGAGCGCCACCCATCGCGGCTCTGCGGGCTGTGCTGGAGAAACGTGTGGCCGTGCTGGGATGGCTTACGAGGGCTCGCGGCTGAGTTAACTGCAAGCAAATGGGGTCCGCCCGCGATCGACGCAGCAAGAGCGCGACTGTTGGGAAACGCTCGGATTCAGCTACCGGACCGCGTCGAGGGGACTCGCTGCGATGCCGTACATGTTCGAGCCCACCGTTGCCGGCACGCCCATGGGCCCCAGACGCACCTTCCCAGGGGCTTCTACGTCCTTGAACCAGATCGACAGCTCGTCGTCGATGCTCTCGCCAGGGCCAACGCCGACGGGGCCTTTGTTGTGCCATGCCGGCCCGTTGCTCTGGAACGGACCGTTGTCCAGGCCGATGTCGTCACCCGAGTCCTGGAACTCCTTCGTCAGCCACTCTGGCGGAGCGAGCCGATTGTCGAAGAACACGTAGAGCCTCGCTGGCTGGCTGAGCGTGACGTCGATGTGCATGTCGCTGCGGAGCTTATCGTTGTTGAACATCTTGACGTAGTCGGCGCCAACGAGGTACCCAGGCATGCCGTCTTTGGTTACGCCGTTGTACTGGTGCGCAACACGATCCACGTGCGACAAAGCGTCCTCCCGCATTCCCTCGTGCACGATCTCGTAGTAGTTCAGCATCGAGTCGTCTCGCTCGATGTTGTCACGCACCTCGGAGATCAGCAGGGGCCGTGTGTGCTTGCCGGACGAATCTCCCGAGTAGGATTTCCCATGGATGGAGACGATCCGATGAGCCGTCCCACCGGCGTCCAATCGCAACGCCTCACCCATGCGGAGGCGTCGTGCTTCGGCCGTTTGACTCCGGTAGGCCAGGTCGACCTCGCCTTTGAAAACGACTACGTCGGTGGCGCCATCGTTCCCAACCTCAACGCCAAACTCGGTGCCTAGGTCGACCACGTTGGCTTGGGGGGTCACCACCGTGAAGCCTTTGCCCGCTTCGGTGACGCTGGCGGTCAGGCGGCCGACTAGCATCTTAGCCTGGCTGCCGGACACCAGTTCGTAGGCCGCCGGTGAGTGGAGCACGACGTTCGTGCCGTTCGCGTACTGGAGCGAGAGGGCCCCCGCCGTCACTCGGAAAACGTCGCCCGGCTGGAACGCCGACGCCCGCTCGTGGCTCCGTTCTTCAACATACCAGCGGCAGTCGGTGGAGCGCGGGTCGACAGATGTGAGGAGGGAAACTTTGGTGAGCTCGGGCAGACCGTGGGTCGCTCCTGGATCGCGGTTGGTCATCAAGCGACCGCCCGCACCAGTCCACCACCATCCCACGGAGAGCATCAGGCAGGCCGCCGTAGCCAACGCTACGCCGCCCCAGCTGGTCGGCCATGCCGCGCTGATCGGGGGGGGAGACGGCGGCTGAGGCCGGACCGGCTCGGCGGTGTGGATGTCATCAAGCAGCTCTTGCGACTTTGCCTGGTTGGAGAATTCTGCATGGAACCTGGCCGCGATCAGATAGGCCTGCCGGTCATCGGCGCTCGCCAAGAGCCGTTGTTCCAACGCATGCATCTCATCCTCCGACAGCGAGCCGTCGAGCCAATATGAGATCTGCTTTCTCAGACGTTCATCACTCATGGGATTGCGATACCGTGATCGCCCATAAAGGTAGATTACCGGTGGGCTTCTTGGGCGAGCGTCGATTCGACGCACCTTTGAAGCAGTCCTCGGATACGCGACAACGCGCTGTAGAGGGTCGTGATTGGACAGCCTCGCCGCCGCGACATCTCTTTAGGTTTAAAGCCGGACGCGTACCGCTCTTTCAGAAGCACGCGATCCTTCTCGTCCAGTTTTGCGACGCACTTCTGGAGAGTCTTGACGCGATTCTCCAGCTCGTCGGACTGCTCGACGTACTCTGCCGCCAGTGTGTCGATCAGCGGGCCGCTGAACATCAGCTTGTCGGTCGCGTACTTTCTTCGATGGCGATGGACCTCGATGAGCACGATCCCGCAGGCCCAGGGAAAGAACTCGCGAGTCGCATCGTAGTCGCCGCGTTTATTCCACAGGGTGAGACTTGCGTTTTGTAGTATGTCGTCGGCGTCTGAAGGGGAGCGAACAAGTGAGATGGCGTACGACCTCAGCCGCAGCTGGACTGCGGTGAGCTTCTCGACAAACTGGGCATCGTTGAGTCGCTGAGTCATGGCCTCGAATAAGAATCGGGGTTTTCCAGCTGTAGAGAGAAGGTTCATCGAGCTGAACGTATCCGCACTGACCAGTTGTAATTACGAACGAAAGTGTAGATTTTCTGCACGCCCCAGCTTTTTTCGTAGTTTTTAGGGGTTTCACGGATGCATCTATAGCCCGGCGGTCCCGGTATGACCTTTAGCAGGTTGCACAGCAAGTCCCTCTGAGCAGCGGCTTGTGGCCGTGAAGGGCCCTCTGGTGCTTGGCGGTTGCGAGTATCGGGGGTAATTGCGGTTTCTCGGTCGGCGGCCCTCCGGCCGACGCCCTCAAATCGCAGGAGGACTCCCCCAGGCCTGCGGCTGGCCGCGGCTGGTCGCTTGGGCGACGGAGATGCCAATTGCCCGGGTGTCCGCGCGCAGTATGTGGGCCTGTTTCTTCGGACAGTTGCCTCGAACCAGCCCGGCGGACTCAAGGCAGTATCAACCTACTCACCCAGTCAAAACTGAGTCGAATGAAATCGCTGCAACTCGCGTTGACTTTGCTGTCCGTTGGTAGCTGCTGCTGGGGTCGTGGCGCCAATGCCGATGATCTGACGCACCTGGTGAACCCTCAGATCGACACCCACAAGTCACGGTGGTTCTACTTCTCTTCGGCATGCCGTCCATTCGGCATGGTGAATTTGAGTCCCGACACATCCACCAAGGGGAGCTGGAATTCGGGTTACCTCTATGATGACGAGTTTGTCCGCTGCTTCAGCCACATCCATGCCTGGCAGATGTCCGGTATCCCCGTGATGCCGACCACGGGCGAGTTTCGCGGTCACCTCGGTATGGACGAGTACAAGTCGCGGTACTCGCACGACAGCGAGATCGTCCACCCGGGCTATCACAAGCTCACGCTCGAGCGGTACGGGATCGACGCCGAACTGACGTCGACCTGCCGAACCGGCTGGCATCGCTACACGTTCCCCGCGGGGGAGGCGGGGTACGTTCTGTTTGATACTGGCGCATTCCTCGCGCACGGCGGGGTCGTCGCTTCGAGTGTGTCCCGTGTCGGACCAACCGAGATCGCCGGTTGGTCGTTGATGGAGCGAACCTCAAGACGCCCGAAGGACACCCGAGTGTTCTTTGTTGCGCGGTTCAGCAGGCCGTTCGAAGAGTTCCTGTCGTGGGTCGGAGGTGAGCTCACGCTCGGCGCCGCCGGGGTCGAGGGGGCCGAAGCGGGGTCCGCCGTCCGGTTTGCGGCGTCGGCGGACCGCCAAGTCATCGTGAAGATTGGAATCTCCTACACGAGTATCGAGGGCGCCAGAAGGAACCTCGATGCGGAAGCGTCGCACTGGGATTTCGACCGGGTCCGACGCGAGTCTACCCAAGAGTGGAATGAATGGCTCAGCCGGATTCGGGTGACCGGCGGCCATCCTGAGCACCGGATCAAGCTCTACACGGATCTGTGGCACGCGCTGTTGGGTAGGCGTATTGTCTCGGACGCGGACGGCAGCTACTGCGACATGACGCGGACACGCCCTCGCATTCAGCGCAAGAGGCTGAATGCCCAAGGCGAACCGGTCTACGCCCACTACGCGTTCGACGCGTTGTGGGGCAGCCACTGGTCGCTCAATATCTTGTGGACGCTAGCCTACCCAGACGTGGCCGACGGGTTCTGCAACACGATGGTTGACATGTACCGCGATGGCGGGTTGATCCCGCGAGGTCCCTCCGGAGGGAACTACACCTACGTGATGATAGGAGATCCCGCGGCGCCGTTCTTCGCCGCCGCGCACAACAAGGGCATCCGGGGGTACGATGTGGACGCCGCCTACGAGGGCCTGAGAAAGAACGCGTTCCCCGGTGGGATCCGCGATCGAGCGGGCTACGAGCACCAGGCGAACGCGGGTGGTGGGGGCATCAAGCACTACGTCGACCTGGGCTACGTTCCGGAAGACATGGGCGGCGGCGGCGCGCACCGCGACGGGGCGGCGATGACGCTCGAGTACGCCTATCAGGACTGGTGCCTCGCACAGCTCGCAAGATCGTTGGGGAAGGACTCGGACTACAACCTCTTTATGAAACGCTCGCAGAACTATCGCAGTCTCTGGGATGGCGAGGCGAGGCTTGTGCGGCCTCGGATGAAGGACGGAAGCTGGATGCCGGGTTTCACTCCTACGGGCAAGGGGATGAGCTGCCGTGGGTTCTGTGAGAGCAACTCGATGATCTACTCGCACTTTGTTCCCCATGACATGAAGGGGCTAATCGGGATTGCGGGCGGCGCCGAGGCGTACGCAACGAGGCTGAACGAGTCATTCGAGCAAAGCGCCTCGAGTCGATTTGTAGCCGATCACGGGCGCCACGCAGAGAAGCTCGTCGATTACGACAACCAGCCTGGGACCGCCATGGCTCACCTGTTCAATTATGCCGGGAAACCCTGGCTATCGCAGAAGTGGGTGCGCGAGGTGAAGTTGAAGGCGCACGGCGACACCACTCCTTACGGAGGCTATCACGGTGACGAGGACCAGGGGCAGATGGGCGCGCTCGGCGTTCTGATGGCGATTGGACTCTTCCAGGTCGACGGCGGTGCAGGGAGCGATTCTGTCTACGAGATCACCGCCCCGTTGTTCGACGAGGTGAGAGTCCAACTCCACGGCGCCTACTTCCCCGGCGGAGAGTTCCGGATTGTTGCCCGTAATCAATCTCTCGAGAACTGCTACATCCAGTCGGCTGCTTTGAACGGCCGTGAGCTCAACCGTTGCTGGTTGTCACACAGCGAGGTGGCCGCGGGTGGAACGCTTGAACTTGTCTTGGGGGCCTCGCCGAATAGATCTTGGGGCCTCGAGCCCCCACCAAGCCGCTGACGGGAAGATTCTGGATGTGGTTCGCGTCTGCAGGGCGGCGGCCGCCGACCTGCAGGGAGAGTCTACAAGTCCGACTCCGCCGCCACCGCGCGAGTCCGTTGATGCCGCGTTTTCTTGTAGAAACCTGCCACCCCCCGTGGTCAAATACGGGGTGAGAGAAGACTGGGCGGGTGATTGGACGGCGCGGTGCGTCCCGCAGGTAGCGGATCGCACCGCGGAGGAGCCTTTTGGGTTTTGCCACTTTTGTCCCTGTCAGCGGGCAAGTGTGGACAAAACTCCGTCGCCGTGAACGGCGGGAAAGCTGCTAGACACTGCTATGCAAGCGTGAGGCGAGCCCATGGGCTTCGGGTGGGGGCCGACTTTTGTCCCTAAGGATCGATAACGCGAAAGGGGACAAAGGTCATTGGAGTCGCGGTGTGAGGCAGGGGAGGGCGACTCCGACTGGGGTTGCCTAGCGAACGCACTGTTCAGCTATCTGACCGCGCGGCGTCGGCATGCCGTGACCGAAAGTGAGGCAGCGGCGCCCCGCCATCCGCCGCGATACGTGAAGCAACGGGCGCGGGAAGAATCCTGTCAATCTCGTCGATCCGGTAGCCGAACCCGTGGTCGCCTAGGGTCGACAGCTCCACCCGCCCGCTGCGTCGGCGGTAGATGCCGGGGTGTACGGACGCTTCGATCGCTGAGGCGTCTGGGTAGAACTGCATCGCGTTTGTCTCGACGCCCATTAGGGTTTCGGTGTACGCGGCGAGCGTGAGGTGGGGGATCTGAGCCAGCATGGGGTTGGTCAGGTCCTGCACCATCAGGCCCATGCCATGCGCCTTGGCCCAGCACAGCGACAACAACGCCCCGGTTAAGGTCTTGCACGTCTTCAACGCGACGCCGGTCCACCCGAGCGCGCGGCCGACCCGCACAAGCTCCCAGTTGTGCGCGCTCTCGTCCATCAACAGCGGCTTCCTCCGCGACACCTCGCGCACGTCAATCATGTGCTTCTCGAGGTCATAGGGGAATGGCTGCTCGATGTACAGCAGTCGGTCGTGAACGGCAGGCGCCTGGCGGGCGAGCTGATCGATGATCTCAACGACGTAGTTAGGATCCGTCACCGTGCAATTGAAGTCCGCCGTAAGGTGTTCAACGCCATGCGACTGCGCGACCTCACCCACCTGCGTCAGGCGAAGGAGGTCCCATTCGTAATCGGACCCGCGAAGCTTCACCTTGAGGCACTTCAGCCCGTCACGCTTGATCCAGTCGCTGAGGAAGACGGGGTGCCCGTCGTACGCCGGTGGGGCGCCCGCCTCATCGGGGGTGAGCGGGTCCGCCCCTCCCACCAGGTGCCAAGCGGGGAGTGACTCCAGACGGCGTGGGCGCAGGTAGTCGGCTGGGTAGCGGCCTCGGAAGTCGACCCCATCGTCCGAGTCCAAGAACGAGGAGAGGTCGCTGCTGCAGAACTCCTTGGTTAGAGAATGCATCGCGGGGATGCCGTGCAGGTTGCCGAACGCGTCGTACAGGGCGATGTCGAAGGCGGAGCAGCACAGCAGCGCCGCCAGCAGGGGAAGCCGATCGGCATCGGCAACGCCCTGATTCACGTTATCCAGTTCGTCCTGCAGGACGGTCCGCTGAAAGGCCTCTCCGATCTGCAGCGGGTGTCCGGTCACGGGGAACACTGACCAGCAGTCCACTAGGCGGGTGCAAAAGTCATGCGTGATGCGGCGTCTGGTTTCGTAAGGGCTGGCGGACGGCCAGACCCACTCCACGTTCAGTGGGGTTTCTCCCCAGCCGCAGGCCGTCCTCCCCTGGGAGTCACGGACCGTCAATCGAACCCGCGCGCAGGTGACCGACGTCAGCGTTTCTGCCCCAAATTTGAGCGGCACGCGGGTACGCACGGGCAAGAAGTACAGCTCTGCGCCAACGACGCGGACGTCGGTTGCGAGCCTTACTGGTCGATCGGTCAGGGCGGGGGCGCCGCAGCTGCGCCGTTTCGCGCGCTCGAAAGCCGCTCCGTGTGGCATGTTAGAGCTTTCTCATAGACAGTCGATTGGGCGCCTGTTCGCATCCGCGGCCGGCTGGTCAGGTGGTCCAGGAGTCTCGCTGCTCCCGGTCAAGCAGCTCATTGGCCGCGTCGGCCTTCGTTCCCTCAAAGCGTTCGGCCTCTGGGTCCCAGGACAGCTTCTCGCGAAGCCGGAGAGCGATGTTGCCAAGGTGGCAGACCGACGCGCTGCGGTGGCCGACCTCAATCGGTGCGGCCGGTTCGCTCCTCGATCTGACGCTGTCCAGAAAGTCTCGAACGTGGTCTGAGCCCGAGTGGTACTTAACTCGTTTTCGGAGCATGTCTGGCGTGGCGTCCCTAGGTATTACCAACGCGTTCTGTCCCTGGTTGTCGATCGATACAACGCCGTCGGTTCCGTAGAACATGCAACGCACCGATGGGTGTCCCGTTACGCACTCGAGCACAGCTCCATTCTCATACTTGCAGCGGAAGTTGAGGTAGGTTGCCGCGTCGAATAGACTCCCCTCGGGCAGATAGTCGGCGAAGACGTGCTCTACTTTGGTGGGGCCTGTGTGGTCGGTCCCAAGTCCCCATTGCGCCATGTCGATCGAGTGAGCGCCGAAGTTGGTCGTCTGGCCGCCCGCGTAGTCATCGATGAAGCGGAAGTTGTACAGGCATCGATCAGGGTGGTACGGCGCATCCGGCGCTGGGCCGAGCCACATGTCGTAGTCGAACCCAGCGGGCACGGGCGCCTCTTGCCAGCCGGGGCCGGGACCAACCTTGTTGTGGCGACCGACGTTGCAGACAACACGCTCGACCTTCCCGATCCCGCCGTCTCGCACAAACTCGCACGCGGCGCGGACGTAAGGGTTGGATCGCTCGTGAGAACCCGTTTGCACGACCCGGCCGTTCTCTCGGGCTGCGGCGATCATGCGCCGCTGGCCCGCGATGGTTCGCCCGAGCGGCTTCTCGCAGTAAATATCTTTGCCTGCATTGGCCGCGGCAATTGTCATCGCTTCATGCCAGTGGTCGGGCGCGACGACGATCACCGCGTCGACATCGTCCCTGGCAAGAACGTCGCGAAAGTCGCTGTAGGCGTCGCACCCTTTGTAGGTCCCACCTTCACTGCGGCGGCTGTAGTGTTGTTCTACCATCTGCTTGGCCGGTTCACGGCCGCGGACATCCTCCGCGTTCTTGTACCCGCCGCTCCCCCGATTGACGTCGCAGACCGCGACCAGCTGGCAGTCTGGCTGGGCCATGAACAACTTGAGATCAAGAAACCCTTGGTTCCCCGTTCCTATGCACGCCACGTTAATGCGGTTGCTTGGCGCCGTCGCGCCGAACACCGACGGCGGGACGATGGTCGGGGCGGCGAATGCGACAGCCGCTGCTGACCTCTGGAGGAAATCCCGACGGGTCCGCTCGGCGCTAGAGGGTGACTTGGGTTCGCTCATGATCTCTCCCTGCTCTTGGGAACAGTTGCTGAATTCTAGTCGGTGGGACAGTTGCGAAGATTGGACTGTTGGTGGCTAACGAGAAGCACCACCGCAGCGAGCCAGGCTGAACAAGGCTCGGGTGCCGCCGAGGTCGCGGGCGGTCCAGCGCCCAAGCCGAAGTTCCGCCGCCAAACGCTGTAGTCACCGACGCCGATCTGACCGTTACGGTCGCCGTCTGCCGCTAGGCCTCCGCCCACTTCGCCTAGGCTGTCACGCCAAACGCTGTAGTCGGCCGCGTCTACCGTTCCGTCGTTGTTGTAGTCGCCGTCAATGCTGGCGAACATCGCTTCGAGCTGGCCGTCCGACAGCTCCCAGTCGCTGCTCAACACGAAAGCGTCCAGCTCGGCCCGCTGCTCTCTCATTGCCAGCCGCAGTTCCAGCGGCACGCCAATCATTGTGGCGTCGACAACGAATCCGGTGTCGCTTCGCTCCCAGCGAAACACTCCGTTGCTTGATAGTGATTCGTTGACGTCAGGGGCGATGCCGAACCCATCGGGGGCGTGGAAGCTGTCCGACGAACTGTCAAACCCTCGAGCGCGGTAGTACGCCCGGTAGAGTCCCTCCGATTCAAACTCCAAGTCATAGGTGGCGATGGTGTCGTGCTGTTCGGCGCCAAGGTCGACCCGGTCACCGTTGGGCGCTTTCAGGACCTCGTCCCCCAATGCCCCGTAGGCGACCGCTACCGACCACACGGCGCCGTTGTCATCTGGATCGAGGATAGAGGAGTAGCTCTCGGCCTGTATCGCGCATCCCAGGGCGAGCCCGCAGCCGCTAAACGAGGTTGAGCCGGTCACACCCGCCAGCCAGTCTGGCCCGACGTCCCGGGCGGTAAGTGGCTTGCGGACAATGACTGCATTCGAGTATTCATCGGCGCCAACATCCCCTACGCCAACCCGTGGCTGCCCATCCATGTCATGCGTTGCGATGCTGCCCAATCCAGGGGTTCCGCCATCAATCAACGGGCTGGTTGCTTGCGGTCGATAGAGGCCATCAGGTCCAGGCGCCAATTGAGGGTCAATCACCGATACTCCGGTATGCACTGCCGACCCCAGCGACTGCCCGAACGCGATGTTTCCTGACCAACTCCAGTCCGCGCCTTCGGCGCCACTGAACAACGGATCGTTCGTGCTCCACACCGCGTTGTTGACGATCTTCACCCTCTCGGCAAGCAGCGTCCGCCCGCTAGAGCCGAGACCTTCATCGAACTTGATCGCGGCGCCACTCACATCGACGATAGTGTTGTGCGCGACGACCGCGTCTTTGACCTGATAGTACTCGTTGACGGCCGAGTTGGGCACGCCGGCCGAAATCGAGACGGCTCCCCCCGCTCTGCCATCGAGTCCCTGAAAGTAGTTGTTTACGACCGTCTGCCCCTCACCGATGACGCGAACGCCTCCGGTCCCTTCTCTCCCCTCGCCCAGAAAGAAGTTTCCTTCGACAAGGTTGTTGTTGCCGTGACGCAGCGTGAGGGTGCCGGATGAGCCTCGAAACGTGTTGTAGCGGAAGGTGTTAGCGCCGGACTTGTTCGAGATGATCTCGATCTCGCCGTCTACCCGCTCGAAGAGGTTGTTCTCTACCGTGGTGAACGAGTCGCTCAGCGACTCATCACTTGTCCCAACCCTGATCGTTTCAAATCCGTTCCCGTTCCCTTCTGGTCTGTCGGCGAAGAAGTTGCCGTCAATCCGGTGGAAGTCGGCCTCCGATGAGTTTCGCCAGACCGTTACCGTAACGCCCGAATGGTTCTGACCGGAGAAGTAGTTGCTGTCCACACGATTCAACTGGCCGTACATCGACACCCAGAAGTAGCGGGTGTCGGTGCTGGCGGGGTTGTAGTTGACGATCGCCGAGTTTGTGAAACGCGAGTTCGTCGCCTCTCCGTTTGACCCTCGGAACTCTACGATGTGATCGCCGGGGCCAAGGGCCCCGCCCTCAAACCTAAGGCCGTCCGCAACTAACCAGTCGCCGGAGATGTTCAGCGAGGAATTGCCATTCAGATGCACCTGGCCGGGAGTCTCCGCACGCAGTGTGATTGGACTGCCCGATTCTCCGAACCCAGCGAAGCTGATCTGCTGGTTAGTCCAGACGCCGTTCGACATGATCAGCGAGTCGCCGGGCTGAGCCGACTGCATCGCCAGCGCGATTTCATCCGCCGACGAGACGTAATACTCAGCGCCGTTCACCGCACTGGCCAGCACAAGAACGGCCAGTACGGCATGCGGGGAGAACGGTTTCGTGAGGAATATTTGTCGCATCCACGTTTACTACTTCGATCGCTTTTGCTTGGGGTCGCCCCATGTAAGCTCGATAGTCAAGTTGTCGACAGGCTCGGTGATCTCAGCGGTCAGTCCGGATGATCGGTAGTCGGCGTACTTCGCAGGGGCGTGCCAATGCACCTTTGATCCGCCGATGATCTCACTGGCGGAAACCTGAACCTGATGGAGCCCAGTGACGGCTCCGTCCCCACTCTCGAAGCAGCTGAGCGTGAATCTTCCTTCATCGTCCACTTGGCCGTAGGAGGGGCGGGCGCCCTCCGGGACAAAGCGAACATTGCCGACGGTAAGCGGCTTGCCGTCGATGAGCACCGTGCCGGACACGGGAACTCTCTTGGGCCCTCCGTCGCCACACCCGACGGCGGCAATCGACGCCAACGCTACCATGGCGTAGCAACGGATGAGGTGGTGAGTAGATTCCATAGCGGACTATGCTGGATCGACCGGTGAATGCTGACGGATTGCAACTGAAAACCTGAGCAGCGCATCCCGTCCTAGTCGCAGTAGTCGTTGTCGATCGCATCACGCTCTTCTGGCGTGCCGGCGATCGTCGACATGTCTTGGTAGAGGGTGAAATCAACGCCGTCGGCAATGAACTCCACGTGGCCGTCGAGGAATGTGAAATTGCCGCCCCCAATGTGCCGGCTTGCGAATGCTCCGTTGACCACCGCCGCGTTCGTGCCTACCGCCTTCGCGTCAACGCCCGTCGGCGTGTTCAGGGCGACATTGGTCACCCGGAAGCAGTCCGCGTATCGGAACGCGTAGGTCCACAGGTTGGAACCGTCCACCGTGTGAGCGTCGATGACCTCTCCCGTGGAGAACGTCTTAGATGTGCCGTCGATGACGTGCCGCAGTTTCTTGGCCTTCCAATACAAGTGGGGCCCGGTGTTGTTGTGCTTGGTCAGGCAAGCATTGACAGGCTCGGGGCTGTTGGGCCCTCGGTGACCGCCGTTGAACGCATACGAGCCGGTCGCAGGCGCTGCCGACCAGCTTTGGAACCGGGGGTTCTCCGAGTAAGGCAAAGACGTGTCGGACGGGCAGACAAAGATATCGGGCCGCGTGGCCAGCAGTGGCTCTCGCGCTGGCACATACGCGGGATTGTGCCAGTTTCCGGAGGGGTCGTAGATCCCTGCGGGCCAGATGCTGTTCTTGTCAAAGATCTCCAGCCCATCGTAGGTTGACTGCAGTTCAAGCTGGGGGAGCATCAGGACGAACCCACTCGCTCCGGAACGCTCTACCGCTGTCCTCAGGTTGCGGACCTCGTCGGTCCCTGTGCTGTCGGGCCCCAAACGTGAAGGCGGCAACTCGCCCTTGGTAGACTCGTAGTTGAGGACAGCGAGTCCTATGTTCTTGAGGTTGTTGGTGCACGACATCCGCCGAGCGGCTTCCCTAGCGGACTGAACGGCTGGCAGCAGCAGAGCGATCAGAACTCCGATGATGGCAATCACGACGAGCAACTCCACGAGAGTGAAGGCGGCTTGCCGGTGCTGGCGTCGGTTCGGTGTGTTGTATCCAGTTCGCATCGTTAATCCTTTGGCTTGCAGCTCGTTCACCACTTGAACGAATTGACGATACCCAATGCTCACGCTCGACACGCTCGGCTCCTAGTTCAAAGCCGCCGCGCTGCCCGACGCGGCGCAACATCAACGCCTAGGTTCGCGGCTTCCAACACGACCGGCGTCGCCTTCCGAGCGTGGCGGCCGCAGCGACCGCTAGCCAGACGCCAGATGGCTCTGGCGCCACGCTGGAGGCCGAGGCGCCCGGCCCCACGCCTTCGCCAAACTGCGACCTCCAGAGGTCGTAGTCGCCCGCGTCAACAACGCCGGACCCGTCCCCCGCGTTTCCGATCAAGGATTCGTCGGCGGCGTTGAGGTTGTCCCGCCAAACCGTGTAGTCGGCTGCGTCGACTACAAGGTCGCCATTAAAGTCGCCAAGCAGCACCGCGCTGGAGCCCTCCACCTCGATGGTGAAGTTGTCCATGATGAAGTCGAACTCGCCTCCACCGCTGCTGGCGTTTCGGATCGCGAAGTAATCCCAGGAGTCGCTGTCGAGCCCGGGAAGGTTGATGTCATCAAGGTCGTTGGTGTCGCCGAATGACTTGACCGCGCCCGACTGCTTGTCCGTGACCCGAAGCTCCGCATGGATAGTGTCCGCCTCCTCCGTAAGCGTCGCCCGCGTGAGCACGAGCTCGATGTTGTAGACCTTCGTGAGATCAAGGTTGATGAAGTCGTACTCCGGAGGGTCGAAGGGGCCCCCGGACGCCATATTCTCAGGGCGTGCAACGGTCTCGACGTCTGTGCTGCCCTGCAAGAGCCGGTCCGCGTTGACCTCTTCTCGGATCCGACTCCCGCCGCCATCGGGCACGAGTGCGTCCCCCATGTGGACGCTGGCTTGCCACCCGGCGTCGCCATTAGCGCCGATCTCGTCACCGGCGCCTTGGGTTCCGGTAAGAGCGCCCTCGAAGAGCCCCTGTTCCTGGCCCCAGACAGCGGGCATAAAGTCGGCGCTCTGATTGGGCAATGGGTTTCCTTCTTCGTCGACCTGTCGACCCGCGAAGGGGTTCGTCATGCCGAGTTGGTTATCGGTGTCCTGGTACAGACCGAACCTGAGCTCACCGAACGAGGGCGAATTATTGGAGTCGGCGCCGCTGTTGGTGTTCGGTGCGTCGCGCCACACCCGGAAGTCAAAGCTCACCTTGACGGTGTCGCCCACTGTCGAGCCGAGCGAGATCGTGCGGTCGAAGAAGCCGGCCGCGACCGAACCACCTCCCCGCGACTCCCACGCCATGGCGTAGCCGCTGTCGATCGCATCGATGCCTAGGCCTCCTGCGCCACCGCTGGTCTCAACCATTGCGCCCTGGGTGTCGTCGACGATCGTAATCTGAGGTTTTGGGCTGCCCGGCCCAGGGTGCGCCGTGTCAAGAGCATCCGACCAGCCGCGGATCTGCAGCCAGCGAATGCCCGTGTCGGCCGCGTCGAGTACGCTGGCGACTTCCGTGTTTGTCCGCTCGCCACTCATGCCGTCAACGTACAGCCGACCGGGTATGTAGGTGGTGCTCTCCACGCTTCCCTGCACGCTGACATCATAGTCTTCAAGCGGGACGCCGTTGTTGTCGAGGTCGGCGTCCCCAAACCCATCGAAGATTGCGACGACGCCCATCGCAGGGTGACAGAAAGTGATTAACGCCGCAGCCGCCAGAAAGTTGGGTGGGATCCGCAATTGCCAACTACCCATATTTGTCGCCCATTCCAGTGTGAGAGTCTGCGAGGTGCAGTATCGACTGCTTGCTTAGTTCAGGGGTGACTGAACCGCCCGGTCACGCTTCGCGGCCAGGTATTGCGAAGCGGACCGAGCCGAAACTTGTTGAACAGCGGTGCGCAGCCCGTTGCAGGCCCGCGACGGCACAGGCCATGCCGCTAGCTTGTCCGGCGACGTCGAGTCGCCCCGGACAGAAGGGTCGCAATGAGTAGACCCGCCGCCGACGCGGGTTCGGGAACGCGGTTCCCGATGTCAACTCCGGTTGTAAGGATGATGTTGTCGTAGTAAACGTCGGGGTCGGTATTCGATGTGCCGCTGCCGAAGAGCGCGAACTGCTGTAGGCCAAGCGCGGTGTCATACGTGGTGCCCGACTTGTCGTAGTGGAACTGAAGCCCGTTCTTGAAGTCGTCGTGCTTCGTGTCGCCAGGGCTGCTCGAGTTGAGCAGAACCCCGTCGATATACAGGTCGTAGTGCAATGGATCCAGCGTGCGGGTTTCGCCGAAGATGTCGTAGGTGTAGACACCGGAGAGGGCGGCGTTGGCCACCATCGTGACGTCGACAATCACATTCAGCATCGGGTCGGTGCTTGTCGTGTCCACGTCGCCGACGCCATCCTCGGCGCCGCTGTACTTGGCGTTCACATCGCCGTCCGCCTGCCAGGACACCGAGAAGGCGGCGTTGTTCTCTGAGGTCACGTTGACGTCGTTGTTCCCCATCCGAAAGCGTATCGCGCTGGAGCTTGCAACGGTGCTGTCGTTGTACGACTGGAAGTCGACCCGAAACGGCTCGAACAGCGGGGCCGCCAACTGGCCGTGAATCTCCGGCTTGTCCTCATCGGTGAGGTCAACGACTCGGAGGCCCTTGCCGGTGGTGAACGGCGTGGTGCCGAAGCCGGCGTCGACATCATCGACCTCAAAGACGCCATAGGGCAGCACTCCGTCGCCCAGGTCGTTGCGTCCGGTGTCGTTCCATGCGCTTAGGTCCTCTGTATAGAGAACGACAGTACCAGCTTGAATCGAGGCGGCCATTCCGGCGCCGACGCACCAAGCGATTGCGAGGAGATACCAGCGATTGCCACTCATTGAATCTAAACCCCTGTTGATGAGACCGAGTGTGCCGAGGCGCCCTGTGCGGCGACGACAAGAAAAGCACGACTTCATTTCGCTCGCCCACACGGGGGCGGGCGGTTGCAAGTCTGTTAGTCGCGGACCTACGACTCTGAAAAGCGAACTCAGGAGGAGGCAGCTCAAGCGGATGCCCAAGCTCTCCTTCGAGTTTAGGCATCGCCTGAAAACACTGCTATCCGAAAACTCGGATTGCGATTCCAATTTTTGGAGCGCAGCAAGGCGTGCTGGATTCGCTACGTCTCGGGCGCCGTTGAGCGGACACCTGCGAGTCAACGCTACGCGTCGCGAAACCTCTTCCGGTACTCGGTGGCGGTAACCCCTTGGTGCTTACGGAACACCTCGCAAAAGTACTTAGGCTCGGCGAACCCGGTGCGCACTGCAATGGCGGACACATTGAGTTCCGTCTCGGCGAGTAGCAGCTTAGCTCGATCTAGGCGGACACGGGTGATCTCTGCCTTGATCGTTCTGCCAAGGATGCTCTTGAAGCGGCGTTCTAGGGTTGTGGGGCGGCTGCGGGCCTGCGCTACAACGTCCGCAGCACGCACGCCACTGGTGGCGTTTTCACGGATGTAGCGGATTGCTAACTCGACGTCGGCATCGTCGATAGCAAGCATCTCTGTGGATCTGCGTGCAGCAATTCCGCGGGGCGGACCTAGCAGGGTGGTCATCTGTGCGGGACGCTTGCCACGCATCATTTTTCCCAACATCTCCGCGGCGGCAAACCCGATCCTGCTGGGGTTGACGTCGATGCTTGTCATTGGCGGCGTGCTGAGGTTGCACAGGTGGGAGTCGTTGTCGACGCTTATCAACGCCACCGTGTCGGGAACCGAGATAGATGCCCGACGGCACGCGTCGAGTACTTGCTGCCCACGGTCGTCATGGCAAGTCATGATCCCAACCGGCTTGGGAAGGTCCTCAAGCCAAGCAGCAATCTGCTGCTGCTGATCTTCCCACGAGGGCGCTCGTTGACGCTGCTGCTCCCCGAGGAGCACGTGGCATTGGGCGCCGTCTTCTTCTACGAGTTCGACGAAGTACTGGCACCGGAGGTCCTGGTTCGGGTTCTCGCCCTTGGGGGTGCCGCAGAAAGCAAAGTTCTTCAACCCCAGGTCCCGCAAGTGCTGGTAGCCAAGCTTAGCAATCGGGCGATTGTCGACCCCGATGAACGGCAGCTCCAGTCCCACTAGCGCCCCCCTTAGGTCGATGGCGGGGATCCCGGTCGCGAGAATCTCATCCGCCATCTCCCGGCTGTTGACCCGGGCAAGGATACCGTCGCCCTTCCAGTCGACCAACCAATCAGGTGGTGGATCATCGAGCCCGTGTGGCTCGAAGTAGATCGACCAGGGGCCGCGCTCTCGCAGGTACGTCGCCACGCCACGCAGCAGCCCGCGCGCGTACTCCCTTGAGGTCTCGATGAGGAGGGCGACATGGGGGGTCTTCTGCATAGTGTTGCTCGGCCACGCGAATCGCTGGCGGGTTTCGCTGGAAGCGTGCTCCCGATGGTGTTCGCAGGAAGCCGTAGGAATTACGAGTGAATCTGTGCGTACCTGTAGAGTAGGGACTCATCGGAAAGCGATCGTCACGCACTCGCAGGTGGATGCTACCGGGGTCCGGAGCGAAAGGGAACCGAAAAACCGGAGTCGGATTCCGTAAAATCGGATTGGTCGCAGGCTCTCATGGTTTACTGTTAATTGAACGTAGTGAGGTCCGCTTGCTGCACCAGGCTAAGTCCTCCGGGGCGCCGGTGACGCCTGACGGAAGTGCTAGAGGTCGTTCGCCGCCTTGCGCGCGGTCGCTGTGATATCGCGGCGTCGTCTACGATGGCTAGTTGAAAACGTCTTATCCTTTTCTTAGCGAGGTTCTCCCGGATGAGCGAGAACGAAAGTAGTTCTAAGAGTTTCTCTGGCGGCGTCCGCCGCCGCGCATTCCTCGGCGCCACGCTGGCGTCGGCGGCTTCTGCCGGCGTCCCTTCTTTCGCGAGCGAACACGCCCAAGAGACGGACAGACCGGAGATTTGTGTCTTCACTAAGTTCCTCCAGCCGCTCAGCTATGGGGAGATGGCGGAAGCAGTCGCAGCTGTTGGCTTCGACGGGGTTGAAGCCACTGTCCGCAAGAATGGGCACGTATTGCCTGAGCGAGTTGAGGAGGACCTTCCCAAGCACCAAGAGGCGATCCATCGAAACGGTCTGAAGACCACCATGATCACCACCGACGTGCTAGGCCTGGACCAGCCCAACACAGAGAAGGTGCTCCGCACGGCTGCGTCCTTGGGGATCAAACAGTACCGGATGGGGTTCTACCGGTACGACAGCGGCCGCGGCGTCCGAGAACAGCTCGCCGAGATCCGACCACGGCTACTTGAGTTGGCTGCCTTGAACCGAGAACTGGGCATTTCGGCAGTGTACCAGAACCACTGCGGCGCCGATTTTGTAGGGGCCCCGCTGTGGGACATCCACAGCCTCATAAACGACATACCGGCGAGCGAGATCGGGTCGGCCTTCGATATCCGCCACGCGACCGTGGAGGGCGGGCTCGCTTGGCCACTGCACTACGACCTCATGAAGCCGCACATCGGCGCCGTGTACGTCAAGGACTTTCGATGGGCCGGACCCAAGCCTGAACACGTCCCGCTGGGGACGGGCCGGGTCGACAAACGGTTCTTGAAGATGCACCGTGAGGCAGGGGGCGATTGCCCCATATCTCTTCACGTCGAGTACCTGAAAGGCGCCGATGCGCAGGAGAACCTTGCCGCTATCAAACGCGACTACGGCGTACTGAAGGAGTGGCTCCGGGCCTAGCGTATCCGCTGGAGGGTTCACCACGCAGGGAATACGCTGCAGCACGTTGGTTTATCAGGTGGAGTAGGATAGGAATGGAGCTACAAGGCAAGCGGGCGTTAATCACCGGAGGAACACGGGGCATAGGGGAGGCGATTGCGACCGACTTCGTAAGTCACGGGGCAAGCGTAGTGGTCAACAGCCGGACCGACGACCCCGCGGCCAGAGCCGCGGTGGCTCGACTTCGGTCGCTCGGCCCGGCGGAGCACATCGCTGCAGACATCGCCGACGCGGAAGATATCGGCTCGCTGGTCGAGAAAGCCGTGGCTTTCATGGGAGGCCTCGACATCCTCGTGCACAATGCAGGCGGACCCGCCCCTGGCACGGTCGAGAGTATACCCCCCGAAGACTGGATGCTGGCTTTCGATGTGCACGTTCACGCCGCGTACCACCTGTGCCGCTTCGGCCTTCCCTACCTCCGGCAGAACACTGAGGGCGTGATCCTGTTGATGTCGTCCGCAGCCGCAATCCGCGGCTGCCCCGGCGCCCTGGCTTACGGAACGGTGAAGGGGGCGATTACCCAATTCACCCGGATGTTGGCGCGCGACGTCGCTGACGACAACATCCGAGTGAACGCGGTAGCGCCGGGCATCATCCGGACACGTTTCCACGACGCCATGACGCCCGACGCGCAGAGCCACAATCTAGCCAACCGCATCCCGCTGCACCGCGAAGGCACGGTAGACGATGTCGCCGAAGTAGCGCACCTGCTCACGACAAACGAGTTCATAACCGGCGAGACCTACGTCATCGACGGCGGCATGAGCATGCAGATGGTGCGATGAATCCGCGTCGACCACGCAACGATGGGACGGGTCCGAATCCAAGGGGGCTTGCATGGGCGTGAATCCGCGGTGTCCGCGGCGGATCAGAGGAGTGCTAGTGGCCGCAGTGGCCCATGCCGCGTTGGCGCCCACCTTAGCGGCAACACCGCCTGGGAAGGTGCTGGACCTCTCCTCTTGGAAGCTTACGCTCCCGTACGACACGAAACACCAATCGGGCAACCCTGACGAGGTGACCCAGCCAGAGCTGGCCACGTTTAGTGACCCGGAGAACTTTCGCACGTCCGACTCAGGGGACTATGTGTTGTTCCGTGCTGCCTGCGACGGGAAGGGAACCGAAAACTCGAAGTACCCACGATCGGAGCTGCGGGAGATGAGCCCCACGGGGCGAACTGAAGCAGAATGGGCCACCGACGACGGTGGGGCACACGCTATCGAGGTCGAGATCGCGGTCACCCAGACGCCCCGCACCAAAGAGCATGTTGTCTGTTTGCAGATCCACGATCACGAGGACGATCTGCTCATGGTGCGATTGGAGGACGATTTGCTTTTCATCGAACGTGACGGCGAACCCGATGTCATCCTCGACTCAGAATACCGTCTTGGCAAGCGTTTCAAGATCCGCATGATTGCGAAGGCAGGACGCGTCAAGACCTGGCACAACGGCGTTCTAGCAATGGATTGGCCTGTCAAGGCGAGGCGGTGCTACTTCAAGGTCGGGTGCTACACCCAGTCCAATCGTTCGCGAGAAAAGAGGCCAGGGTCGTACGGCGAGGTTGCAGTCTATCGTCTGGGGCTATCGCATTCCGGCTCCACAGAATGATCCAACGCTTGATCGCGGAGCGGGACTGTCCGGCGCCGGCTGTCGCGGGTATTGCTGAACGGTTACTTGCCGATCTCTACCGCTAGCTCTTGGAACGCCGTGTTCTCTTCAGAGTTGGTGACTGGGTAGACCCGCCACACGACCCATCGAAACGCGCCGAGGGAGCTCCCCGCTCCCGCGGCGACGCCTGACATCTCGAACTCCGACCGTGGCAGCCGTGTTGTGTCCACCGAAGCAATAGGAGTGAACCGCTCACGATCGGCCACATTCCAGCCAGGGTCTCGGCTCAATGTGCTGCCGTAGAGCGTCAGCCGCTGCGCTCCGCGTCTGCCGTGCTTATTGTGGGACCAAGCCCGGATTGCTTTGACGTCCTGCACCTTGCCTAGGTTGATCTTGTAGGCGCCCCCGTTCTCACCGTTGGGGAAGACCGGCCCGTAGCTGTCGGCCACGTTTCCGTCAGTCAGGCTGCGGAGCGGGCTGTTGGAAGTCGCCTTTGCGGCCGTCACCGATAGCGACGACGTGGTGGGCACGGCCAGCTCGTCGACGTTGTCGGACGTTTCAAAGTCTATCTTGACCGAAGGCGATACGGCGACCTCTACTGGCTGCTGGTCCCGAACAATCTGGACCAGCAACGGAGATGGACCTGACTCTGCGACCGCCCCGAGGAACTGCGCAATGCCTGGAGTCGCCGCCCCATTGACTGCTTGGATGAGGTCGTTCGTCTTGAGGCCGACCGCGGCGGCGAGAGAGGACTCTGGCGCCTCGACCAAGGCGACGCCGCCGTCTGCTTTGCGGGTTCCAAAGGCCGAGTACTCCTCCCCCTTGAGGCCGTGAAGCTTGGCGCCCAGCCAGAAGAATTCGGCATCAGCAGCTTTCGGGCGTCGGCGGCCTCGACTCTCATGCCCGTCGCCCGGTTTGAGCGGCGGGATCTCAGGCGTTCTCGCGATCGATCGGAGGGATGATTTCTTCACCCCGAACTGGTCCATCGGGAAGTTGCGGAAACCGACCTCGCGGGCGGGCGACCCCTCGGCCACCCGGAAGTCGCCGGAGGACGGATCGATGAATCGGGGGTTAGCTACGATTGAGTCGACGTCCCATCCGAACCGGGCGTAGCGGTCGACAGTGCGAGCGTCCGTCACGAAGAACAGGTTTGCGTCGATGCGTTTTCCTTGGGCGTTTTCCGCGGGGGTTTGGGCCCCCCGGTGCCCCGCCATGAAGATGTTCGAGAAGACCTCGTCTTGGCTTTGATCGAACCACACGTGGGGGTGAAACCCATTGTTGACCGTGATATTGTTCCACGCGCGACGGCGGAAGCCTTCGCGTAGCTTGAGCCCGCCGTTGAGCATCAAGTTGTTGTAGATGTCGTAGTTGCTCGAACCGTCGTCAAGGTCGATGTCCCAGCCGTGATCGCACCGCCACCTGCTGTTCCTGATAACAGTAGTCTCGGCTGCGTCCAGGAACGGCAGGTTTGGGTCGGCGTCCACGGCCTCTTGGGTCACACTGCGGTCGCTGCGCCAGTACCGATCACGACCCCACGAGTTGAACGATCCGTGGTCGTGGGTCTCGAGCACCGTGTCAAAGACATCGCACCGCTCAATCAAGTGACCACCCCAGCAGCCGTCGCCGATGTTGATTCCAGCTCGAGCGCAGTCGTAGATTGATGTGTCCCGCACGGCGATTGCTCGTGACATCGAGATCTGCACGCCTGCCGGCTGGCGTTCAACACGGCCGATGCCGTGTATGAGGCAATCCTCCACTACCCCATCCGCCGGGTAGTTCTCTGACTGCGGGCCTGGGGTGCGGTCGATTCTCTGGAGGTCGTTCTTCTGCCGGTACTCAAACAGCGGGTTCCGAACCGCGTCGGCGTCCCCCACAAAACAGACGCCGCTCGCGCCGACATCGTGGATGTGGCAGCCCTGCACCCGGACTCGGCGGTTGTAGTTGTTGAAGAAGATGGCGTTGCCGCCTAGCTGGTCGAACTCCATGTCACGGATGATTATGTCTTCGCCACCGGTGACCAGGAGGGCGCCGCCCCGGTGGATCGCCCAGTCCGAGCGGAGGAGGGGCTCGTCTGTCTGCATGAAGGTGCGCGCAGCGTGGCGCACCACAAAGCCCTCCAGAGTGATGTTGTGGACCGGTTCCTCAAGCGAGCCCCGGATGTCGATGACACGCGGGAGACGCACCACCTCAACCACCGATTCCTCCGGTGACTCTCCATCGATCGGCATGTAGTAGAGGATGCGGTTTGTTGCGTCGTGGAACCATTCGCCCGGGGCGTCTAGCTCCTCGAAGATGTTCTCTACCATCCGGTGCTCTTCGTGCATCCCCATGCGACGATTGTTCTGCCAGCCCCCTTCGTACGTCACTTCTCCGCTGGGCTTCTTGCCGGTGATCCGGTAGTGGTAGCCGCCCCAGCGGGAGCGGTGCATGGCGTGGATGTAGCCGCCCGTTGGATCGGCCCAGCCGGCCGCACGCTGCTTCGCGAAGGCGTCCTTGGCGAACCCCTGATAGGCCGAGGTCGTCTTGGTCGCGTCGTGGTTAGGGTAGCGCGCCATGTGGCGCCGAACGCCATTCACGAAGAGCTGGTCAATCGCGATCCCTTCAGGCGTTGAGGCCTGAAGGATTCCATCCTGGTAGGTGGTCCACCGCAGTTCGAGCCGAGCACCGCCGCTCAGGACCGCGCCGCCCTCGTTCTCTGATCGGTACACGACCGGAGTATCCGGGGCGCCGGAGTCCGCCGGCGTAAAGGTCAGCGGCTCAGCAAGGTAGTAGACGCCGTCCGCAACGATGACGGTTACAGGCTCTTTGCCGGCCTGCATCCGAGCCCGGTCGCGGGCGGCGGAGAGCGTTCTGAGCGGGGCTGACCGCGTCCCCTTATTGGCGTCCGCGCCCTGGGGCGCGACGAAGATCTCGGCGGCCCCGAAGGCCTGAGTCGCGAGCAAGCCCGCCGCGAGGATAAGAGCAGCAGTCGGTTGGGCGCCGTTCAAGAAAAGCCTCGAAAGGAGTTGGGGCAAGTCGCAATACCGACTCAGCGAATCGCAGCAGGACAACAGGGCCGGCTGTTATTGCTGAGCCACGGGGCGCAGCTCGACTTGTCGGAGGTTTACCGGGGTCCAGCCGCCGGGAAGGGGCTTTATCTGCAGCTGGTGATTGCCGGCTGAATCGATCGAGATTGTCCCGAGGCGCCGATTTGCGTACTTGTGGTAGCTGCCCGTTTCTGCCGCTGTTGTCGCGACCATCTTGCCGGGAACGCCGATCTCAAACTGGCTGTCGCCCTCTCCCGTCGCTAGCTCCGCACAGACATCGTACTTCCCGGGCTGCTCGATGTTGACAGACCATTCCACCCAGGCTTGCGCGTCCTTCCAGTACCCGAGGTTCTGCACTTTGCCGTGCCGCTGGATGCGGATTGCTGGCGCGCCCTCGTTGTTGTGGAGGAACGCCTTGCCAGCGGTTAGCACGAGCGATCCGTCTGGTCTAGCGGTCGCCCCTTGCGGTTCTACTTTCAGATTGCCGCGAGTCTCCAAGACGACGACCGAGTTGATCGTGCTCGGCGCTTGGAGGGGAAGCCCAAGCGTGAGCACCTGGTCCTCCACCCCAACGTCGACTGGGTCTCCGCCGTCGAGCAGATATGCCTTGTCGACCACTGTCTTTAGGCCCGGAATCAAGAGCTGACCGTCGGTCGGCCAGTCGAAGATGTGGAGGTACAGCCGCGCCCCACCGGCCCCGCGCCGCATGGTGCACCGCCCCCATTCCAACTGCCCTAGGGGGCTGGCGGTGGTTCCGTAGATGGAATCGCCATTGGTGCGCATCCACTCGCCGATCTCTTCGAGTCGCTCCACGGCTTGGGGGAGCAGCGTCCCCTCGCCGGTTGGGCTAACGTTCAGCAAGTAGTTGCCCCCCTTGCTTGCGATATCGGCCAGGTTGCGGATCAAGGTAGTGGCCGATTTGAAGTCGGTGTCCGATCGTTTGTAGCCCCAGCTTCCGCTGATCGGCATGCACACCTCCCAGTCGGCCGCGCCGGGGGCGTCCTTGGGGATGTGGCGCTCAAACGTCTTGTAGTCGCCCGGGTAGTCGTCACCAAGGCGGTCGTTGGTGATGGTGTTGGGCTGCAAGCCAGTCAGCGAATGAAGCTTATCGAACGACTCACGGGTCATCCTCCTGGGCGTGTCCCACCAGAAGATTGCAATCGGGCCGTACTCGGTCAGCAACTGCCTCACCTCGGGCACCGCCTTTTCATCTACGTACGTATCGTTGCTGACGCGGCGGATGCTCTTATCCCACCCGTTGCCAAAACCGCCAGGGTGCCGCCAGTCTTGAGCCTGCGAGTAGTAGAAGCCAAAACGGATGCCTTGGTTCTGGCACGCGACCGATAGCTCCTTCATGATGTCCCGCTGGAATGGCGTGCTGTCAACCACGTTGAAGTCATTGCTGTCCGAGTCGAACATCGAAAACCCGTCATGGTGCTTGGCCGTGATCACCAGGTACTTCATGCCAGCATCTTTCGCCAGCTTGACGAAGGCGTCGGCGTCGAAGCTGGTCGGGTTAAACCTGCCGGCGTACCGCTCGTACTCGGCCACCGGAATCTTTCCGCGGGCCATCATCCACTCGGCACTGTTGGGCAGCTTCTGGCCTTTGTACTCGCCGCCGGTTACCGAGTAGATGCCCCAGTGCACGAACATGCCGAACTTGGCGTCCCGCCACCAGTCCATTCGGTCGCTGCTTGACGGCGCCGCTTTACTCAGGGTTTCGGCGTAGAGCAGGGAGGGCGCCATTGGGGCCAGCAGGAGGGCAAAGGCGATCAACTGTTTGTATTGCATAATGTGTTGCTTGGCGTGGACTCTGCCGCAAGCGGATTCGAGACAGCGTCGTGTTGTGGTTCGTGGCGATAGTCGGCGCCGTTGCGGCCCTTGGGGCGGCTCGCCTTGATCGCGACAAGAAGGTCGGAGCACAATGTGGCGGTGCATAGACTCAGTTTGTTCGCAGCTGCTTCGGATTCGGATCACCATCTGAGCGCCGTCGTCAACTAGGACGCGTAAACGAGGACGAGCTCTACTGCGGCGGCGGCCGCCGGTTTTCGATCAACCACTCACGGTGGGATCCCGTCCACCAACAGAAGTCCATCGATTGCCGGCCACAGGGTAGGGCAATAGGAGCCGCCAACCGGTTAGACTTCTGGGTACTCAAAGCCAGACCGAGGCGCACGGCTCATCATTGCGGACGCCTGATCGTCGCCCATGATCTGTTCGCTTTGCGGGTCCCAGCGGATTGTCCGCCCGAGCCGTGCGGCGATGCTCGAGAGGTGGCAGGCGTTCATTGTCTGAACGTGTGAAAACACATCCGACACCGGCAGGCCGCCCTCACGCACGCAGCGGAAGAAGTTCGCTTTGTGTCCTTCGTGCGGCTTTCCTTTGTAGAGGTTGGCAAGATCGTCCTGTGTGAAGAGGTCTTTGTCCCAGCTCTCTTCCACCGGGCGGCCGGTGATGCGCCGCCGATTAACAAACAAGCGGCCCTTCGAGCCTTCGAACAAGATGCCGTTGTCGCCCCGGCTGGTCACGTGCATCTCCAGCCCACTCGGGAACCTGTGAACGACGTTGAAGTCGTGTGACGTGTTGTAAGAGTCATTAACGGTCGGGCGTCCGTTCTCGAAGGGGACCGGGTGCTCGGCGTCGGCACCATCGATCTCGGTGGGCCCACTCCCGTGCTGGTCTAACCCCAACGCCCACAGGGCAATGTCGATGTGATGCGCGCCCCAGTCGGTGAACTTGCCGCCGGAGTACTCGTACCACCAGCGGAACTCGTAGTGGCAGCGACGCTTCATGTAGCCGGTCTTCGGCGCTGGGCCGAGCCAGCGGTCCCAGTCGAGCTCGGCGGGTGGCGTCTCGACCTTGAACGGCCCGCCCGTGGGGCTCCCGTTGATGCCGCACGTCACCTTGGTGACCTCGCCGAGCAGACCCTTGCGGACCAGGTTGACCGCACGCAGGAAGCGGCGTTTGTCGCCACGCTGCTGGGTGCCCACCACGAACGCTAGCTCGGGGTGCGTCTGGCAGGCCTGGCGGATCAAGCGGTTCTCTTCCAGGGTCAGCGTTAACGGCTTCTGACAGAAGACGTGCTTGCCGGACTGCAACGCTTCGATGGCGACCTTCACGTGCCAGTGGTCTGGCGTGACAATGCTTACAACGTCGATGTCGTCGCGATCAAGGACTCGGCGGTAGTCGTTGTAGGCGTCGGCGCGTCCCCTTCCAATCCGCTCGTCATTCCTTGCGCGCTCGCTGTGCCGATCGTCCACATCGCACACGGCAAGGATGTCGCCGAACTCGGAGTGCTGGTGGGCGTCACCCATCCCCATCTTCCCTAGCCCAATGCAACCGATCCGGGGGCGGTCGTTCTTTGCCGTGTTCGCGAAAGCCTGACGACCGCAGGACCCCCAAGGAATCGTGGTGCAGGCGGCCGCTGCCCCGAGAAAGCTCCGACGATCAAGGGCTGGAAGGGGGTAGCTCACGTTGGGTCCTCAGAGGAGGCAAGTAGATGACGCCGAAGGCCTTTCGTGGCCTCCGCAGGAGTTTCCACAGGCGGGCTGGGAAAATACGAAGGAATCTTCGAGAAACCACTAGATTCCTCTCAACGCTGGCCACCAGGACATCACTTCCAGAATACCCCTGTACTGCAGTCTGTCGGCTGCGTAGTCTCGGGCAGGCTCTGTGTTTACCGCGCCGCGGGCGAGGGAGCCGCGAGCAAGCGCTTTCCAAGTCCGATTGAAGGTCCACAGCAAGGCGGTCGTGCGATAGGCAAGTTCGGAGCGCTCTTGCGTGCGACCCACACGCGCGGCCGAACACGGGCGATCGTTGTCGGTTCCTATCGTTTCAGGTAGAACGCCGGTTTGATAAGCGTTGGCGCGAGTAACATAGTTATTAAGCCACAGTGATTGAATCGGCCAAGCTTTGGACTCTACGTTTTGCGTGGTCCTTTGGCGCCGCGTCTCGCACTTGATGCCACGGGTTGGAGCTGAAGTAGCGCAAGCAACGGGGGCGCGCCAGCGGCGTCGGACGGAGTTGCATATGCCCTGCTGCGTGCTTCAGGCAGTCCGGTCTACAAAGGAATTAGCTATGAGTAGAGCTAGGGTGGTCTCAGCAGCGGTTGTGACCCTCGTCGGCGCAGCGCTTGGTGCGACGGTCGGCGTGTGCCACGCAGCAGCTGCGGACTCAGAATCGGCAGTCCCATACTTCATCGATCCGGCGTCGCCGCCCAGCGAGCCGATGACGCTCTGGTACCGACAGCCGGCTCGCGACTGGGAGAGGGAGGCGCTGCCTGTAGGGAACGGGCGGCTCGCCGCCATGGTGTTTGGAGGGGTGAACTCCGAGCGGATTCAGTTCAACGAGGAAACCGTCTGGGATGGAGAGCCGACCGACTACACCAACCCAGCGGCGAAGGATGCGTTGCCAACGGTGCAACGCCTGCTGTTCGAAGGGAAGAACGCCGAGGCGACCCGCCTGGCCAAGATGGAGATGATGGGGCGACCGTTCAGGATTAAGTCTTACCAGACGCTAGGCGATCTGCATCTCGACTTTCCGGATGTCGAGGTGGTCTCGAACTACCGCCGCAGCCTGAACCTTGCGAACGCGACCAGTCGGGTGCAGTACACGGCAGACGGCGTAACCTACAGCCGCGAGGTGTTCGCCAGCTCGCCCGATCAGGTGATCGTCATCGCCCTCAAGGCGGACCAGCCCGGAAGGATCAGTTTCAGCGCGACCCTGGCCCGCGAAGGGGCGACGATATCATCTGAGTCAGGGCGGCTGATCCTGCGGGGAAAGCTAGGCGTGCGATACGAGGCGCAGCTCGCGCCGAGAATCCGTGGTGGGCAAGTGGACTGCCGTGACGGCAGGCTTGAAGTCTCGGGCGCCGATGAAGCGGTGCTGCTGCTGGTCGGGGCAAGCAGCTACAACAACGCGAGCGACATCTCTGGCGACCCCACCGAGCGTTGCGACGCGGTCCTTCGCGCGGTCGGCAACAAACCTCTTGAGCGGCTGCGTTCCGCACACGTCGCAGACTACCATCGACTATTCAACCGGGTGCGGCTGGACCTGGGCGGGGCCGTTGCGCCGAACGTGGCGACCGACGAGCGGCTCAACGCCGTGAAGCAAGGCGCGGCCGACCGACGGCTCGAAGAGCTGTACTTTCAATTCGGCCGCTACCTGCTGATCAGCAGTTCGCGTCCGGGCTGCCTCCCGGCCAACCTGCAAGGAAAGTGGTGCGATGCGTACAAAGCCCCCTGGAACAGCGACTACCACTTCAATATCAACTTCCAGATGAACTACTGGCTGGCCCAGAGCTGTAACTTGGCCGAGTGCCATCTGCCCTACTTCGACTATCTCGAGAGCCTGGCGCCTTTTGGTGAGAAAACGGCCCGGGTTCACTACGGGGCGGACGGCTGGGTAGTCCACCACCTCTCGGACATTTTTGGGATGGCGGCGCCAGCCGACGGTGTGCACGGCGTCTGGCCTATGGGAGCGGCGTGGGCGGTGCGTGACCTGCTCGAGCACTACCGGTTCAATGGGGACCGCGAGTTTTTGGTCGAACGGGCGTACCCCATGATGAAGGGCGCCGCCCTGTTCCTGCTCGACTTCTTGGTGGTGGCCCCGCCGGGCACGCCAGCGGCTGGCAGGCTCGTTACCAACCCGTCTCATTCGCCGGAGAACTCGTTTATCAAGGCCGACGGCACGGTCTCCGAGTTTACCTACGCCGCGACGATGGACCTGCAGATCGTGCACGACCTGTTTAGCGGGGTGCTCGAGGCAAACCACGCCATCGACCCGTCCGGCGATTTCGATCCGGCGTTCAGATCGCGGATCGAAGCCGCCCTGTCGAACCTGCAGCCGCTGCAGGTTAGCCAATCAACCGGCCGACTGATGGAATGGGTGGAGGACTACCAGGAGAAGGACCCACGGCACCGGCACACATCGCACCTCTTCGGGCTGCACCCGGGTCAGCAGATCACCGCATCCGGCACGCCCGAGCTGTTCGAGGCGGCGCGGAGGACGCTCGAGGCGCGGGGCGACCGCGGGACCGGCTGGAGCATGGCCTGGAAAGTCAACTTCTGGGCCCGGCTTCATGACGGCGACCACGCCCACCTGCTGCTCATGAACCTTCTGCGCAAGAACACGCTCAGCAACCTCTTCGACAGCCATCCCCCCTTCCAGATCGATGGCAACTTTGGCGGCGCGGCGGCGGTTGCGGAGATGCTTCTCCAGAGCCACGAGGGTGAGCTGCACCTGCTACCGGCCCTGCCGTCGGCTTGGCCAGCGGGGTCGATCGAAGGGCTTCGCGCACGGGGCGGATTCGAGGTCGACATGCACTGGGCAGACCACAAGCTCACCCGCGCGGTCATCCGTGCGTCGCGCCCAGGGGACCTTAAGGCAAGATACGGCACGCAGGCCGTGGCGGCCCACCTCGCGACCGGAGAGTCCTACCAATGGGAATTCGACTAGTGGTGCGTAGCCCCCCGCGTGAGGTCCGAGGGCACGCAGCGATGCTCGGCGGTGCGCAACGCTCCCTCACGGTTGCGAGGGATGCTCGGCGAGCTGACCACGGCCGAAGCCTTCGCTGTCGCCCTTAAGTCAACTTGCTCTTATGGGCCAGGGGCGTTTTGGGCTGCAATGACACTTACCCCTTCGACACGCCACGGTCCCCGCGAGATAAACTTGCTGCCCATCTCAACCTGCCAGCCCTGCCCGCTGACTCAGACCACTCAGGCATGCGAACCATAGGTAGCACTGCGGCTGCCGGATCGCAGCCGTATCCATTAGAAACCGGCCACCCGGAGCGATCTAATAGTAGGCGGGGACAGCTCTACCGCCGCGTGTTCAGCCGCTCAGAGAGGACGTAGTAGAGTCCGCCTCTCGCGGACGAAATCGGACAAGACCCTCCCCCGGCTCCACCTGGGGTCCGCTGTAAGTCGCTATTGCAAAACGACTTAAGCGGAATGGCCAGGAGAAGTGCGGTCCGAGTTTTGTCCGCTTCGCGCGTGTTTTCGGACAAAACCTCATTGGCCGAAACCAATGCGGGCGCAGCGCCCGGGTTTGATGCGCGGGCGGGCGGATGAGGGCTAGGGGGCGGGAGACGGCACGGGGGGCTGATCGCCGGTCCTGGTCATCAGGAAGTCGACGATCTGGGTGAGCTCTGCGGAGGTGATGCTGCTGGCGAAGGCGGGCATGTTGTAGCCGCCGTTGTTGATGCGGACGATCAGGTCGTCGCGGGTGAGCTGCTGCCCGATGGTCGACAGGTCGGGGCCGCGGTGGCCACCCGATCCGGAGATCGCGTGGCAGTACAGGCAGCTCTTGGAATGGACCAGCTGGGCGCCGTTGAACACCGGCCCCTCGGTCGCGCCGATGACGCTGGGCGCCAGTTCTGGCACGTCGAAGTCGGGTGACCAGGGCTTACGGTAGCCGTAGGCGGTGAGCACCACGAAGCCGGCCGACGCGGCGATCACGATGCCGACGGCCCAGGGGCGCTTGCTCGGCGCCCGGTGGCCTTTGTTGGAGAGCAGCGGCAGGCAGAACAACGCCAGGAACCCGAGTACCGGCACGCCGAGGATGAACCAGACCTCCAGCGCGGGGGGCAGCAGCGACAGCACCGCGAAGTACCACCAGAAGTACCAGTCGGGCATCGGGTTGGAGTGCACGTTGGCGGGGCTGGGCGCCGCGTCGAGCGCGGGCGGGCCGAACACGAGCGCGCAGCCGACGATCACCGCCCCGACGAACGCCGAGAACACCACGTCGCGCCACATCGCGGTGGGCCAGAACGACACGCCGGTCTCGCGCAGGCGGGCCTCGTAGGCCGGCTTGTAGGTGGTGGGGTCGACCGGCTGGTTGACGTCGGGCATCTCGGACACGCCGTGCCGGAACAGCAGGAACAGGTGCAGGCCGACGCCGGCGATCACCACGCCCGGCAGCACGAACACGTGGTAGACGAAGAAGCGGGTCAGCGTCGAGCCGCCCACGGTCTCGCCGCCTAGCAGGAAGTGGGAGATGGCCGGCCCGACGATCGGCGCGCGGGAGGCCATCTCGGTCGCGACGAACACGGACCAGACGCCGTTGGCGTCCCAGCGGAGCAGCTGGCCGGTGAACGCCATGCCGAGCACCGCGAACAGCAGCACCACGCCGGTCATCCAGTTGAGCTCGCGGGGGTACTTGTATGCCGCGTGCAGGTAGACCTGCGCGAGGTGGATCGCCACAAGCATGATCATCGCCGAGGCGCCGTACGCGTGCATGCCGCGGAGCACCGATCCGAACGGGGCTTCCTCGGTGATGTACCGCAGGCTGGCGTAGGCCAGGTCGCCGCCGGGCACGTAGGCCATCGCCAGGCACACCCCGGAGCAGACCTGCACGATGAACGCGGTGAGCGTGGCGCTGCCGAACACATACCACCAGCGGGCGTCACGCGGCACGGTGTGGCCGATGATCGGCAGGATGCAATCGGTGAATCCGAGGCGGCTGTCGATCCAGTCCCACGATTTTTTGAGGAGCGGAATCATGCGGGTGCTAGACGTCCTCGAGCGTGATGGTCGTCGTCAGTGGGACGGCCGCCGTGTGGATCTCGACCTGCCCGTCGCGGACGCGGGTGCGGTAGCGGTAGAGCGGCTCGGGCGGCGGCCCGCCGGCTACCGTGCCGTCGCTGTAGTAGACGCCGCCGTGGCAGGGGCACATGAACAGGCTCGCCTTCTCGACCCAGCGGACCGGGCAGCCGAGGTGGCGGCAGTTGATGGCGAACGCGGTGAAACGCTGGTCGTCCTCGCGACGCAGCCAGGCGGCCGTCTTGGCGGTGACGCCGGCCCACAGGCGGGGCGAGGGGTCCTCGAACTCCACCAGCACGGTGCCGCCCTGCTGGAACTTGTCGACGGCGCCCACCGCACGCCACCGGTGCGGTGCCCGGCGGAAGAGCGGCGCCAGCACGAAGCCGAGTCCGGGCGTTGCGATCATGGCGCCGATCGCCGCGGACAGGCCAATCGACAGCTTGGCCTGGAACGACCGCCGGTCTTCTTGCTCGCAGCAGCACTTGGACGGGGCGTTGGGGTCGTTCAACGGTTGGCCTCCCAGACGAGGACGATCTCGTGAATCCAGCTCTTCAGAGACCACGCAACCAGGCCAACACCGGCGACCGACATGAACCACATGGCGTTGATGTTGAACGTCAGCGCCATCAGCCCCCAGAAGGTCATCGCCACGCCCATCGCCATCGCGATCGGCGCGTAGGTGGGGCAGGGCGGCGGGGCGGCTTCCGGCTTGGTAGGTGGGTCAGGCGCTGGCACGACTTAGACTCCATTGTTAGCGGCCGGGGCCAGTTGATTCGGCTGCGGTTCGTGGGCCGCGTACCAGCGGCCCAGCAGGCCGATGATGGCGCCAATGTACAGCACACACGGGGGCGCCCACATCAGCAGCCCGCCGATGTGCTGATCGATGCCCGGCGTCAGCCCGGCGTTGTAGAGCGAGTTCATGATGCCGATGCGATCGGCCGGGTTGGCGAACGCCGGGCAGACCGACAGCGGCGCGAACGTGATGTAGACGCCCAGCAGCGTGCAGCCGAGGCACGCGGAGAACAGGTAGCCGATGCCGCTCAGCGGCGGCATGCGGTAGCGCTCGCACGGCGCGTAGATCGGCCACCAGAATGCGATGCCGGACGCGACGAGCGAGCAGTCTCGCAGGACGCCGACCGCCGGGTTCAGCGCGGCGGTGCTGCAGAGCTGCGGCACGTGCCAGAACCACATGGCGCCCACGCCGCAGACCCAGCCGAAGGGCGCTGTGGCGAGCAGCCGCCCGACGCGGTCAGGCAGCGGACGGTTGAAGGAGCGTTCGGCGGCTTGGCTCGGCAGGGCGAGCAGCAGGCACGCCGGCACGACCAGCAGCAGCACCAAGTGCTGCACCATGTGGGCGCTGAACAGGTAGCCTTCGGCCAGCACGCCGACGGGCGAGACAAACGCCAGGACCAGGAGCCCCAGGCCGACAAGCAAAATCGCAAGTTGTCCGCGGCTGCGACCGACCGACGCTGCGAGGTAGGCCAGCAGCAGCACGGCCGCCGCTGCCCACACGGGCGATGTCCAGCACCACAGTTTGCCGTCGGTCATAGCCGGAACGCCCCCAGGTAGATGATCGCGAACACCAACACCCAAACCACGTCGACAAAATGCCAGTAGACCCCGATGGCGGAGTACGGACCGGACTGCGGCTGGCGGACATGGCCGCCCCGGTCCAGCGCGCACATGATCCCCAGAGCAACCAGGCCGGCCGCCACATGCAGCGCATGAAACCCGGTGACCGTGAAGAACGTCGAGGCGAACAGGTTGCTCGCCACGTTGACCCCGCCGGACAGCAGCCCGGCGTACTCCCACGCCTGACCGCACAGGAAGACAATGCCCAGCGCGATGGTCGCCGTGAGCCACTTGGTGAACTCCGCCTGGCGGCCTGCTCGCAGGGCGCGTTCAGAAAGCCAGAAGGTCACGCTGCTGGCGAGCAGGAAGACACTAAACGTGGCCGTGCGGGGAACGTTCAGGACCGACTGGGCGGTGGGGCCGTCCTGTTGCTCGCCGGAGTTGAACACGACGTACGCCACCAGCAGCATCACGAAGAACACCGCCTCGGAGGCGACAAACGCCCAGACGCACACCGCGGCCCGGTTGGGGCGGGCGCCGCGGTCGGGGGGAGTTGGGTCGGACTTCCAGTCGGCGTGTTCCGGGTGCTGCTGATCCCACACCGGCCGCCGACTCTGGATCTCCGGCAGCGGCCCAACGAAGTTTTCTTCTGGCGGCGGGGAAGCGGTCGACCACTCCAGCGTGAAGGCGTCCCAGGGGTTGTCGCCCGCGGGCGGGCCGAGGCGGAGGCTCCTTACCACGTTCCACACCAGCACCAGGGTGCCGGCCGCCATGAACACGACCGACGCGGAAGAGATCCCGTTGAGCAGCGCCCAGCCGGGGTGGTCCGCGTAGGTGTAGACCCGCCGCGGCATGCCCATGGCGCCGAGGAAGTGCTGCACCATGAACGTGCCGTTGAACCCGACCAGCCACAGCCAGAATTGCCACCGCCCGAGCCGCTCGTCGAGCATCCGGCCGGTGATCTTGGGGAACCAGTAGTAGGTCGCGGCGAAGATGGCGAACACGATGCCGCCGATCAGCACGTAGTGAAAGTGGGCGACCACGAAGTAGGTGTCGGTCATCTGCCAGTCGATCGGGACCGCGGCGAACATCACGCCGGTCAGGCCGCCGATAACGAACTGGATGAGGAACGCGATCGCGAACAGCATCGCCGTGGTCAGGCGGATCGCGCCGCCCCACATGGTCGCGGTCCAGTTGAAGATCTTCACGCCGGTGGGCAGCGCAATCAGCATGGTCATCGCCGAGAAGAAGATGTTCGCGCTCGACCCCAGCCCGACGGCGAACATGTGGTGGGCCCACACCCCGTAACTCAGCAGCAGGATCACCGTCGACGACCCGGCCACAAATGCATAGCCATAGATCGGCTTGCGGGAGAAGACCGGGATCACCTCGGAGATCATGGCGAACGCCGGCAAAGCGAATACGTAGACCTCTGGGTGACCGAAGATCCAGAAGAAGTGCTGCCACAGCAGCGCCGAGCCGCCCCGCGCCGGCTCGAAGAACGCGGCGCCCAGCCAGCGGTCGACGCACAACAGCGCGAGCGCCGAGTTCAGCGGCGGGATGGTCACCACGATCAGCATCGCCTGCATCAGCATGATCCAGACAAACAGCGGCACGCGCTGCAGGCTCATCCCCGGCGCGCGCAGGCAGAGCACGGTGGCGATGATATTGATGGCGCCGGCCACCGACCCGATTCCCATCACCACCAGGCCGACAATCCAGTAGTCGACGCCCGGGCCCAGGCTGTAGGGCTTGGTCGACAGCGGCGCGTAGGAGAACCAGCCCGCGTCGGGCGCCGAGCCGGTGAGGAAGCTGAAGTACAGCAGGAACCCGCCGAACGGCAGCATCCAGAAGCTCATCGCGTTGAGCCGCGGGAACGCCACGTCCCGCGCGCCGATCATCAGCGGCGTCAGGTAGTTGGAGAACCCTGTGAAGACTGGCATGCCCACCAGGAACACCATCGTTGTGCCGTGCATGGTGAACATCTGGTTGAACGTCTGGGGCGACAAGAACATGTTGTTTGGCGTCGCCAGCTGGATGCGGATCAGGATCGCCTCGATGCCGCCGACCACCAGGAAGAAGACCGCGAGCAGGATGTAGAGCACGCCGATCCGCTTGTGGTCGACCGTGGACACCCACGAGAGCAGGCCCGCGGACGCCCCGCCGTCGATGACGTCGTGTTGTTCGGCGACGGCCGTGCTCACTCGAGGGTCTCCAGGTACGCGACCAGCTGCCGAACGTGCGGTTCGGTGAGCCGGAAGTTGGGCATCTTGCACCCCGGCTTGATCGCCTGCGGGTCCGCTAGCCAGCGGGCGAGGTTCTCCGGGGAGTTCTCCAGGGCGCCGCCGGCCAGCTCCTTGCGGGATGCGATGTGGGACAGGTCGGGCCCGATGGTGGCTACAGCGCCGGTCCCGTTGATCGCGTGGCAGTTGACGCACGAGAGCGACCCGAACAGCCGCTGGCCTGCCGTGGCGTCGGCGCCGGCAGGGTCGGCGGGCGCGGCGAGCCGGGCGGATTCCCAAGCGGCGTACTCGCCGGGCGGCAGGGCGTACACCTTGAAGTTCATCCACGCGTGCTGTGTGCCGCAGAACTCGGAGCAGAGCCCCTGGTAGCCGCCGGGGTTGTTTGCCTCGAGCCAGATGAAATTGTCCCGCCCCGGGATGGCGTCCATCTTGCGGGCCAGCTGGGGAACCCAGAAGCTGTGGATCACGTCGGCCGACTGAAGCCGCACGCGGATTCTTTTGCCGACCGGGATGTAGATCTCGTTCGCGCTGACGATGCCGGACGCGTGGTGCCGGACCTCCCACCACCACTGGTGACCGATGACGGTGATCTCCGGCTCCGCCGACGCGTCGTGCGGTGAGTGGATCGCGGGCACGGCGTTGACCGTGAGGATCAGGTTGGCGCTGATGGCGGCGATCCAGACGACCACGATCGCAGGGCCCACCATCCAGTACATCTCGGACCGGGCGCTGCCGAACTCCTGGGTGGGAAGCTCGACACGCGACCGCCCCCGCCACAACGCGACGATGATCAGCACCGCCACCACCGTGAAGATCCCCGCGCTGATCAGCATCACCAGCCAGAACAGGTCAAAGATCGCCTGCGCCTGGGGGGATTCGGGGCGGAAGACCGGGAACATTGTGCTGGCCGTCGGCGTGGTCGGTGCAACGCGGCCCGCCACGGGCCGCGCACGCGGGGAGTCTACTTCGGCTGCATGAGCCGCATCGCCAGCGACAGAACAAGCGTTAGCACCAGGCTGCCGATGATCGAGATGTGCAGGTGAAAGAAGAAGTTCAGCGCGACCAGCAGCAGCACAAACACAACGAGCTGGGACACTAGGCTGCGGTTCATCAGGGGCCCCGTTCGTGCTGGGCGGCTTGGATTGGGTCGAGGTGAGTTGCAGGCGCACCTGCGTCGGCGTCCGGACTGCCGATTGCCCTGGCGAGATGGCGACAGGCGGGGCGGACCCGGGCCGAGCGTTGCCCAGTATAGCGGAGAATCGCCAGTGGGCGAGAGAAAACGCGGTGCGCAGCGGCGGTGTTGCCCCGCCCTAGACAGAACGGAGCGATTCACTCTCCTGCGGCGAGATCACCAGCAAACAGCAAGCCGGATCAGCTCAACGCCGAGTCGGCGTCCTGCAGCTCGTCGCCCCAGTCCTCGGTAAGCTCCGCAAGCGCCGTGTCGGTGCTGCTCTCTGCCGGCGCTGCTTTTGGCGCCGTATCCAGATCGTCCAGTTCCGGTTCACGCGGGGCGTCTGCGAGCAGTGCGAACGTGGTCTGCCTGGCCCGCCAGACGTCAGCTCCCTCGATCTCATCCGACGAGGCTGCCGCTGATAGCGCGGGAGCGTTCTCGCTGCTCATCACGGACGCGGCGGCAAGCCAGACCTGTTCGCCTTCGCCCAGCGGATCCCCAATCGGCATGGCGGCGAGGACCGGTTCGGCGGCTAGCGGGGCCGACGCCGCGCCGGCCATCTGCAGGATCTGCTCAGCAGAGAGCGCGTCGCCGTAGATGCGGAAGTCGTCGATCCGGCCCTGCAGGGGCGGGTCGGCCGGGTACTGCGAGTCGCCCAGGTAGTTCTGCGTGGTGAACCCTAGGTCGCCCGGGCTGAGGGTCATGTTGTTGTTGGCGCCGACCGCGACCCCGTCCAAGTAGAGCGTGCCGGTGGCGCCCGATAGGGTCACCGCCACATGATGCCACTGGCCTGCAGAGATGGCCGGGCCATTGATCTGCTGCTCGCCGCCACCGCTGCCGGTGGTGATCGCAAACCGCAGGGCGCCCCCGCCGGCCTGCGGCGTTAGAAACATGTTGGTGCTGGTGCCGCTGCCGAAGTCGAAGACGCGCGACCAGGTTGCAATGGAGTCGAGGTTGATCCAGGTGGCGATGGTGAAGTCATCCAGCCCGCTGACGATGCCGTTGCGGAGCTCGGCGTGGCCGCCGCTGAGCTGCAGGGCGTTGCCGTCGACGCCCTGTGCCCATGAGAACGAACCGGTGACCGAGCCTGCGGCGCCGCCCGTGGAGTCGACCAGAGTAGACCCGAACGACTGGTTGGCGGCGAACAGGGCGACTGGCTCTACCACGTTCAGCACGGCGGTGGCGTCGCCGGAATCGGTCTCGACCAGCACGGTGACCGGGCCGCCCGACGTGGGTGCGGTAAACAACCCAGCGGGGTCGACAGTGCCGCCGCCGCTGCTGATCGACCAGACAGCTCCGTTCGGAGCGCCAATAGGCGCCCCGAACTGGTCGATCTCGACGGCGGTCAGCTGCAGCTCGGCGTCTGCCGCCACAGAGACTGCGGTCGGCGTCACCACGACGCCGGCAACCGCCTGCTCAACCGTGACCACAACCGAGCTGATGGCGATCGACTCGGCCGTGGGGTTCTCGATCGTGGCCGTGAAGGTGTAGTCGCCCGCTTGGCTGAAGGAGGCGATAGTGTTTTTGGCGCCGTTCGTCACGTTCGCGGCGAATTGCACTGCGGCGGGGCCGGTGGCCGACCAGGTGTAGACCAGCTGCCCCTCGCCCGCGCTCAGACTACCGAGGACCGAAAGCATAGTCGAGTCGCCCGTCACCGTTGTGGGGGTTGCGGAGGCTGGGGCTGCCACCGTCGGCTGCTGCGCCACGGCGTCCCGCCACACGGTGTAGTCCGCCGCATCGACGACGCTGTCCTCGTTGCCATCGGCGCGGAGGTCGCTCGTCGAGCCGTAGGTCGATCGCCAGACGGCGTAGTCGTTGGAGTCGACCGTTCCGTTGCCGTCGTAGTCGCCGGCCAGGCTGGGCACGGAAAACGTCGCCTTAACGAGTCCCGACCATTGGCCGGACGGCTCACGCAACCGCGCCCACACGGTGGTATCCTCGGTCAGCACGATTGGCGCGCCGTAGGCAAGCACCTCGGACGACGGGTTCACGCCGCCGCCTACCTGCCGCGGGTCGGTCTCACCGTCGAGCGAGTAGTAAATCGTCCCGCCGCTAGCAGAGAGCTCCAGTGGGAACCCTGGGGTGACCTCACCACCGTGCTGGCTGAAGACCGGCGCGCCCAGTTCGTTGAGCAGCCCGGCGTCACGCAGCTGTTCGATGACCAGGTCGCCGCGAACCTGGAGGTAGGTGTCGCGGAGCCAGGCGGCTTCCGCGTCCCAGTCGGACTTGTTGTAGGGCGTGGATCGCTTGGCGTCTCCCCAGCGGGCGGCGTTGGCGATAATGGCGGGTCCGACCTGGGCGATCCGCTCGTCCAGCCGCGCGACGCTGGCGTCCACCGTCAACGCGCCGCCGTTGAACATCAACTCCTGCGCTTCATCGATAAAGCGCTGCACGTACTCCGGGTGCGACAGCAGGTCCTGGTGCAGGAACGCGGGGTTGAAGTACTCGAAGTCGTCGTACAGGTCGCCGCTGAAGGGGCCGGTGCGGTCGATGTCCACCGTGCCGTGCAGGGTGCCGTTGATCTCGCCGGCGCCCATCGAGTGCTCGTTGTCGTGCAGGAAGAACTGGAAGCCCTGGTCGGCGGCCGCGCGGTCGTAGATGCCGAACCAGTTGTTGGCGCGCTGGTTGCCGAAGAACGCCGAGATGCCGGTGTCGTGCCCGCCGGTGTAGAAGATGATCATCATGTAGTCGACCAGGTTCTCGACATCCAGCAGGACGGGCAGGCTCTCGTTGCGTGTGCCGTCCGGGTTGAGGCCTTGCATGGTCCAGTAGTTGTTGGCGGCCCCGGCGGGGTTGTCGGCTAGCCCCTGCGCGAGCTCGAAGAGCTGCCGCCACGCGACGTCGGTGCCGTCGGCGATCTCGGTGCCGCCCGACTCGAACGGGTCCGACTTCACGACGTCATAGTCCTCTGGGTCGCCGCCGAAGTAGGCCTCGCCGAACTGCTCCTGGATCCGCTCCTGCGTCATGAACACGCCCCAGTACTGCCCGTTCAGGTACAGGTGCACGTAGGTGCTGCGGGTGTGGGGCTGGTCCATGTCGGCCTGGGTGTCGCGGGCGAAGACCTCACGCAGGAACGAGTTCTGCTGGCCGTTGACTGAGTTGCCCCAGTTGGCCCACGAGTAGTTCTGCGACGAGCGGAGGTCGAGCACGTCGAACTCGTCGGCGCCGTCCTCGCCGTGCAGCGGGTAGTTGAGCAGGCCGTCGCCATAGTCGCTGCGGAAGTACAGGCGGAACGCGTGCTTGGGGTTGCCGTCGTTCCGCGATGCGCCGCCGCGGATCCTCAGCCCGGCGTTGGTCGAGAAGCCCTCGGTCTGGTCTGGGTAGATCAGCTCGACCGACGCCTCACGCTCCCACTCCCGGCCGCGGTTCTGGGCGTTCACGTAGATGCCCGTCGACGAGTCGAACAGGTTGGCCACATCGGTGGTCAGGTTGATGGTCGGCAGCGACGACAACGAGTCCTTCACCGCCTGCTCGCCGTACAGCGAGACGATCTCCGGGTCGATCCCGTAGTCCAGGAACTGGCCGTTGACGTTGTTGCTCGGCCAGCCCGTCGGCGCCTGGCCGAAGGGCGACTGATCCACAATGTCGTCCAGGAACAGGTAGCTCGCCGCCTGCACAAACGACGGCTGGAAGTCCTGCTTGAAGGCGATCGCCCGGAGGGTCGTTGTGCCGTTGACTGTGATCGGGCCGGAGTACGCCTGGCCGTTGATTGGGTTCAGGTTCTGGTCGACCGCGGGCGTCGAGCCGTCGGTCGTGTAGACGATCATCGCGTCTGCGGTTTCGGTGCTGACCGCGACCTGCTGCGCCGAATTGTAGAACCCGTGCGGAACGCTGAAGGTCGGCTCGGCGGCGAATCCAGCGAAGCTCTGCCCGTTGCCGTAGCCTGGCGTGGCGGCTTCGAAGTAGCCCAGCTGATCGGGCTGCGTGATCGACGACTGGCTCGCGACCAATTCCGGCACGACGAGGAAGTCGGAACTGCCGGCTGAGAAGTTGAGCGCGTGGACCGCCAGCACGTTCTCGCCGTCGACCAGCGTTGACAGGCTGGCGGACACGTCGAACTCGACGAACTCGATCGCGTCGAAGTCGTCGTGGATCGACGTGGCTGTGGATTGGTAGCTGAGCGACGCCGGCGCGTTGGCCGAAGCGATCTCCACGCCGTTGAGGTACGCGACAAACCCGTCGTCGTACTTCATGCGGAGCGTTAGCTGCCCGATCCCCGCGACCGAGTCCAGATCAAACGCCACCCGCACATACAACGACGAGGTCCCCGATGGGACGCCGGTGTTGAACTCGCCGACAAAGTTGGGGTTGCCGCCCGGGGAGTTCTCGTAGCCGAAGCCCGAAGGCCCCTGGATGTTGAACACGTTGTCGTTGAACCCCGGCTGCATCCACGACGCGTCGTGGACGCCGCTGGTCGGGACCCACGCGCGCGCCTGGGCGCCCTCGGCAACGATCGTCTCGGGGACGCTGGTCATGGTGAGGCCGTACGACACGTCCTCGAACTGCTGGGGGAACCCCGGCGCAAACCCGTCGATCACGGTGACGCCATCGGCCGCAACCAGTCCGAGGTACTCGCCGTCGGCGCCCATCTTGAAGTTGGTATGCAGCTCGCCGTTGGGCGCCTGGAGGTCCTTGTCCGACGCGAACACCACCAGGAACTGGCCCGGATCGATTGACGCGCCTTGGGGGAACTCCCACTTGTTCAGTTCTTCTGCGTCGTCGGTAAGGAACAGCCCACCGAGATCAACGGCCGAAGTGGTCGGGTTGTAGATCTCAATCCAATCGGCGGCGTCCCCTTCGAAGTCGTTGAGGGTGTCCTCGTTGGACGCCATGATCTCGGTGATGCGGAGCGCCGACGCGTCGAGCACCTGGCGCTCCTCGAGCCGCTGAAACTGGAGGGTCCGCCGGCGACACTGGGTGTGCTGCGTCATGAATGCCAATCTGTTCCGGGGCGCCGTCGCCCGAACGGGCGTAGGCGAGTAGGTGGGAGGAGGGGGTAGCGGGCTGCACTACGCGGTGCGGCGGCGCGCCGCGTGCGGGATACATAAATTAAGTTTATATGAAGGGCCTGTTAAGATCTAGCAAATGGCCTGAAATATCCACGCAGCCTGGGTGAGACGGGACAAAGCCACGCGTTCCAGAGCATTTTGCCCCACGTGACTGCTAATCGCCGCCAGCGGACGGCCGGCGACGCTGTGATACAATCTGCTCGGCGCGGCAGCTCATCACCCATCCGGAGCCGTAGACATGCCCACACGCGATCAATTGGGCGAGTTGGTAGCCAGCCTGCAGCAGGAACGCGACGAGCTGAGGCTCCGCATCCACCTCGCCGGGATGGAGGCCCGCGACGAGTACGAGCGGTTGTCGGGCAAAGTCGGCCAATTGGGCGAGCAGTTCGAGCCGGTCCGCGACGCTACGGAGGAGGCCGCCGGCAATGTCTTTGCGGCGTTGATGCTGGCCGCCGGCGAGATGAAAAGCGGGTTCGAAAGGGTGCGCCGCGCCATCAAGGACTCGTAGTCGCTGCTGAGACTGCCCAGGTGCACCGGGCTAAGGCGGGCGGGATCCGCCTAGCAGTTCCAGCGCGCCCGTCGGCTAGTGGGCGTGACGATCTGCCGGCGCGACTGCGGTCCGCGGGGCATCGCCGTCGAAATGCTGGGTTGCAAGCTGCACGCGCGGGTAGCCATAGCCCGGCGACTGCAACTCGCTGACCTGCTCGAGCAGGATCCGGCGGACCTCCAGGATGCTCTGCGGGTGCCGGTGCAGCGTGAGGTGATCGGACGGCACCACTAGCTGCGAATCGAGCTGGGGCGAGCCGTCTAGGCGGGCGCTGTCCAGCGCCACGACGCCGTCGCCCTCGCTGCCAATCAGCGTCCGCCAGCCGGACTCGGGAGCGTCGCCCATGATGTTGTGGTAGCTGACCCATGGTCCTGGGGGCGCGTCGAGCAACGGCGGCAGCAGCGTGGAGTCGGGCGCCAGCGAATCGATGCTGGTCCGCAGACTGACCGGCGAGTGCAGACGGAAGTAGCCAGGGTTCTGCGCGAACAACTGCTGCCGACCCTGCATGGCCCGCATTGGGGCGGCAATCAGCTTGCGTCCTAACCAGGTGGTCAGGCCGTTGGCGAACTTGCTGCCCCGGTGGGGGGAACCGATCGTGACCACCCGCCGCACCGACGGGTTAGGCCGGAAGAAGTACGTCGACGCGAGCGTCCCTTTGGTCTCTTGATCGGCGATGAGCGACTCGAACGGCCGCTCGGTGTTGGCCTCCCAGAACAGCCGCTTGCTGTCGACGCTCTGCATCCGCGACACCAGGCCCCCCATGCTGTGCCCGACCAGCACCATTTGATCGAGCGCCGGCGCTCGTCGTTGCGGGTCCAGGTCGGCCCGCAGCCGATCGAGGTCCTGGCGGAGCTGCGCGGCGCTGGCCTGGAAGGGCTGACCGGACGGGTACAGGTAGAACCAGAACTGGTAGTGGTCGCGAACGTTGGGGTCGCTGCGGAGGTCGTTGAACATCTCCATCCACGTGACCGGGCTCGACCACAGGCCGTGCACCATCAGCACCGGCATCTTGTGGGGGTCGTAGGGCTCTAGCATGTAGAGCCCCTGCAGCTTCTTCACGCTGTCGGGACGCAGCAGCCCTAGCGTGGAGATCTCGTCCTTGCGGAGCGCCGGCTGGTTGAGGTAGTACGCCAGCGGCGTGCTGAGGTCAGACTCAAGTGGCACCACGCGGTCGCGGATGGAGATGGTCTGCCGGTCGAGCGGGTCGTGCAGCTCGAGCACAAACGCCGGCGCCGGTTCGGCCGGGTTGACCAGGTCGTGCTCGTTGTGGCTCACGTTGCGGACGCGGTCCTCGGGCGCCGACTCGGTGTTCACGCGGAGGAACGCGGTGAGCGGGAACGACAGCCGCTCGGGCATGTACGCCTCGGCCGGGTCCTCGGTGTCGTGCCGCCGCCGCAGCGCAATCAGCGGGACGCCCAGCCCGTAGGAGTGGAAGTGGTTGCGGAGGCCGTTGACTTGGTAGTCGCTGACAAACTCGAACCGGTCGAGGTCCTCGTCGTGCCAGCCGGAGCTGCGCAGCACGACATTGAACGAGCAGACGTGGTGGGCCGTTTTCAGCGTGCGTCGTTCGCCGGGGCGGAGCTGGCCCTCTTTGCTGACCAGCCTCAGCAGCCCCTCCAGCGACTGGTTGTACAGGTCGCACGCCCCGCGGAAGTGCGGATCGAACTCGCTGACGGCAGCCGCGTCGTCGAAGAGATAGGCGTACGCGTTGCGGAGCGAGGTGCCGTACAGCTCGGTCGCGCGGGCCGGATCACGCTGCTCGCTGGCGCCGAGGTAGGCGAGCTCCGCCATTGCGTAGCGGTGGGCTTGGCGAGTCATGGGCGTCGACAGCTTGTCGATGGCCGCAATCAACGCCGGGCGGTCACCGGAGAGCTCGCCGAGCAGGTCGAGCTGGCGGAGCAGCTGCTCCGTGCGTGCCGAGGGCCGAGCGCCCATCGGCGACAACGCGTCCATCCGCGTTGCGAGGGGGTTTTGCGGTGACTCACGCAGGGAGACCCACTGCGTTCCCCCAGCGCAGCCGACCAACATCGCGGCGCAAACCAACCACAGCAGATGGAGCGGTTGGGTTCTGATTGGGTGGGACACAGAAGGCTCGCGACCAGGCCTAGCTACGAAGCTGGGGCGACCGCTCCATGAGCGGCGTCGCGGGACTCTACTAGCAATCACGCCGGCGGGTCAATATTGAAGCCGGCGGCTAGAAATACCTGATGAGGTGACAGTGCGAAAACTCGCACGGGGTGCTAGCTCGCATTCGCCGCAGGGCCGATTGCCCCAACGTAGAATCGTGGGGCAATCGACCGTGCGCGGGCGGATTGCATGCGGTCGCTTTCCGCCCGCCGTGGTGCGGCGTCGAGCTAGGGTAGGTCGTTAACCGACCGCTTGGGCGCGGTTGTCGGCATACGCCGAGTGAAGCCGCGGCAGGGGCAGTCGGGCGTGCTCGACGGTGTAGGCGTCGTCCGGTTCTCCGGAGCCTTCCTCGACGAGATCGACCTCGAATTCGGTGGCCGCTTGCTTCAGCTCTCCCCGCAGGATGCGGACGTCGCGCGGCGCGTTGATGGCTACGGTGACACGGTTTCCGGCGATCCGGCGGATCTCAACCGTCACGTTGTCGCCGATCTGGATGGACTCGTTCGCTTTTCTACTGAGAACTAACATCAGCCATCGTCTCCTTGTTAATCCTTGCGTTCCGAGCGAGGCTCCTACCTCGCTGCCGTGCTTGCCGCGTGACGCGACCGAATCCCCTTCTGCAAGTCCGGCGCCAATCGATGCAATCCCGGTGGCCGTGGATGCTAGCTTGCGGAAATGGCGGGATTGCGTCCTTTATCCCGCTTAGCAAGAACGCCTGGTCGTCGTACGGAGTGGGTGCCCGTCTCAATAAGAGATCATGGATCCTGGATTGGGACGCAAAGAGGGCGATCTTGGCTACTGGAATGCGGTCGCGGCGGTAGTCGCGAATCGCCTGATCAGGTATCCCTAGAGGCCGTTCTTCATGCTTCGCTACAGCCCCGTTACGGAACCGCAGAACCGTGTCTAACCCCTGGGACGTCGACCTCAACGCCTGCCGCGGCCGGCAGCAACGCCTCCTTGCCGAGATGAATCGCCTGGGGGTTGGCCTCGTGGTGCTATCGCGGTCCAAGTCAGTCCAGTGGCTTACCGGGGGCTACGTGGGCCCATTGTTCCCGGTGCTAGCCGCGATCGACGCCCAGGGCCGCACGGTGCTGGTGCTGCCGAGCCGGAAGGTAAAAATCTCCGCCGCGGCGGATGAGGTGCATGGCTATGAGGAGAAGCTGCTATCAACCATGCGGGACGCTCCCGACCAGATTGTCGCGAGCGTGGCCACGTTGTTCGACCACCTGGCGCCGCCGACGGGCAGGGTCGCCTGTGAGTTTTCCGCTGCAAGCCACCACCTGACCCGGTCGTGGTCCGACGACTGGCTGGACTTTGACAGCGTGGTCTTTGCGCTCCGCCGCCAGAAGGACCCCGACGAGCTCCGCATGCTGGCCCGGGCGAATGAGGCGAACGAGGCGATGTACCGCGCCGCGCGCCAGATCGTGAAGCCTGGCGTGAACGAGCTGGAAGTCTACCGCGAGCTGCACTCGGTCGCGGTGGAAACGCTGGGCGAGCCGCTCACCTACTTCGGCCAGGACTTCCAGGCGTGCAGCCGCGGTGGGCCGCCGCGCGACCGCAAGTGCGAGGCGGGCGAGCTCTACATCCTGGACCTTGGCGTCGGGTTCCGAGGCTACTACTCGGATAACGCCCGCACGCTAGCAGTCGGGGGCGACCCCTCGCCGCAGCAGCAGAAGGCGTGGGATCTGATCGGCGAGGTGTTCGCGCTGGTGGAGTCGACCGTCGCGCCGGGCGCAAGCTGCAAGGCGTTGTTCGAGCAGGTGAACCACCTCCTCGCGGACGCGGCGCCGTGGCTCTTCAACCACCACCTAGGCCACGGCGTTGGCCTGGCGCCGCACGAGGGTCCCCACCTGAACCCCAACTGGGACGACACCTTCAAGCCGGGCGACTTCTTCACCGCCGAGCCTGGGCTGTATCACGAAGAGCTGCGGGCCGGGATGCGTCTGGAGCAGAACTACCTGGTCACCGAGACCGGCGTTCAGCTGCTGACCGACTGGCCGCTGGGGATGGTGTAGCGGAGCCGGCGGACCGGCGGTGGTTTGTCTTGACCTGTGGCGGCGTGCCCCTATACTCCGCCGCCGTCCTGCCACCGCCCCCCACCTTGGGTACGCCATGCCGCCCAACTTTGTCGACATCCACTGCCACATGCTGCCGGGCATCGATGACGGCGCCCGCGATAACGCGGACTCGCTCGCCATGGCGCTGCTGGCGGTGGACGAGGGGATCGAAACGGTTGTCGTGACCCCTCACCAACTCGGCGCATTCTCGCACAACCTCGGCGATGAGATCCGCGTGCGTGCGGTCGAGCTCCAAGAACTGCTGCGGGCCAACGGAACGCCGCTGAAGGTGCTCCCGGGCGCCGACGTGCGGATCGACGACGGCCTGATCGACAAGCTGCAGAGCGGTGAGGTGCTGAGTGTTGGCGACCACCGCCGGCACGTCCTGCTGGAACTGCCCCACGAACTCTACCAGCCACTCGAGCCCGTGCTCGAGGCGTTGGTGGCCCACGGGATCACAGGAATCCTTACGCACCCCGAGCGCAACCGCGGCATCCTCGCCCAGCCCGGGCTTGTGGAGCCGCTGGTCGAGTTCGGCTGCCTGATGCAGGTCACCGCCGGCAGCCTGACCGGCGCCTTCGGCGACGCCCCCCGGGCGATGGCTGAACGCATGTGCTCCCGGGGCCTGGTGCACTTCCTGGCGACCGACGCCCACGGGCCGCGGTCCCGCCGACCAAAGATGCTCGACGCATTCCGCCGCGCTGAGGAGCTGGCCGGCGAGGAGGCCGCCATCGCCTGGTGCTCTGGCAACCCATCGCTCGCCGCCGCGGGAAGGGAGGTGCCTGCCGGCGCAACGCAGGTCCGCCCGGCCAGGAAGTCCGCGTGGTCCTTCTGGCGGAAGGCGGCTTGATGGCGGTTGTCACTCGACGCGCGTGGCTGGCCGCGGCGGCGGGGTGCCTGGTGGCGTCCCGCGGCGCGGCGGCGGCCGCATCGTCGTGGGTCGACCAGTGTCAGTTCGGGCCGTTCCAGGTACGGGCGACCTTTCCGCTCGATTCTACCACCGCACTGCTTAACGAACTGCCCGCACTGGAGCTCGAGCTCCGCCGCGTGCTGGCCCTCAAGCCGTGCTCAGAGCCGATCGACATTGAGCTGCTCTCCGACAAGCGGCAGCACCGCGACTACCTCCGCCGCCGATTCCCCGGCACGCCCTACCGCCGCGCGTTGTTTGTCCGCCAGAGCGGCCGCTCGACGGTGTTCGCGTACCGCGATGAGGAACTGGCGGTGGACCTCCGGCACGAGTGCACGCACGCGCTGCTGCACGCCGACCTGGCGATGGTGCCGCTGTGGCTCGACGAGGGCCTCGCCGAGTACTTCGAGATGCCCAAGGACCAGAGGGCGTTCGGCAACCCTCACGAGAAGCTGCTGCACTGGGACCTGCGGTTTGGTCTGGTGGAGCGGCTCGACCGACTCGAAGAGAAACGCGACCTGTCCGAGATGACCTCGGGCGACTACCGCTCGGCGTGGGCCTGGACGCACTTCCTGCTGCACGGTCCGCCCGCGGCCGCCCAGCAGCTGTGGTCATTCCTCAATGCGATCCGCCGCGGCGAGCCGCCGGGACGCATGTCTGAGCGGCTCGAGTCGGCCCTGCCTGGCGTCGACGGCAAACTCGCGCGGCATTTCCAGCAGTGGGCCCGGCTCACCAAGCGGTAGACCGCGGGCGTACGCGGCGAGAACTTGAGCAAATCCCTCAAGCCGCCGGCCGCTGCGGGCCGACACAAGCTGCTAGGTGCAGATCTCGACACGCCGGGGCGCCGCATCCCGGCTTCTTCGCACCAAGAGTTAAGGGCTCAAAATCTCAGGAAGGTAGCGATGAAGATCAAGACGATCCAGCAGCTGGCCGCGATGGTGGCCGCCGTCGGGATGATGCTCCCGCAGTCAGCCATGGCCGCCCAGCCGAAGGCCGCGTCGCAGGGCGATGTCGCCCTCCGCACCGGCGGGGTGTTCGTCGGCCAGTACGTCGACGCCCAGGGCGCCGCCGTCGCTGGCGTTGACGTCGCGATGCACGCGGGCGGCAAGACGGTCGCCGTCACGAAGACCGACAAGCAGGGCCGCTTCGCAGTCAAGGGCCTCAAGACCGGCCAGTACGACGTCGTGGCGATGAATCAGAAGCAGTCCTTCCGCTGCTGGGACGGCAAGGCCGCTCCCCCGCACGCCCGCAACGGCGCGCTGATCGTCACCGGCTCTGACGTGGTGACCGGCCAGGGCGGCCTGCTGGGCTTTGTGCAGAACTACCCGCTGATGTCCGCCGCCGCTGTAACCGCGGCGATCGCCATCCCGGTCGGCATCGCCGCCGCCGACGACGATCCCCCCGCGAGCCCGTAGCTGGCCGCTGGCAGGCACGAACAATCAGCCCCGTGGGGCGTTCTTGGCGGGCAACCGCCGGGTCCGCTCTACGGGGTTGGTCTTTTTGCGGTAAGCAATCTCCGCTACCATCCGTCGCAATCGCCCGAGGAGCGGGCGTGTGGCCGCGTTAGTATCACTGAGGTGAAACGATGCCCCCGATTGCGAAACGGATGTTCGCCTTCCTGATGGCGGTGACACTCGGCGCTCCGGCGCCCCTGGTGTGCGGCGCAGAACCTGCTGCCCAGCGTGTCGATCCAGCCAAGCCTGTCGCTGCGGCCGCGCAGGATTTAGCTCTCAACAAGGAAGGCCTGTTCGAGGGGCAGCTGCTTGGCGCTGAAGGGCAGCCGATCGCGGGCGGCAAGGTCTGGCTTGCGAACGCCAAGCTGCGGCCGGTGGCCGCGGTCACCGACGCGCAGGGGCGATTCGCCTACCGCGGCCTGAAGCGGGGCGTCTACTGCCTGCAGGCCGGCGAGTCGCTGCGGGTCTGCCGGGTCTGGGATCACAAGGCCGCGCCGCCGAAGAGCCTGGGAGCCCTGCTGATCGTCGCCGACGAAGCAGCGGTGCGTGGCCAGTCCGGTCCGCCGCCCATGCTCAACACCTTCGTGCAGCGCAGCAAGAAGTTCTTCTCGCACCCCGTCGGCATGGTGACGCTCGGCGCCGCCATCGCGACGCCGATTGTGCTGTCCGCCTCCGACGACGACCCGCCCGCCTCGCCGTAGTCGACACGGTGGACTTTGACGGCGGCGCGGCTCCCGCTGCACGCGACCGGTTCTAACGGTCGATCGTACTCCTGTTGTCGGATTGGCGCCCAGCGTGCGCCAACCGTTCTCGGCAGGGCAGTCAGGGAGTGACGCAATGTCCGCTATGGGGTGGTTTCGCTTTGCTTTTCTCGCGTACGCCAGCAAGCCGGTCGCCGATCGCCAGATCTACCGCTCGGTCCGCAGGCTCAAGATCACCTCGGTGCTAGAGGTCGGGGTCGGTTCGCTCGAGCGGGCCAAGACCATCGTGGCGGCGTGTCAGCGTTGCTCGGATGGGGCCACGGTGCGGTACGCGGCCGTCGACTGGTTCGAGGAGCGGCCGGAGTCGATGACGCCGTTGTCGCTGATCCAGGCCCACCGCGAGCTCAACGCCACCGGCGCCAAGGTGCGGGTCTCGCCCGGCGGGCCCGCCGCGATCGAGGCGGTCGCCAATGCGCTGCCCAATACCGACCTGGTGCTGATCTCACCGGACGTCGACGACGACTGCCTGGAGCGGGGCTGGTACTTCCTCCCGCGGATGTGCCACGCCGGCACGGTGGTGCTGCGGGGCAGGGCGGAAGGTAATGGGGAATACCGTTACGAGCAGCTGTCGCACGAGGCGGTCGCCGCCCTGGCGCAGCCCGGTCACCGCTCGCTGGCGGCCTAGTCGGCCCAGGGGGCTGCGGGCTGCCCAATCAGGAGCGAACCGTCTAGGATGGGGTGCGTAGCAAGGGTGCGCGGCCCTGGCTGCGAGCGTGGTCGCCAGCCGGGCGCTGGCCCACGTCCTGAGCTCTCTCCCCCCGCGGCCTCGCCCCGGTTATGTCTTCCTCTCAGTCGCAGTTCGAGAACGCCGAAACCATCGACGCGTCCCCCCCAGCGGGGCGGACCTCCACCCGCGAGGCGGTCCGGCAGACCGCGCGACGCATGGTGGCGTTGGTCGAGGGGTCGTCGCCGCACCTCAGCAGCGAGACGCGGGACATCCTGCGCAGCCGACTGCGGACGGTGGCCGCAATCTTCTTCTGCGTGTTCTCGGCGTTCCTCACCCGCTGGCTGGTGCTGGGGATCGACTCCGAGCACCGCTGGCTGTTCATAACGCACACCCTGGTTACGGTGCTGATGGGCGTGCTGTGGTCTTACCTGACTTGGGGCCAGGGTTTCACGCTCACGCGGCTGCGGATCGCCGAGTTGCTGGTGTTTGGCGACCCGGCGTTGTTCTTCCTGGTGCTCAGTCAGCAGAAGCTGCACCACATGGCCAACCTGCCAGAAGGCGGGCACCTGCCGGTGATCCTAGTGCCGTGGACGATGCTGATCTTCACCTACGCGATCTTCATCCCGAACTCGTGGCGGCGGGCGTTTGCGGTGATCGGCCCGATGGGCCTGGCGCCGATCGCGGTGATCCTGATGCAGCGTTTTGCCTGCCCCGGCTTCCAGCACTGCGTCAAGCTGCCGGAATTCGAGAACTACGCGACCGAGCAGGCGCTGCTGATGATCGCGATGGTGGCCATCGGCGTGATCGGCGTGCACACCATCAACACGCTCCGCCTGCAGGCGTTCGAGGCCAAGCGGCTGGGCCAGTACGTGCTCCGCCGCAAGCTGGGCTCCGGCGGAATGGGCGAGGTTTACCTCGCCGAGCACCAGATGATGAAACGCCCGTGCGCCGTGAAGATCATTCGGCCGGAGAAGGCGGGCGACCCGCTCACGCTGGCCCGGTTCGAGCGCGAGGTGCGGTCGACGGCCAAGCTGTCGCACTGGAACTCGATCGACATCTACGACTACGGCAGCACGCCGGACGGCACCTTCTACTACGTGATGGAATACTTGCCAGGGCACAACATCGGCGAGCTGGTCGACGAGTATGGCCCGCTTCCCCCAGAGCGGTGCGTCTACCTGATCGAGCAGGTCTGCAAGGCGCTGGCCGAGGCGCACAACACCGGCCTGGTGCACCGCGACATCAAGCCCGCCAACATCTTCTGCGCGTACCGCGGCGGCGAGTTCGACGTGGCGAAGCTGCTCGACTTCGGGCTGGCGAAGCCGTCGTTCTCGGGCGCCGACGCGACCCTCACGCAGGAGGGCGCGATCACCGGCTCGCCGATGTTCATGTCGCCGGAGCAGGCGACCGGCGAACGCGAGGCCGACGCCCGCAGCGATATCTACTCGCTTGGCTGCGTGCTGTACTACCTGCTCTCGGGACGCTACCCGTTCCCGTACAAGCAGTCGGTCAAGGTGATCGTAGCGCACGCGTCGGAGCAGCCCGACTCGCTGCGGGAGGTCAAGCCGGAAATCAGCGAGGCGCTCAACGAGGTCGTGATGCGGTGCCTGGAGAAGGACCCGGAGGACCGCTTTCAGACCGTCGAGCAGCTGCGCCGGGCGCTGCTTGATCTGCCGGTGGCCAGCCGCTGGTCTAGCGAGAAGGCCGCCGAGTGGTGGAGCTGCCACGGCTGCCCCGAGCGGAAGGCGATGGCGGCCGCCCTGGTCGAGGCCGCCGCCGAAGGCGCCGCCTGCGCCTGGCCCGCTTCGCAGTCCCAGGCAGTCCCCGAAGCCGGTGCGGTCTAGCCCGCTCCCTCACCCCTCAGCAGACGCCCGGCCGGGCCAGGACGCCGTTCGATGAATCCCCCCCCGTGGCTGCGGCGTGCGTGTGTGATCTCGCTGCTGGTGGGGCTGCTGCTGGTCGTGCTCGGGCCGGTGATCGCATCGGTCGCCGCGTGGTCGATGGTGGACGAGCAGGCCGCCGACCGCGTTGAGGCGTTCAATCAAGCCAGGGCGCCGTGGCTGAAGGTCCTGATCTGGACCACGCCGATCGGCATGGCGATGGTGTTTCAGGGGATCATCGGGCTGCTGTTCCTGTGGGTCACCCGCGTGGCGGGACCGCCGCCCGAAGCCGGCAGCCGCGAGTAAGCCTGCGGCGACTTAGGGACCGGGGCTTTCTCACGAGTTTTCAGTCGAAACCGGCCACCCCGAGTGGTCCAATTGAAGGCGGAGTGAACTCTGCGTCCACGTGGCTTGGACGCGTTCCGACTTTTGTCCCTATCGCGCGCATCGGTGGGACAAAACTCAAACCCCTAAGCCCCCGCCTTGATCGGACCACCCTTAAAAACAAGGGATAAACCGCTGCTCAGGCCGGATGTGTCGCCCGACTTTTGTCCCTAAGAATCGATAGCGCCAGAAGGGACAAAAGTCCGGCTGGTGGGCGGGCGCTCTAGTCGCGGCTGGAGAGCGCCATGAACAGCCGCAGCACGTACCAGAACAGCAGCGCCACCGAAGCAAACAACGCCAGCGAAGCGGCGACGTGCTGCGACGGTTGGTAATGGTGCATCACGTTGGATGTGTCGTACAGGATGTAGCCCGCCGCCACCGCGATCATCGCGATGCTGAAGAACACCCCGAGGTTGAAGCCAAAGATCAGGCTGGCGAATACGAGCAGGATGGCCGCGATCGTGGCGATTGACAGCACGCCCCCCAGGAACGAGAAGTCAGCCCCGGAGAACCACGCCACGCCGGTCAGCGCCGCGAAGAGCACCAGCGTGGCGATTCCGGCGGCGGGCACCACGCCCAGCGTGCCGGCCACGCCCGTGTTGATGGTCATGTCCTGAGCGAAGTACAGCATCGGCGCCAAGATCACCGCCTGCGCGACGACATACAGCGAGAGCCCCAGGTATTGCATCCCAACCGAAGCCTGCGAGTTGGCCCAGCGGTTGGCGAGCCAAGACACACCGAGGAAGCCCAGCAGCAGCACCAGCATGGTCCCGTTGCCCATCAACGCCGGCATCAGGTTGTCCATAACCCCCGACGACAAGATCAACCACTCAATCGCCGCCAAGGCGTACACCGCGGCGGTCAGGTGCATGTAGGTGCGGCGGATGAAGGCCGCCCGTGCATCGGCCGGCGAGTCCGCCACCGAGGTACCAAACGAGGCGTACGGGTTGTCGGCCTGCCACGGGGATGCTGCCATTGTCGGGATTGCTCGCGTTCAGATGGAGGAAACAAGCTTGCGGGTATTCCGCACACCTAAAAGCTAAGACGCGCTGTGTGGCCCGTCAAGCAGATTCGGTCAATCGGGTGGGTCGAATCCAGTCAGCCGCCGCGTGCGGGCCGGCGCTTTCTCCACCTGCAGACCCCGTGTATATTGCCCTGCTTAACGGTCGCGGGATGTCGCGGATGCGCCGCTCGCTCCATCGGCAGGAGCCCTGGCGGTAACTCCTGCTAGCAAAGCCGCGACGCGCGACCCGCCAGTTTTGCAGGCTGCAGATTCAGCCGTCGATGATGGAGGGTGGCTGGTTTTGTGCCCGGGCGGATCCCCGGGCCCACGCCCGCCGCCCGCCCCCAACCGCCCTCCCGATTTCCTGCCGGGCGATCGCGGCGCTGAACGGCGTCCGCAGGGGCCCACGCGAGCCACTATCTCTGGAGCAAACCTTTGAGCACCTTCCCCTTGAAGCTCTGGTCGACGCTGGGTGCGGTCGGAATCGCGGTGTTGGCGTCCACCCCGTCGCTGGCGGCGCCGGCCGCCCAGGACGTGTTCCCCGCCGAGACCGTGTTCTGGCTGTCGCTCCCGGACACGCCGGCGTTTGACGAGAAGTTCTCCCGCACGCAGATCGGCTTGCTGGCCCAGGACGAAACGCTCAAGCCGTTCGCCGAACACATCCGGCGGCAGTCGCTCGACCGGCTGGGCGAGGTCCGCGACACGCTCGGCGTTTCGCTGGACGACGTCATGTCGGCGGCGGGCGGCGAGCTGGCGATCGGCGTCGCGCACCGTGAAGGGAAGCGGGCCGTCAGCGTGCTGCTGATCGACCCGGACGGCAAGCGGGCCGAAGCGGACGCCCTGATCCGCAAGGTCGACGCCGCGCTGACCGGACGCGGCGCCAAGAAGAGCACGATGAACCTCGGCGGCGCCGCCGGCACCGTGTACCAGCTGCCCCAGGACGAGGACGCCAAGATCGACCGCGAGGACCTGGTGCTCTTCGAGTCCGGCGGCCTGATCTGCTTCGTCGAGACGCCCGCCGAGGCCCAGGCGGTCCTGGCCCGCATCGCAGGGCAGGGGGCGCCCGCGCTGTCGAGCAACCCGGCCTTCGATAAGACGATGCAGCGCTGCGAGCAGGCGTACGACGGCGGCCCCGACGCCCGCTGGTTCCTCGCGCCGTTCAAGTACGACCTGGCCCGCCGGTCGCGCGAGGCGAAGCCCGCGCTGGCCGACAAGAAGGACACGCTCACCATCCTCCGCGAGCAGGGCTTCGACGCCATCGAGGGCGTTGGCGGGCACGTGGAGGTGGCGGTTGACGCCGTGAAAGACTTTGTGCACCGCACGGCCGTCTACGCGCCGCCGAAGGCGGGCGCCGAAGGCAAGCCGGCCAAGGACCGCTACGAGCTCGGCATGCGGATGGCTGAGACCCCGAACGTCGCGACGTTGGACGTTGAGCGGTGGGCGCCGCGCAGCACGGCCAACTACAGCACCTTCAGCATCGACATCCAGAACGGCTTCGAGAACCTGGAAAGCGTGTTCGACGCGATGTCGGGCTACGAGGGCGCTTTCCGCTACACGCTGGAGGGGTTTGAGCGCGACGAGTTTGGCCCCCAGATCAAGGTGCGGGAGCAGATCATCGCGCACCTGGGCGACCGCGTCACCCGGATGGCGGACTACCAGCTGCCGATCACCACGGACTGCGAGCGGTTCCTGTTTGTCATCGAGGCCACCAACCCGGCCGCGTTGCAGGACCCGATCGACAAGTGGATGGACACCGACGGCGCCATCCTGCAGGAGGTCCGCGGCGTGAAGTACTGGGAGATCCTCCCAGAGGACGAGACCGCGGTCACCGTGCCGCTGGGCGGCGGGCTCATCAGCCCGATCGACTCGGCCGCGTCCGACCCGGCCGAAGAAGAATTCCTCCGCCGCGCCGCGGTGTGCGTTCACAACGGCCACCTGATCATCGCCTCGGACGTGGAGTTCCTGGAGCAGGCGGTGTTCGGCGTGGACCCCACCGAGTCGCTCGCCGGCAGCTACGACTACCAGGCCGCGATGCGTGAGCTGGGTCAGCTGACCCAGCAGCCCCGCTGCAGCTTCTCGTTCACCCGCAACGACGAGACCATCCGCCCGACCTACGAGCTGATGCGTGAGGGCCGCCTGCCCGAGGGGCAGACCTTCTTCGCGCAGCTGCTGAACCGGGTGCTGACCACGCCGGAAGAGCTGGAGAAGTCGATCGTCCGCCGGCAGCGGATTGATGGCAGCCAGCTGCCGTCGTTCGAGCTGGCGCGGCGGTACTTCGGCCCTTCGGCGCGTGCGGTCACCGCCGAGGACGATGGGTGGTTCATCACCGGCGTGGTGCTGAACAAGGCGGGGCAGTAGGCCGGCTAAGGGTGCTCGAGCTTCGCCCAGTAGGGCCGGTTGCGTTCACCACGGGTCCGCGCGTCCTCCAAGAGCACCCGGAGGTCGGGCCCGATGGGGTTCTTGCGGTCGGTGACGCGGCGGTTGTTGATCTCGATCTCGATCGGCTTGTCGAAGTCCACCAGGTCCGGCGACAGCCAGACGGTGGTCTTGCCGGCCTGGGCGAACACGCCGAGCTTGTTGTTGGGGTACCGCCGGCCCCGCAGCCGCGCGGCCTTAACGCCGCGCCCGGGCGGCCAGGCGCTGGGGGCGACCATGGACTTCTCCGGTAGCTCCTGGAACTCGACCCACCAGAAGTAGTTGTCCGACGGACGCATCGAGTGCACCTCGAACTCCTCGGGCGCGTTGGGGCGGGTCTTGCGGCCCATCCAGTCGAACAGCCGCTGGATCTCGTCGGTGAACGGCTCATGCCCGCGGCCGAGGAACTCGGCGATGGTGGTGTCGATCTTCGGCTTCAGGTACTGGTCGAACTCGTAGGCGTTCTGCTCGATCTTGTCCCCGTCCAGCTCGCCACACACGAAATACCAGGACAGGTACGACGCGTTGTCGGTGTAAAACTTGATGTACTTGTCGGCCGCGGCCAGCACCGGGATGACGCCTGCCCACAGGTCGGGGTGCGCGAGGGAGATGTCCCAGGCCGCCTCGGAGCCGATGTCGTGGCCCGATAGGTAGACGCGGTCAGTGTCGATCGACAGGCGGCGGATGGCGTCCCGGTAGGCGGCGAGCACCGCCTGGTGCTCGGTGGTCGTGAAGTCGTACGAGTACTTGTGCGGCTCGAGCCAGTCGACCGCCACCGTGATGTACCCGTGCCGCATGGCCTGGCCGCGTCGGAGGCCGTCGGGGCCCGCGCCGCCGGCCCAGTAGTCCAGCTGCATCTCCGGCGTGAAGCCGGCGCCGTTGAGGGAGAAGATCGTGGGGTACCTACGCAGCGGGTCGTACTCCGGCGGGAGCTGCACCAGGTAGCGCACGTCCCCCTTGCCCGACCCCATGGGCGTCCGCAGCTCGAACACGCCGGGCTGATCTTCCGCAGGATCGGGCAGCGGTAGCGGGGGTTTGATGAGCTTGAGCAGTTGGGCCACACGGCGGACGTCGCCGGCCTCGCTGTCGCGGATGTCGATCAGCAGCTTCTCGCGTTCGCCGGCCAGGGGCTCGCGGAGGTACGAAACGACCTTCGTCCTAACGTCGAACAGCGACAGCGCCGAGGCCAGGTTGTCGGTCGCCTGGTTGGCGCCTAGCAGCCACCCGCTAATGGCGAGCGCCGCCTTGCGGTCGGCGTCGAGGGCGTCGCCGTCGGCGAGGTTGAGGAACGCGGTCATGCGCTGCAGCGAGGCGGCGTTCAGCTCCTGGGTGATCTCGGCTTGGATCTCCTCGGCGACCTGCTTGACGGCGGGCTCGCTGATGGAATCGACAAGCTGGCCCAGCAACTCGTGCGTCCGCGTGACGCGTGCGTCCTGCTCGTCGAGCGCGACCAGCATCTCGCGCACCCGCTCGAGCGTCTTGCCGTCGACCTCCGAGGCGGGGAAGTTCTCAAGTAGCGCCCGCACGAGCTGGTGCTGCCCGGCGGCCTGGCGTAGTTCGATCTCGTCCAGGACCGCCTTGGCGCCGAGCCGCCGGAGCTGCCGGAGCTCGTCACGCAGGTCCTCGAGCTGAGGGAAGTCTTCGAGCACGCCCTCCAGCTCTCGCCGGGCGTCGATGTACCGCTCGGCTTGCAGGTAGAGCCGGACGATCTGCAGCCGGGCGTCGGGGTTGTTCTCGGGGACCGCGTTCTGCAGGATGCTGCTGAGGGTCTCGCGGGGGATGCTGCTGGTCGCCAGCCGCTGGTCCCAGACGTAGCTCCGCGGTTCGGCGTTCAGGCCACGCACGCGGGTGTAGGTGGGCGTCACCTCGGTCACGCCCTGCACGACCGCGATCGACCCGCCGGCGGCCTGCATCTCGTAGATCCGGCGGCCGAACTCGTCGAACGGCGTGACCCGCAGCTGGCGGCCGACCGCCCCGACCATGCCGCCGTGCTCGGCGTGGTCCTGCCAGACGTCGATCACGATTGGCTTCTCACGCTGCGCGTCGAGGATCTCGCGCACGCGGAACTTGTTGACGAACGTGCGGCGGAGCCCGTCGTCGATGATCAGGATCGGCGTGACCTTGACCTCGCCCGCCGACGGGGAGGGCCGGGTTGGGTCGTCTGCTACGCCCGAAGTCTGGCCGATGTCGCCGGTGAGGGTCCGACCATCGTTCATCTGGATAGTAGCGGACCGGGCCGTGGCGGCGGCCAGGGCGAGGCAGAGCGTCAACGAGAAGCAGCGGAGCACGGCAAGATTCCTGGGGTTACCCCATTCTCGCTTGGCTCCGGGCGGGGTCAAACGAACAGGGCGATGCCCGTCCGATTCGTCGCCGGTGGCGCCGGTTATTGCGGCTGGGAGGGCCTAGTCCCGCTGGACGACCTCGTCGCCATCACGGGTGGCGAGCGCCCGCAAGATGTTGATGTCCAGATCCTCCTGCAGGAACTGGACGCTGCCGTCGGTCATCAGGAAGCTGGCGCCTCCGGGGTGCTCGCTGGCGAACTCCAGGTCGTTGAGGGGGAGCTTTCGCTCGCCGGGGGCGCCGTGGTGGATGAGGGCGTAGCCGAACGAATCGCGTGTGGCGTTGATTGGGTAGACCACGTTGCGAGAAGACCCCATGCAAATGCGGCTGTAGTTTCCCCCGCTGCCGGCCCAGTTCGCGCCGTGCAGCCAGTGGTGGAAAATGTAGGTCCGCTCGCCCACCGCCAGCGTGTGGGAGGTCCCATCGGTAATGCGTGAGATCTTCACCCGGCTCTCCGGGTACATCACACCGTTCTGCATGATGTCGCCGCAGGTCGCCTCGCCCGCGGTCCAGGCGCCGACATCCCCGGCGGCGCCGGCGATTGCATCGTAGTGGGAGGTGACGTTGCTACCGTCTAGCGTTGGCTGGCTTGGGCAGCGGAATACGTTGAGCTCCATTTCACGTGGACCAGTGTTACGCATCCCGCCATAGTCGGACGCACGCTTGTCCTCGACGGCAGAAATCGATTCGAAAAGGGGCTCCTGCTCAAGGTAGGGCAGCACCAGCACGCGCCACGGGGCGCCGATGTCCTGACTCCGGCTTGGCAGGAGCGTCCCCGGCGGCAGGCTGCCCCGCTGGTCATGGTGGAGCAGCAGCGCGAGTCCTTGCTGCTTCAGGTTGTTCTTGCAGGTGCTCCTCCTGGCCGCTTCGCGGGCCATCTGGACCGCCGGCAAGAGCAACGCGATCAAGACCGAAATGATGGCGATCACCACCAGCAGCTCCACGAGTGTGAAACCACGGCTCATCGGCGGGCTCGATCCCTTCATACGCCGCCGGCGACCGACGAGCGGAGCGGCCGCCAACGCGGCGAGCACTGCCGAGCCTGGCTCGGGAACAGCAATCAGGCCGAGCCGCACGGCCGCGTACTCGGCGGCGGGGCTGGGCAGCTTGGCGACAAACAGATCGATGTCCCCGAAGTCTAAGTGGCCGTTGGCGTTGGTGTCGCCGGTGTAGTCGGCCGAGAAGCCTATCGGATAGCCGTCGAGGTCGTAGTTAAAGTATGCGTCCCGGTTGCGGAGGGCCAGCACGAACAGATCGACATCATCTTTGTCGAACGAGCCGTCGAAGTTCATGTCGCCGGTCTCGGCGATGACCATGCTCATGCTGGTGGTGCTGTACTGCGGCGCGGCAAACATGTCGAACGGCAGCAGGCCGTCGATGTCGACCTGGTCAAACTGCTTCTCGACCATCAGGTCGCCCGCGCTGATCAGCTCGAACTCTTCGCCGGGGACCGGCGCCTTAAGCTGCGAGAAATCAACCATCAGCGAGCCGCCCAGCTCAACCTGCCCGGCGACGTCCAGGTGGTCGATCTCGCCCGGCGTGTTCTCGAAGACGTCCATGTGCAGTTCCCCGCCGGTGGACTGCTGGTAGTCGCCTTGGATCTGGAACTCGCCGATGCCGGTCCGCACATCGCCCGGGCTCACCAAGCCGCCGCTGGCGACGCTGACGAGACCAGTAATCTCGCCGTTTCCGAGGAACTCCGAGGCGATGTTCACGGTGGCCGCGCCGGTCACTAGCTGGCCGCCCCGCATGCGGACAGCGCCGCCGGGGCGGAGGTTGAGCTCGCTCGTCACGACGCGCCCTTGATTGATGTCCAGTACGCCGTTCGACATGACGTTGATCGCACGAGACGAGGACAGCGTCGCGGCGGACGAGTCGACCCGCAGCGTCATGACACGCGGGCCGTCACCCTCGATGAACAGTTCGTGGACGAATGCGGACGCCTGGCCGCCGGCGGGGGAGCCAACCTGGACAACCTGGTTCTCGGCGCCTGGGATGTTGGTCAGGCGGATGAGGTCCGTTGAGGTCGGAGTCAGCCCATTGGTCCAGTTCTCGCCGACAAACCAGTTCACCACCGATTGGGGTGACTGCAACGCGACATCCCCGTTCGGCGCGACAAACTGCACCCGGAATTCGTTGGAGTCGTAGACCAACTGTGCCGCCACGTCAGGAGGAGGTGGCGAGGTGAACAGGTACGAGGCAAACTGCCCGTCGATCCCGCCACCTCCAAGAATCAGCGTCACCTCATCGCCCAGGGCTGGCTGGTAACCGTTGATGAAGTTCAGGTCCAGGCGGCCATCCAGGTTCACCGGACCGCCTACCAGGTACTGGTCGTGCTCCTGGCCGGGGACCAACCCGCCGATGTCGGCGAATAGAACGTCCTCGGGCGCTTGGAACAAAAACGACGACGTAATAATCTCCGGCACCCCCGGCGTTTGGGCGTACGACACGCCGGTAGCCAGCAGGGCGGCCAGGGCCGCGATGGCTCTCACGCAGGCGGATAAGGGGCGGAGTAGAAGCATGGGAGGCTGAGAGGCGGTTACCCGGGGCCAGGGACCGCCTCTCAGTATAACCCGGCGGCGCATCTGCGCACCGACAGGGGGCCTCCAAAGGTCAGGTCGTGGCTGGCTGTGTCGACGATCCATCGGGATTCCTGGCGGTTTGCCCCTCAACCAGCCCATCAACAAACGGACACGGACCCCGCCATACTTTCTGGAGGAATCTCAGGTTTCGGCCTAGAATGGGCGGATCCGGTGCTTTCTTGGTTCACGAATCCCCCCTGGTGTCGACACCCGATGTGCTGGCGGCCCGTACTGCTGCTGTTGTGCTGCCTCCCTTGGGGACCGGTACGCGCACAAGCAGCGCCTGCCCAGTTCTGGCTGTCGCTCGATGATTCGTCCCCAACGGGCCCGGGGGTCGCCAGCGGGTACGCGGTTGACGGCACACCGCTCCGGGTGCACGTGTGGGGCCGCCCCCAGACAGCCGGAAGCACGCAGCTGACCAACTTCTCGCTGAACATCGTCTCGGCGTCGACAGGGTTCGACGTGGATGCCGCGTCGATTGAGGTCTACAACCCGGTGTTGACCACGACTCGATCACGCTTCGAGTATGTCAGCGACTCGTCGGAGGGACTGGTGGACGTCGATGCCAACCTTCCCGTAGCGTTCAATCGCGGGGTCGCTGGGCTGCAGGGTTTCACGATCGACTCGGCCACCGCCGATGGGTTCGGTGGGAGTTGCGACGCCAAGGACGACTACTGCGACGACTCGTCGGGTGTCGAGTCCTGGCTCATCGCGTCGTTCTCGCTGATTCCCAATACAGCGATTGGAGCGGCGGACCTGTACCTACAGGTCGGCCTTAATGGGATGAACCATTCGGGCGAGTTGCCCGCGGACATGGAGGTGACCTTCGGCGTCGATTCGGTCGGGCCGGCGCCGCCTGCCTACGACCCGTCGTTCGACCTGCAGCAGACGCACGCCGACGATGACGCCGACGCGTCATTGATGTACCTCATGCCAGGCGACTACGACACCGACGGCGACGTCGACACCGACGATTACACTGAATGGCGCACCAGCTACGGGGGCGCCAACTACGCTGCGGACGGCAACTCCGACCGGGCGATCAACGCCGCCGATTACACGGTTTGGCGGGACCACCTGCCACCGCCGCCCGCGCCGGTTGCCTCGGCAAACGCCGCTCCCGAGCCGGGCGCGGCCTTAATCGCGGCAGAATTGCTGATGCTGTATGGTGTTAGTCGGAAGCGAGCGCCGCGTCGGCTTCCTGCTTCCAATGTGACCGGATGAGGCCCGTCTTCCGTTCGACCGTCCTCGGTGCGACCCCAAGCTGAGTGGCGATCTCGCTGGTGGTGTACCCGGCCAGCTTGTGCTTAGCGATCTCCTGCAGGATCGGCTCCGGCAGAAGATTGATCAGCCGATTGCACTCCTCGCTCAGCGCGACGATCGACGCGGGAGAAAGATCGTCCTCGACGAAGTCGATCTGCCGCGGCTCTCCGTCCCGCCCGGCGCCGCCGGCTTCGGACGCCGCCACTACCCGACCGCCGCCCCGCTTGGCCGCCATCTGCCGCTTGCGCTGGTTGATCGCCTTGCGGGCGGTGATTTTGGCGAGCAGGGGCCACAGCCCGTCGCGGTCCCGAAGGTCCGGGAACTCGCCCTGCTGGACTCCGTCGAAGAAGCTCTTCAGAGCGCTGAGCGCGACGTCTTCCTCGTCCTCGGCACCGCGTGGGCTGGCGCCGAGCGTCTGCCGAGCCAGCCCCACCAATCGGGCGAAATACCGCTGCCACAATGCGTGCTGCGCAACCGAGTCCTCGCCGTCCTTCAGGTCGGCGATCATGCAGGTGATTGATCGATCGGACGGGCCGGGCATGGTGCTAGCGGTGGCGGTGCTGGCGGCAGAGGTCGCGAGAACGACAGCATACGCCTACCCGAAGCGCCCGTCAAAGAGGAGCCCCAGCGGCAGGCGTTGGCGTGTTCGGGCTGCGGTTTCTTGCAGTTGGTCGGTGTTCCAATGGGCTTGATATTGGGCAAGACGGACGGGAGACGCCGGGCGCTTGCCGGTTTGCTGATGCTGACGGTCGTAGGGGGTCGATCTCGAGCCGATAAGGGGGACCTCATGACGTACATGCAGGCATTCCGGCTCGCCCTGCCAGCACTGCTGCTGACTGGCTGCGGCGCCGTTGCGACACGACAGGCTGGCGTCGACGCTCAACCGCTTGTGGGCGGGCCTGAGCCGGTCCAGACCGTTGCGTACGAGCAGCCGCTGCCCGTCGAACAAGCCACCGACACTATCCTGCTCCAGCAGCCAGTCGATCTGGTGCAGGAGGAAGGCGTCGGTGCTGCGTCGCCCCGTCGCCTGCCAGCGGCAACGACGGCTCTCAGTCTCGGCGATCTCGAGCAGTTGGCACTCGCGAACAATCCATCGATCAAGCAGGCGCACGCCAAGGTGAGAGCCCTGCGGGGCAAGCGTGTGCAGGCGGGGCTGCCGCCCAACCCTACGATCGGATACGCCGGGAGCGAGATCGGCGACGACGGCGCCGCGGGGCAGCAGGGTGGGTACGTCGCACAGGAGTACATCGTCGCTCACAAACTCCGCCGCGACCAGGCGATTGTCACGGCCGAGATCCGGCGGGCCGAACAGGACGTCGCCGCGGCCGAGCGGCGCGTGAAGAGTGACGTGCGGCGTCGCTTCTACGAGGTGCTGCTTGCCCAGCGGCGGGTGGAACTGACGCAAGAGTTGACGCAGCTATCGGACCGGGCCGCGGACGCGTCCCGGGCGCTGCTCGAGGCGCAAGAGATCCCGGTTGCCGGGCTCTTGCAAACCGAGATACAGCAACGCAACGCTTCGTTGCGGGCGGTGACCGCGGCCAATCGGCTGGAGCAATCGTGGCGCGAACTGTCGGCCGTGCTGGGCGCCGGTCAGATGCCGGATCAGCCGCTCGTCGGCGACCTGACGGTTCTGCCAGATCCGCTCGATTGGGAAGCGGAGCTCGCCCGACTCCAGACCCAAAGCCCCGAGTTGGCGGCCGCGATCGCCGAGGTCGAGCGGGCGCGTCGTGTCCTGAACCGGGCATGTGTTGAGCCGCGTCCCAACATCACGAGTCAGGTAGGCGTCCAGTACGACTACGCCTCGGGCGACGCGATCGCCGGAGTTCAGGTCGGGCTCCCGCTGCCGCTTTGGAACCGCAACCAGGGCGCCATCTGCGAGGCCCAAGCAGAGATCACCCGCACGCGTCGCAACGTCGACCGTGTAGAACTGGCCCTGCAGGAGCGGCTTGCCAGCGCGTTCCGCGAGTTCGCTGACGCCCGAGTGACGGCTGAGACCTACCAGCAGGAACTGTTGCCGCGGTCGCAACAAACCTTCCAGCTCGTGGAGACAGGCTACCAAGAAGGGGAAATCGGCTACCTGGCGATGCTGGCTGCCCAGCAGACGAACTCCGAGACCAGCCTGGCCTACCTGGAAGCCCTGGGGAGCCTCTGGCGCAGCAAGGTGCTGATCGATGGGCTACTATTGGAGGGGAGTCTCAACGCCGAGTATTAGGCCAGTTTGGCGTAAACGCGCTCAGATCCTGACTTTTCCTCGTTGGCTTTCGGCGTTACGATTCACAGACTCGTACCTCCTGCTTCGATCGCACGTGCCTCGGTTCCTCAATCTACTGATCGCTTCGAGCATTCTCGCCCACGCGATGCTGGGGTGCGAGGCTCACTGCGCCTGCGCCGATCACGATCAGGTGGCCCCCCACGCCCACACGCACCCGGGTGAGGCTGCGGAGGACTGTGACTCGAAAGCGACAGGTTGCTGGGACGGCCGCCCATCAGGCGGGCCGGCGGCGCCTTGCTCCTGTGACCACAGCAACTGTCAGTGGACTGCCTCAGGCGGGCGTGGGGCCGTTATCGCCCCGTTGATGCTGGCCGGGTTCTCTCCGGTGCTAGAGCAGGACGCAACCTTGCCCCGCGAGTGCCGCCCCACAAAAGGCCCTAGCGGTCTAGTTGGACGGGCAATTGCGCTGCCGGTGCGCGCGCACCTCGCGAACTGCGTGATGCTTATCTGAGCCGGCTGGCTCGTCGCGCGTCCGCCTCACAACGGACGTGTTTCTCCCGCTGCGGGCAGCTGCGGCCTATCAGTGCCTGCTCCGCTCTCTGACGCCCCATGTTGTCGTGTGGGCGGCCTGCTCCCATGAGGTCTGCTATGTCGGCACGTACCTACTCATTGACTTCTACGCTCGCCGTTGCTGCTCTGGCCGCGTTCGGCGCTGGGGTCGCGGTGCTCACTTGGACCCGCTCCGGCGGCAAGGAGTCGGCGCCGGCAGCGGCCGCTGCCGAAGACGATCACCACCACAGCCCCAGTGATCATGCCGAGATTAAAATCACCGCCACAGGGCTGCAGAACGTTGGATTCGAGCCGTTCACCGTCGACTTCCGCGACTACGAGCGGCGGTTAGAGCTCCCGGCAATGGTTGTAGAGCGCCCCGGTCGATCGCAGACGCATATCACGGCGCCGTTGACCGGCGTCATCTCGGAGATTGGCGTCGTGGAGGGACAGTCCGTGACGCCTGGCGACCCACTACTCCGGATGCGTCTGACGCACGAGGAGCTGGTCTCGGCGCAGCGAGACTTCTTGGCTGACCTCGCGCAGCTCGAGGTAGTCGAGCGCGAGGCGGCCCGCCTCAAAGGCCTTGGAAAAGGCGTGGTGCCGGGGAAGCGGATCATCGACTTGGAGTACGAGCAGCAGAAGCTGCTCGCCTCGCTCCACGCCGAGAAGCAGGCGATGGTGCTGCACGGGCTCACCAAGCAGCAGGTGAATCAGATCCGCGACCAGAAGCGGCTTCTGCAGACGATCGTGGTCAGCGCCCCGGATCACACCCACGAGGACGGGGCGATCGACGAGCACCCGCTGATCGTGCAGCGTCTGTCCGCTGCGGTTGGGCAGCAGGTGGAAGTAGGGGAGGAACTCGCCGTGCTGGCCGACCACCATGAGCTGCTGGTGGAGGCGTCAGCCTTCGCTGATGACGCCCAGGCGATCCGCGCATCGGCCGCGGAAGGGCGGAAGGCGTCGGTGCGGCTCGCAAGCGGCGGCGAGGCGCCTAGTCTGCCCGGCGGGCTGGAGGTGCTGTATGTGGCGGGTCAGGTGGACCCGGTCTCTCGGGCGCTTAAGGTCTACCTGCTGCTCCCCAACCGAGCGGCGTTAGACAAGACCACGCCCGACGGGAAGCGGTTCTTCGAGTGGCGGTTCAAGCCGGGCCAGCGGATGCAAGTCGGCGTTGCGATCGAAAGTCTCGAGAATCAGCTGGTGCTGCCCGCTGCGGCCGTCGTTGATGATGGCGTCGAAGCCTACGTCTACCGCCAGAACGGCGACCACTTCGAGCAGGTGCCGGTCCACCTGCGGGCGCGCGACAAGGAGTGGGTCGTAGTCGCCAACGACGGTGCGCTGTTCCCGGGCGACGTCATCGCCGGCCGTGGCGCCTACCAGATCCATCTGGCGCTCAAGAGCCAAACCGGCGGCGGGGTTGACCCGCATGCGGGGCACAACCACTAGACGCCCGCAGGGAGCTGAGCCACGCCATGCTGAACGCAATTATCCGATTCTCGTTGACCAATCGACTGCTCGTGGTGGCCGCGTCGATCGCTGTGCTGGCCGTAGGCGCCTGGCAGGCTACCCAGTTGCCGATCGACGTGTTCCCGGACCTCAACCGCCCGCGGGTGGTGATCATGACCGAGGCGCCCGGCATGGCGCCAGAAGAGGTGGAGTCGCTCATCACCTTCCCCCTCGAGACGGCGCTCAACGGCGCGACCGGCGTCGTGGCGGTGCGCAGCTCGTCGGGAATCGGCCTGTCGGTCATCTACGTCGAGTTCGACTGGGGCACCGACGTGTACGACGACCGACAGATCGTCGGCGAGCGGGTTGCAGTGGCGCGAGAGTCGCTCCCCGTTGGGGTGCGGCCACAGTTGATGCCCATCTCTTCGCTGATGGGGCAGATCATGGTGGTTGGCATGACGGGCGGGGAGGTCGTCTCGCCGATGCAGCTCCGCACGCTGGCCGACTGGACCGTGCGCCAGCGGCTGCTGACGATCAGCGGCGTCTCGCAGGTGATCGTCATGGGGGGAGACAGGCGCCAGCTGCAGGTGCTGGTGGACCCGGATCGACTGATCGAGTACGGCGTGTCGCTGCACGACGTCAAGCACGCGATCCTCGAGAGCAACCAGAACACCACCGGCGGCTACCTCGACGAGCAGGGGCCCAACGAGCTCCTCGTCCGCTCGATCGGCAGGATCAAGACCGTCGACGACCTGAAGGAGGTGGTGGTCACGCACCGCGACCGGCAGTCCGTCACGCTCTCTCAAGTCTCTCAGATCGTGGAGGGGCCGCAGGTGAAACGGGGCGAGAGCTCCGCGTACGTGCGGGCGGACGGCGCCGCCGCCTCGCCGGGCGACGCGGTCCTGCTGACGGTGCTCAAGCAGCCCGGCGCTGACACCAGGCGGGTCACTAAGGATGTCACCGCCGCACTTGCGGCGATGGGGCCGTCGCTCCCCGAGGGCGTCCGGTTGGAGCCGACGCTCTACCAGCAGCGGGCGTTCATCGACCTGGCCATCCAGAACGTTATGGAAGCGCTCCGCGACGGGTCACTGCTCGTGGTGGTCTGCCTATTCGCCTTCCTGCTGAACGTCCGCACGACTCTGATCACGCTGGCCGCGATCCCGCTTTCCATAGCGGTGACGGCAATTGTCTTTGCCGCGGCGGGCATGTCGGTCAACACCATGACGCTGGGCGGCCTGGCGGTCGCCATTGGCGAGCTCGTCGACGACGCGATCGTGGACGTCGAGAACATCTTCCGCAGGCTGCGCGAGAACCGCCGCGATGGCTCTCCCCGACCGGCCCTGCTGGTGGTGTTCCAGGCAAGCGTCGAAGTGCGACACTCGATCGTTTACGGGACGATGATTGTGGTGCTGGTGTTTGTGCCGTTGTTCGCGCTGTCGGGCATGGAGGGGCGCCTGTTCACGCCGCTGGGGGTGGCCTACATCGTGTCGATCCTGTCGTCGCTGCTGGTGTCGCTGACCCTGACGCCCGTGCTGTGCTACTGGCTGCTGGGGCGGCAGGCGGGCGGCGGTGGCGAGTCCGACGGGCCGTTGCTACGGGCCCTCAAGCGGGCCGTCGGTGTGCTGATCGCCGGCAGCGTCCGCCTGGCTTGGCCGGTGCTAGTCTGCGCGTCGGCCGCCGCCCTGGCGGCCGGCTGGGGGCTCCTGGGGCTCGAACGAGACTTCCTGCCGCCGTTCAACGAGGGCGCCGTGCAGATCAACGTGCTGTTGCCGCCCGGCGCATCTCTCGCCGCGTCCGACCGCGTCGCCGCGATCGTCGGCGGTCGCCTGGCCCAGATCGACGATGTAGTCTCGTTCGCGCGAAAGACCGGCCGAGCGGAACTCGACGAGCACGCCGAGGGCGTGAACGTCACCGAGTTCATCGCCATGATCGACCCGAACAGCCCACGAACGCGTGAAGAGATCATCGAAGAAGTGAGCGACACCGTCGCGGAGGTGCCCGGCGTAGCGGCGTCGGCGGAACAGCCGCTTGCGCACCTGATTTCGCACATGCTCTCCGGCGTGAAGGCGCAGGTGGCGATCAAGCTGTACGGCCCAGACCTGGACGTGCTGCGGGCGGAGGCCGAGGCCATCCGCGCCGCAATCGACAGCGTGCCCGGCGTCCGCGACCTGATGGTGGAGCAGCAGTCGATCGTCCCGCAGCTGCGGATCGAAGCGGACGGCGCCAAGCTGCGGTACTTCGGGCTGCGGAGGGCCGACGTGAACGAGCTGATCGAGACCGCCATGCAGGGCGAGGTGGTGTCGCCGGTGTACGAGGGGCAGCGGCAGTTCGACCTGCTGGTTCGACTCGACGAGCGGCGCCGCGAAGACCTAGACGCGCTCCGCCGACTGCGGATCGACCTGCCGGGCGGCGGCAGCGTCAAGCTGGAGGATGTCGCCAACATCTACCGGGCCGGGGGTCCCAACACCATCAACCGAGAGCAGGTGAGCAGGCGGATCTCGGTGCAGTGCAACGTCTCGGGACGCGGTCTGGTGGACGTGGTCGACGACATCAAGCAACGGCTTGAGCCGATCGCGCAGGAGCTGCCCACCGGATACTTCCTTGAGTACGGCGGGCAGTTTGAGAGCCAGCGTTCGGCATCGCGTGTGATCGGCGCGCTGTTCCTGGTGTCGCTCGCGGCAATGTTCTTGCTGCTGTACAAGATGTTCCACTCCGCCAACCTGGCGCTCCAGGTGATGGCGGCGTTGCCAATGGCCTTCATCGGCAGCGTCGCCGCGTTGTGGCTGACGGGCCAGACGCTGACGATTGCCAGCATGGTGGGGTTTGTCTCGCTGTGCGGAATCGCCTCCCGCAACGGCATCCTCCTGCTCAACCACTACCTCAACCTGGTCCGCTATGAGGGCGAGGGCTGGACGCCGGGCATGGTGGTCAGGGCGGGGCAGGAGCGGCTGGCCCCGATGCTCATGACCGCGCTGACGTCTGGAATCGGCCTGGTCCCGCTGGCACTCTCCGCGGGCGAGCCCGGCAAAGAGATCCTGTACCCGGTGGCGACCGTGATCATCGGCGGCCTGATCTCTTGCACTCTGCTGGAGTTTCTCGTCCGTCCCGCGCTCTTCTGGTCCATCGGTGTGGGCGCCGCGCAGCGTTCGCTCCACGCGGCGGATGATGCGGTCGCTCTCGTGACCCGGGACGGCGAATCTCGCTGATTGGCACTACTTATTCCCCTTCCAAGCAACGGAGTTCTTGATGTCTACCAAATCTGCTTTCGCCGCGTTGGGTTGTACGTTTGCCGTAGTACTGGGCGGCTGCGGCCCGGCGTCACGTACGGCGCCGCCTGCGGTCGAGAGCAGCGATCATGCTGTTCACGATCACCCAACCGAGGGCCCCCATCACGGCGCCCTAGTGGAGCTAGGTGACGAGCAGTACCACGCCGAGGTTGTGCACAATGAGCAAGCCGGAGAGGTTTCCGTTTATCTGCTGGATGCGGCGGCGACCAGCGCGGTTTCGATCGACGCGGCAGAGCTAACGCTCAACCTCACCCACGACGGCCAGCCCCAGCAGTTCAAGCTTGCCGCGGCGCCGGACGCGTCGGACCCGGCCAGCGCCGGTTCCCGGTTTACCTCAGCTGACGCCGACCTGCTTAAGGAACTGGCTCACGGCCACGCCGAGGGGCAGCTTGTCGTGCGGATCGGCGGCAAGCAGTTCCGCGGCTCGCTGCCGCACGCCGAAGACGACGAACACCATGACCACTGACGCCGCGGGAGGCCGTGGTCCTAGTTTGCAAGGGCTCGGCGAGTTCGACTAGAATCGAGGCTTACAGTGCCCACAAACCACTCGAGCGACATCATGCATATTCGTCTGGCGGCGATCCTGGCGGCGCTGTCCGTTGTTCCGGCAGTCGAGAGTTTGGCCGGCGACCGCCCCAACATCCTGCTGATCTTCAACGACGACCACGCCACCCAGGCGATCAGCGCCTACGGGTCGCGGATCAACCACACGCCCAACATCGACCGCATCGCGATGGAGGGGCTGCGGTTCAACCGCTGCTACGTGCCGAATTCGATCTGCGGCCCGTGCCGCGCCGTGGTGCTGACCGGCAAGTACAGTCACAAGAACGGCTTCCTCAACAACGGGAACACCTTCGACGGCACGCAGCCGACCTTCCCCAAACTGCTGCAGCAAGCCGGGTACCAGACGGCCGTCATCGGCAAGTGGCACCTGGGCAGCCAGCCTACCGGGTTCGACTACTGGGACATCCTGCGGGGCCAGGGCACGTACTACAACCCGGTCCTGCTGAGCGAGGACGGCGAGCGGCGAGTCGAGGGGTACTGCACCGAGATCGTGACCGACCTGGCGCTCGACTGGCTGCAGAACAAGCGGGACTCGGACAAGCCCTTTATGCTGATGTACCAGCAGAAGGCGCCCCACCGCGAGTGGTCCCCCCCCATCAGCAAGCTGCACCTGTACGACGACGTCACGATCCCAGAGCCCCCGACGCTTTTCGAAGACTACGCCCACCGGGGCAGCGCGGTCAAGCACCAGGACATGACCATCGCCGAGACGATGGACCGCCTGGACCTGAAGCTCGACTTCCCCCGCAACCTCACCGACGAGCAGCGTGCCGCGTTCGAGGCGGCCTACGGGCCTAAGAACCGCGCGATGGAAGCGGCGAACCTGACGGGCCGGGACCTGGTGCGGTGGAAGTACCAGCGCTACATCAAGGACTACCTGCGGTGCATCGATTCGGTTGATGAGCAGCTCGGCAGGGTGCTCGACTGGCTCGACGAGTCGGGGCTGGCCGACAACACGCTGGTCATTTATTCGTCCGACCAAGGTTTTTACCTTGGCGAGCACGGCTGGTTCGACAAGCGCTGGATGTACGAAGAATCGCTCCGCACCCCGTGCCTAGTGCGGTGGCCGGGCGTGGTCGAGGCGGGCCGGTTCGACGACCACATCGTGTCGCCGCTCGACTACGCCGCAACCTTCCTCCAGGCGGCCGGCGCGGAAGTTCCCGCCGACATGCAGGGCCGGTCGCTGGCGCCGCTGCTGGCAGGCGAATCGCCCGACGACTGGCGTAAGACGTTCTACTACCACTACTACGAATACCCGGGCTGGCACTACGTCCGCCGACACTACGGAGTGACCGACGGCCGCTACAAGCTGATCCGCTTCTACGAACCCGACGTTGACGAGTGGGAGCTCTACGACCTGCTTCACGACCCCAACGAGCTCAACAATGTCGCCGGAAACCCTGTGTACCGTGCGGTGCGCGAGCGGATGGTCGGCGAGTTGGAACGGCTGCGGTCCGAGCTCGAGGTGCCGGCGACCGACCCGCCCGCTTCGAATCGCAAGACGGGCCCCCCGCGGCGCCGCCAGCCGACCGATCTGTCCGCGGATGCAGCCGAAGCCGCCTAACCGCGCCGGGGTGGCGGCGGCCTTCCCCGCGCGGCACACTAGTCGGTCCCCGGCCCTGTCACCCCGCGGAGACTCGTCTGTTGCTTCAATGGATCCTCCCAACGCCCGCGCTCCTGCGCACCGCAGCCTGGTGTGTGCTGCTTGCCGCCTACAGCGTGCTGGCGGTGCTCAAAGAGCAGGGGCAGTACGCCAACTACGCCGACCTGCCACCAGGGCTCGAGGCGGCCATGTCGCTTGTGATTGGCCTGTTGCTGGCTTTCCGCATCAACCGTGCGTTCGACCGTTGGTGGGAAGGGCGCACACTCTGGGGCCAGCTCGTCAACGCCCTCCGAAACCTGGCGGCCAAGGCCAACACGCTGACCCCAAGGGACGACCCGGCCCGCGATCGGCTGACCGAGCTGCTCGTCGCGTTCCCGCAGGAGCTGCGCAACCACCTCCGAATGATGCCGCCGGAGGCGGATCAAATCGCGGGGCTGCCGGCTACTGGCGTGAAGCACCGCTGCGGCTGGATCGCCAATCAGGTGTACGGCATCTGCGAAAACTGGAAGCGGTCCGGCGTTATCCAGTACGGGGAGTTCCTGATGCTCGACCGCGAGGCCAAGGTGATGCTTGAGGTCTGTGGCGGCTGCGAGCGGATCAAGAACACGCCGATCGCGGCGTCGTTCCGCGTGCTGCTGCACCACCTGATCGCCCTGTTCCTGCTGACGCTGCCGTGGGGCCTCGCCACCGATTTCGGCTGGCTGACGCCGGCAATCATGTTCCTGACCAGCTACTGCGTGATCGCCGCTGAGGATATCGCGGAGCGCGTCGAGCACCCGTTCCAGGTTGGCAGCGACCGGCTCGAGCTGGACCCCATCTGCGCGACGATCGAGACGACCGTCCGCGAGATCATGGCGACTCCCACCACCGCCGAATTGGAGAGTCCGCCAACGTAGGCCTACGAGCGGATCCGATATGCGGTCGAGTCATGTCTTGGCACTCTTGCGTCCGCGCGTCTGCCGCAGCCCGGACGGGGCGCCTGAAGCTGCCGTATTCTCGGGCGATACGCCCGTCTCGGCCAACGTTCGGCACCCAGCAGGCATACACACAGCGTACAGCTGCGATCATTTGGCGCCGGCAACCGATGCAAGGCCCAAGACTGGTGATCGCGCGACGAACGCCATAAGCCTTTGCTTTCAAGGCACTTATGTCGCAGCAGGCGCATTGGCGCCGGGCTTGCCTAGCACGCTACCAGATTTGGAACCCCCGTTCTCCCTATCTGGAAGTGAAGGACAAGCATGTTGGTCTCCCAAGCAAGAACTCTGGGGCTCGCGGCCGCCGTTGGATTTGCGGTAGCCGTCGCTGCACAAGGGCCGGCCGCCGATGCGGCGGGCCTGCTGATCGCGGACAACGGTTTTGGTGGGGTGCTCACGCTCGAGGAGCACGACGTCAAGGTAACCATCAACAACGGCGTCGCGGTGACGGAGGTCACTCAGGTGTTCCGCAACACCGAGCAACGCATCGTCGAAGCGCTGTACACGTTCCCGGTTCCCAAGGGCGCCAGCGTCAGCAACTTCAGCATGTGGATCCAGGGCAAGGAGATGATCGGCGAGGTCGTCGAGAAGAAACGCGCCCGCGAGATCTACGAAAGCTACAAGCAGACCCGACGCGACCCGGGCCTGCTCGAGCAGGTCGACTACAAGACATTTGAGATGCGTGTCTTCCCCATCCCGGCCGGCGCCGAACAGCGGGTGCAGGTGACCTACTACCAGGAGCTCGATGTCGACCACGACGCGGCGACCTACGTGTACCCGCTGGCGACCGTGACTCGGGCGGAGATCGACCAGCGGACGCAGGGCCGGTTCGCCGTGACAGTCGACGTGAAGAACGAGGCGCCGATCGTCGAACTCGCCAGCCCGTCACACGGCGAGGACGTTGTGACCGCCGCCTTTGGCGAACACTACCGACGGGCCAGCCTTGAGCTTAGCGGCGGCGACCTCTCGCGCGACTTTGTGCTGCACGTCGGCCTGAAGCGACCGCAGACCGGAGTCGATCTGATCACGTCGCACCGCTCGGGCGCAGACGGCTACTTCCAGCTCACCTTCACCGCCGGCGCCGAGTTGGACGACGCGGCCGGCGGCATGGACTACGTGTTCGTGCTCGACATCTCCGGCAGCATGGCCAGCGACTCGAAGCTCGCCACCTCGCGCCGCGCGGTGGCGGCGTTCATTGAACAGCTCGACGCGGAAGACCGGCTGGAGGTAATTCCGTTCAACGTAACGCCGGCGCCGCTGTTCAAGAGCCTGCGTCCGGCCGACGAGTCGGCCCGGGAGGGGGCCGACGACTACCTGCAGACCCAGCGCGCCCGCGGTGGGACGGTTCTCCGGCCCGCCATCGGCGCCGCCTACCAGTACCGCGATCCCGACCGTCCGCTCAACGTGGTCATCCTGTCGGACGGCATGACCGAACACCGCGAGCAGCGCGAGCTGGTCGAGCTCATCCGCCAGCGACCGGCCAACTGCCGGGTGTTCTGCATCGGCGTGGGCAACGAGGTCAACCGGCCGCTGCTTTCGCAGCTGGCCGAGGGCGCCGGCGGGCTGGCGTCGTTCATCTCGCGGGGCGACTACTTCGACCGGCAGGCCAAGGCCTTCCGCCGCAAGCTCGTGCACCCGGTCGGAACGAACCTCTCAATCAAGTTCGCCGGCGGCGGCGTGTACGACGTCGAGCCGCAGGAGCTGCCCAACCTGTTCCACGGATCGCCCGTGCGGATGTACGGCCGTTACCGCGACAGCGGCGCCGTGGTGATGCATGTCGAGGGCGAGGTGATGGGCGCGCCCTTCGAGCAGACTGTCACAGTGGACCTGTCCGAACAGGACGACGCGAACCCCGAGATCGAGCGCATGTGGGCCTCCCACCGCGTGCAACGGCTGCTCCGCGACATGCGCCGCGACGGCGAGTCGCCCGGCGTTGTCAACGAGGTTGTGTCGCTCTGCGAGGAGTACTCGGTGGTGAGCGAGTACGCGTCGTTTATCGTGCTGGAGAACGACGCCGAGTACAAGCGCTGGAAGATCGAACGGCGCAACGCCGCACGGACCGACCGCGACCGCGCCGCGCAGGCGCAGTTCCGCGCCCGACTGGAGCAGCTGCGTGACGAGTCGCTCGCCGGCCTGGTACCGCAGCGGGAAACTCATTCGTTCGTTTCCACCGACGTCAAAGCGGCGCCCAGCGGCGCGTCCGTGCCGGCCGTCACTGCCCCTCAGGCTAATCGGCAACCGCCCGCCCCGCGGCAGGGCTTCGATCTGCCGACCCGCGGGAGCCGTTCTGTCTCGGGCGGCGGCGGAGGGGCGCTCGACCCGATCAGCGCCGCCCTCTTGTTGGGCATGGGCGGCGCCGCCGCGGCCGCCCGGCGAGCTCGCGAATCGACCGAGGCGTGACGTCCGCCGCGGTGAGTTGACGCGTGCAGGGCCGTGCTAGCACGGCCCTGCGCCTTCTCAAGCGTTCCCCCGCTACGGTCCTGCAGGAGAGACGTTATGATAACCGCTGCCCTCGCGCGCCACCGGTCGTGGCTGGCGGCCGTCGCCGACGCGCCGGTCACTTGCGCCGTGGCGGCCGCCGCCGTGCTGGCTACCCTCGCGCCCGGTCTGGCGGCGGCGCTGGAGTTCGACCGCGAGCTGATCGCCCAGGGCGAGCTCTGGCGGGTGCTCACTGGCCACCTGACGCACTGGAATCGCGACCACCTGTTCTGGGACCTCGGTGTGTTCGGGGTGCTCGGCGCCTGCTGCGAGCGGCGGGGCCGGGCGGCGTTTGCCGGCTGCGTCGCGGCCTCCGCGGTGCTGATCTCGGTGCTCATGCAGTCGGCGCTGCCGGAGATCCCCCTCTACCGCGGGCTCAGCGGGATCGACACCGCGCTGTTCGCGTTGCTGGGCGTCGGCCTCTACCGCGACGCCCGGCGGAGAGACGACTTCCCGCTACAGGCCGCCGGTCTGCTGGCAAAGATTGTATTCGAGATCACCACCTGCTCGACGCTGTTCGTCGACCATAGCGGCGCGTCGTTCATCCCGCTGGCCGGCGCCCACGTTCTGGGCGCCCTGGTAGGTCTCGCGGCCGGGCTGATAAGTCCCACTGCGACGGCGGCGTCAGCGAGCTTCTCCACACGTTGCAATGTAGGATCCAACTCAGATCGGAGAGATCCATGACCCTGCCCGTATCTCACGGCTGATCGAGGTGTACCTCTACGGAGCGTTGCTAGGGGTATTGATCACGGTCGCGGTGCTGCGGTTCCTCCTGCTCTTCCTCGAAATGCAGTCCCCGGCGTTGGCCGGGACACTGATCGCTGGCGGCGCGGCGCCTCAGGTGGCAAGTCGCAGCGCCGGCATCTAGAATCTGGCTTGGATGTAACTCCCTCTAGTAGAACATGAGCCGTGGAGATTGCCGTGCGCGCGTTTCCTATAGTTGCAACTGCGTGGATCGCTCTGGGCGTGTTGGCACTTGGTGCCGGTAGTTCCCAGGCCCAGCAGGACACGTCGAGTCAGGGCGCGTCAACTAACGAATCGCCATCGGAAGGCGGAGCCGAGTCCGCCACGGCGGGCCAGGGGGACGGAGAATCGCTGGCGCCAGCGGCCCTCCGTGGCGGAGACCGACGTCGCGGCGTTCCGGGCATGACGCCCGAAGAGCGAGACGCCTTTGTCGGCGTCTCAACCACGAACACGTACAAGCCGATCGACACTCGAGACGCCGATGGCAACGTCGTCAAGCACGAGCCGGTCGGCGTGTTTGCTCTCTCCGACGAGATCTACGACAGCTACAGCCTCGATCGTTTCTACAAGAAGGGGCTTAAGATTAACGGGATCCTGGTCGTCGGATCGCAACGGGTTTCCGATTACGCCCTGCTCGAGGCCGCTTATACGATGGACCATACGTTCCACGACAGTCCTAAGTGGGTCAAGGATATGTTTCAGCCGCTCAAGATCCGGCTGGCCATCCTTTCGGTCGTGGAGTTCACCATGGATCTTCCCGAGAACAACCGCCGAGGCGAAAGGTCGTTGGCTGAGGCGGTGTTTCAAGACAATCGCTCACGCGGGCTGGGTGGTATGCCCTGGTGTTCGTGCGGCGAAGAGAACCTCTTGAATCTTCAGGGCGACCGTTACGGGGGCAACGGCCGCCAAGGCTCCGGCGAGAATATCACCATTCACGAATTCGCGCACACGACCCTCACTGCGATCGGCGTCACACAGAGCAGCCGTCGCAACCGCGGGCCTTTTTGGGATAAGCTCCGCGAAGCGCTTGAGGCCTCGCGTTTCCCGGGCGACGGAATCGCGCCGCCCGGCCGCATCTTCGCCTGGAATCGCGATCACGGACGCAACGGCCGCCCGGGCAATGTGTACGGAGGCTCCAACGAGCACGAGTTCTGGGCCGAAGGCGCCCAGGCCTGGTTCAACAACGCCAACCCGAGAAACTCGGGCGGCATTAGCACCCGCCAAGAAGTGAAAGACAAAGACCCGCCCCTCGCGGCCCTGCTTGAGGAAGTCTACGGCGATGGCGAGTGGCGGTACATCAAGACGACAGCCACAAACCCCGACGGCAGTCCCATGCGACCCGCGGCGGAACTAGCCCACCTGGAGGGGATCGGCCGCTCCGAGATTCCTGTGTTCAACAACAACAACTCGCCGCGTGTTCAGGCCGCGGCGGCCAACCCAGAGCTGCTCGAGCAGGGCGGTCGACGCGGCCGCAGCAACAGCCGCGGGCGACGCGCCGCTGATGGAGAGGGCCGCAGCGAACGCTCTAATCAGGACGCGCAAGCTAGCGGCCAGCAACCGCGTGACGCCGGCGCCGACGACCGCGATGGCACGCCGTAGGCCCGGGCAGCGTTCCGGCGAGTTTCGGCCGCCTAGCAGCGTTGGTGTCGCAACTGGGCTTTGATCGCGGGGGGCGAGTTTATCGCTATCCGCCGCTCGGCGATAAGACGATAGTTGGCGACCTCCCCCTGCCGCCTGGGCTTCGGCTTGGAGCCCGCTGAGCTCCGACTTGGCGCCCCCATGGGCTTGCTGACGGCGATTCGCCAGAAACCGACGCAGTGCGCGGCCGCTCATGTCGCTTCGTTGCTGGGCTCCACTTCGGCCTTCTCTGCCTCTTCTTCATCTTCTGCCTGATCTGACCTCTCCGGCGCCGGTTCAGGCTCAGGCTCTCGGAATGCCCGTCGCCACCCCCTCCTGCCGTCGACGACCGGGAGCGTGAGCGATGTGCCATCGAGGTCGACGCTCAGTTCCGCGCCCGGCTTGGGCCACAGGGTGAAGTCCTGGTCGCTGGAGAAGATCATCAGGCCGATCTGTTGCTTGGCGGGGATAATCTGGTCGTCGGGCTGGAGCTGGAAGGTGACGTCGACAAACTCGCCCGGCACGAGCGGCTTGGTCTCGGTGAGCGAATCGCGGTTCTGCGGGTCTGCCCAGCCGCGGGTGATGATATTGTCCGTGATCTTGGCGCCGCGGCGCTCGTTCCACGGTAGGGAAATGAGCCAGACGGAAAGGTTCGCCGCCGGCCGATCGCAGGCCATCCGCACGGTGACCTCCGCAATGCCCGAAAGATGCAGCGGCTGCTTGAGCTCCCGAGTGGCATAGAGCAATCGGTGGCGGGTCCATTCGGCGCGGGCAAGCGCCTCGCCATTGAACGAGTAGTTGTCGACCAGCGTCTCAACGCCCTGCTCACGGCGGACCCGCCTGCGGAGCCGGCCCCGTTCGGGGGCGCCGCGGGTCAGGTGGAGTTCCACCGGCGCGGCCTTGGGGTGGGGGTAGCGGTAGTAGGCGGTCGGCTTATCGCGTTGGTCGCCCTCGCGCGTGATCCAGGCCTTGCTGTCGTCCTCAACGCCGTTGTCGACTCCGTGCAGGTAGTGGGTGAACCAGCGGTTCATGAGCTTCATCGGGGGCTCGCCCCCGTGGCCGCCCTGGTGGTAGTAGACCTGGGCGGGCAGTCCCTTCTCTCTCACGGCGTTGAAGATGCGGTAGCTGTGCTCGGGCATCACGTTCCAATCGTTGAAGCCGTGGGACATGAACAGCGCGCACTTCATTGGGCCGAGTTGGTGCAGGTAGTCGCGGCTCTTCCAGAAGTCGTTGTAGTCGCCGTTGACGCGGTCCTGGTTCTGACGGAACAGCGTGTCGCGGATTTCGCAGTCGCAGTGTGCGCGCATCGCCTCAGCGCCGGAGTGGATGAACTCGTAAAGGCAGTCGATGTCTTCGCCTAAGTAGCCGCCCGGGTGACGCACCAGGCCGTTTGAGCGGTAGTAATGGTAGTACGACGTGTTGGGGGCGACCGGGATGATCGCCTCGAGGCCTTCGACGCCGGTCGTCGCCGCGGCCAGGGGCAGCGTGCCGTTGTACGAGGTGCCAATCATGCCAATCTTTCCGCTGCACCACCCGGCCGAGACGCGCTCAAAGCCGTCGGGCGTGGTGAAACCGTCGGCGCGGCCACAGAGCCAATCGATGACCGCCTTGGGGGCGAGCGACTCGTTCTTGCCGCCAACGGTCGGGCAGCCTTGCGAGAGCCCGGTGCCGGGCGACGACGAGTGCACCACGGTGTAGCCGCGGGGCACCCACGCCTCTGTGTGAGACTTGGAGATCAACGGCCGCATGCCCTTGCGCACGATCGCCGGGGCGGACGTGCGTTTCTTGGGCTCGCCGCCGAGTTCTTGGTGGGGATCCCAGAAGTACTTCTTGCCGGTGGGAGCGGTGCCTGCGAAATAGGGACTTGAGACGTAGACCACCGGCAGCTTGAGCCCGGCGAGTTCCGTCTGCCGCGGCCGCGTGACGCTGACGTGCATCCGGTCGAGGCGGCCGTCGTTGTCGGAGTCGAAATCGGTCTCTACCCACAGGTCCTGTCGCAGCCAGTAGGCGGCGTCCTTGAACCCATCAACAATCTGGGCCTCGCCTTCCTCGAACACAGGGGTTGCCTGCATCGGGTCGACGTACTCGTCCTGCTCGTCATCTGCCCGCGCCACGGTCGTTGTGCAAAGCAAAGCGGCGAAGAATAATCGGTAAGCCAGTTTCACGGAACGACCTTGGGCCAGAGTGCTTGTCGCTGACATCGGAGTGGGTGCGGGGCGTGGACGGTTGGTCGGCGGGCGGCGCGGTCAATCGCGTCGGTATCATTATGCGTAATGGCGCCCACCCGCGCCAAACGCCGCAAGCTGGAAAGCATGACGATGGAACCACAAATGAGTCTGGCATGCAGAACCGTGGTCTCCGGCCTGCCCGGGGCGCCAGGAGGGGGCCGGTCGTCATTCCGCGACGAAACCTAGGTTCTATTCTTTCTCGACTTCGATGTAGTACAGGTTGGTCGCGACCTGAAAGTCGCTCATCGACAGCGGAGTCGTCAGCGACTGCCACTTGTCGGTAGGCGTGATGGTCTGCCACGCGGTGGGGGCGCCAACCTTGACTGGCATTGCAAAGCCCTCCACGTCCGCTTGCCAGCGATAGGAGACGCTGTCGCCATCCTCGTCGAACCTCAATTCGAGCACGGGGATGGCGGCATGGCGAAGGTACTGTTCGAAGATCGGGGCGAGCTCAAGGCCCGTTTCGGCGTTGAAGAACTCGGCCACGTCCTCGGTCAGAATGTTCTTGTACTTGAACCTCTGAAAGAAGTCTCGCTGCAGCTTCCACCAAACTGTGTCGTCGTTAACAACGCTGCGTAGCGTATTGAGAAACAGCGAGCCCTTCTTGTACTGGTCTCCTGGCGGGGTAGCATACACGCCGCGTTCGCCCACCACCGGCCGACGATTGGCCACCTGTCGCTTGCCATGGTTGAGGTAGGCCATCGCCTCCGCGTAACCGAAGTGGTACTCGACGTACACGCTCTCGAGGTAGTTCGTCCAGCCCTCGTGGATCCACATATCGGCGCGATCGGCCGCGCTAACGGCGTTGCCGAACCACTCGTGACCACTCTCGTGGATGATAATAAAGTCGAACTTCAAGCCGGCGCCAGCGCCACGGCCAACAAACCCGTTGCGGAAACCGTTGCCGTAGGTCACGGCACTCTGGTGCTCCATGCCGGTGTACGGGACGTGTATGAGCTTGTAGCCGTCACGCTTGAAGGGGTACTCACCGTAGTGGTGTTCAAACGCTTCAAGCATGCTCCGCACTTGGACGAACTGTGACTTGGCTTTGTCGAGCGCCTCCGGCAGTACATAGTAGTCAAGAGTCAGGTCGTCCCAATCTTCTTCGAAGTGGACGTAGCTGCCGATATTGAGGGACACACAATAGCAGTTGATGGGGTACGAGACGCGCCAGTCCCAACGGGTGAAGCCGTCGCCAAGATCGGTCGAACCAACCAGCCGCCCGTTGGAAACGCCGGTTAGTCCATTCGGCACGGCGACGCTGATGTCCATGCTCTCCACCTCGTCGCACCACTGGTCCTTGCATGGCCACCACATCGCCCCGCCTTCTTCTTCGCAGGCCGTGTACACCCACGGCCGGCCGGCCGGATCCTCTTCGAACGCCAAGCTACCAAAGCGGCCGATCGGCGTGGGTTTGCCGGAATAGGAAACCTCAATGGAGTAGGTTTTGCCCTCCTCGAGCGTGTGGGGGAAGTCGATGAAAATTGAGTCTGCCTGCCGTTCGTACTCAAGCTCGGCGTTGGCGAATGAGATCCCGTCGACCCGCAGGATGTCACGGAGGTCTATCTGAATGCGTGACCCGTCCTCGAGCATCTTGAAGCGGATGGTGTTCTTTCCAGAGACGGTTCGACGGGCCGGGTCGATCCGCACGTCGAGGTAGTAGTACAGCAGGTCGTTATTTGCGCGCTCCGGCCCGTACTTGCCGCGGAGCAGCTTGCTCTCCTCCGAGCTTCTCGCCGGACGGGGGCGGGAGCGGCGCTGACGCGGCGCTTGGTCGGGTTGCGTCTGATTGTTGTCCGCGTTCTGAGGCGACTGGGCGACCACTTCGACCCCCGCAGAACTCAGCCAAAAGACGCCCGCAAAACAGATCGTAGAAGCCACGAGGCCCCATGAAGTTCGCATCTTTCTCTCTCCCCATCTGAAGGCAGACCAACCGCTATCGAAACCATGCTATGCGGTCGCAGAGGCGACTGCAAACACGAGCCCACACGACTTCCGAAGGACGTAGCGCGGCCGGCCTTGGGGCGCGCACGGCGATTTGATGGGCGTGTTGTGGTGCGCCTTGGCGACCGGCTCCCGCTGGGAGGACACGCCGCGACGCATGCGCTGCAGTGGCCGTACAGCGCACCGCCGGTCTTCGGCTTACAAGCGACGGCAGCGGAAGCGAGTACGGCACGACGGCCCGGCTGTCACCCAAAACGCCTGGAGTTCGCTCGCCATGGACGCCGTCTGCTACCGCATCGCAAGCGTTGCAGAGATGTTGCGTGGCTACTAGACTTCGTTTCGTCAAAACTTCTAAGCCAATCCTGATTGCCGGTAGCAGAGACAGTGGTAGCGGCCGCATTCTGATACGTGTCCATTGAATTGCGTGAATGAATCTTGCCTCGCAAGCCTTGGGCCAGTCTCAGATCCTCATGATGGCGATCACTATGCAGGCGATCTTGATAAGGCCGTGGAAGAGATGAGTGCGCCGATCGTTACTAACGACAAGCCTTCGGAAGGCGTGGAGCCAGCTGATGGAGCGTTTGATGATCCAGCGTCGCTAGGCCGTCCGGTAGTAGGTCAGCTTGCCGGGCACGTGCGGGGTGATCGCCAAGAAGAGCAGCGGCTCGATGAACTGGACCTCGGCACGGTTGGCTGACTCGATATGGATGGCCAGAGGAAGGCGCTGGCCATCGGCCAGGACGATCACCTTGGTCCCCTCGCCGCGGCATGTCTTCCTACGCACCTACGCCTTTCTGAGCCGAGGCGAACGCCGCGTCGGCGAAGCCTTCGCTCCAGTCGACTTGGCCCGCCCGGTCGAGCTTGTCAGTCAGCCGACGCCGGGCATTCCGGAGCACGCCCGACTCGGTCCACTCGACGAACCTCCGCCAGCAGGTCGGGTACGACGGGAACCTGGCGGGTAGGTCCTTCCAGCACGGGCGGCCGCCCATTGCGTTCGGCTTTTCGCTAGCAAACAGGTCGCCAATCAGCCGCCATTACTCGTCGCTGAGTTCTGGCCGCAACTCGGTCGCATCGTGCTCCGTCCTGGAGCCCTCGCTCCCGCGGGATCGATCCGTCAGCAGAGGTCTCCTTTCGAAGCCTCATGCGGAAAAACGGAACCCCTATTAGTCTAGCGCGAGAGGTTCCTGAAACTGCCCCTAATCAATTCTAAAGCGATGCGCGGTGCCTCTGATCCTGTACTCCGCTAGAATCTATAAAGGATGGCGGTAGCGCGGCTGACCTAACGTTCGATCTACTCCGATCTCAGCCTCTGCAGCTCGGCGTCCATTCTCTGCACGACGTCAGGGTACTGCTCGTAAACATTCGTTGTCTGATTGACATCCGCGTCGAGGTCGTAGAGTTGGGCGGGGGGGGCGTCGTGTTTGAGCCGGCCGTTCTCGATGTCACTGTTGGTGCTGCCGACGAAAGCGGTGGCCGGGGGGCCTCCCCAGGCGTGTTGGCGAGGTTTAGATCCCGCGAAACCGCCACTCCCCTGTCGTGGGATGTACATCCACTTCCCGCTGCGGAGTGAAAGGTGAGACTTCTTGTGCGCCGCCAGAACTAGCTGATCGCGGAGTGGCGCCTCCGGGTTCTCGAGCAGAGCGGGCAAAACGTTCACCGAGTCCTTTCCCCCGAGCGAATTGGACTCCTGCCCGGCGAGGGCCGCGAAGGTGGCGAGCATGTCCACGTTGCAAATCAGCTGGTTCGATTCGCTGCCCGCTTCGATCCTGCCCGGCCATCTGGCAATAAACGGAACCCTGTGACCGCCTTCCCATGCGCCGAACTTGAAGCCGAGCAGGTCGCCGTTCAGGCGATGCCCAAGTTTGACAGCGGTTCGTCCGCCGAGATTCAGCATCCCTCCGTTGTCGCTGGTGAAGATGACAAGCGTGTCATCGTGCAAGCCGAGCTCCGCCAGGCGGGCGACCACCTGACCCACGATCCAATCCAGTTCTTGGATGAAGTCGCCGTAGAGCGCGGCGTCGCTCGTCCCTTGGAACGCTTGGCCGGGCGTGAACGGATGGTGGATGTGCGTTGTCGCCAGGTAGAGGAAGAACGGCTGCTCCTTGTTGGCGGTTATCCAACCGGTCGCCTTTTCAGCGAGGACGGCGCCGACCGTGTAGTCGTTGTACCGCTTATGGGCTTCCGTCGCGCCGGCAAACTGATTGGGTGACCGTTGCGACGCTTCGGGCGGGATTGGAGTTATAGGGGTCGCGTCTATAGAGTTTCTTCTGCCGACGTGAACTAGCGGATCGTTGGGGTCTCCGTCAACGACGCGATCGTTCTCCACATAGACGTAGGGGGGGGCGCTGTTGACCACCGGCACGCCGAAGTAGTAGTCGAAACCGAGATCCAAGGGGCCCGGCCGCAGCGGTTCTTGCCAATCGTTCTTGCCAGCGCCAAACCCTAGGTGCCACTTGCCCAGCGCGGCCGTAGCATAGCCCGCGTTCTTGAACACGTCCGCAATGGTCAGCTCGTCGGTATCGATCAGCAGTCCAGAGTCGACGGGGGCCGGCCCCCAAATCCCGGCGCCGTTCGTCGCTCGGAACGGGTAGTTACCCGTTAGCAGTGCGTACCGCGAGGGGGTACATACGGCGGAGGCGGAGTGGGCGTCGGTGAACCGCCTTCCCGTACTCGCCAGCGCGTCGATGTTTGGCGTGTCGACCTTCGTCGCCCCGTAGCAACCGAGATCGCCGTACCCCAGATCATCGGCAAAGATAAACACCACGTTTGGCGGTTTGGCGGAGCAGGTTTGCAGTTCTGCAAACAACCCCAAGGGAATAAGCAGGTGAGAAAAGATCACCGTCTTAGCGTTCATCGTACGTCTCATCGATAGGGGGGCTAATTGCTGAGGGGCCACACAAAGGATTCGCCTTGCTCGACGGCAATCACTTCACTGAGCGTGCCTTCATAGAAGATGCGGAAAGCGCCGCCGTTCAAGGAGCGGATTGTGGCATGGGTGAGTTCGCCCTGACCCCATTCAAGGTCTACCTCAAAACCGCCCCGCGCACGCAGCCCCGTCACTTTACCGCCCGTCCACGCGGGGGGGAGAGCGGGAAGCAGGTGCAGGATGTAGGGCGCCCGGGCTAGTGCATCGTCTGGGGCAATGGGCAAGAAGTGACTGGGGTTCGCAGCGTCTTGTGCGTAAGCCACGAAAGCCGCGCGGCGGATGTCCGGCGAACTGCTATTGATGCTGCGGAGGTGGCTCTGCAGCAGCATCTCACAGACGCCCGCGGCGCCGCCGAAGTTGCCATCGATCTGGAACGGTGGATGATAGTCGAACAGGTTTGGGTAGGCCCGCTGTGCCGTGAGAAAGCGGTAGAGCTGGTGGGCCTTGGCGCCGTTGTGCAGACGCGCCCAGAAGCAGGTCTTCCAGCCGCTGCTCCACCCTGTAGACCGATCGCCACGGTGACTCATCGTTACTAGGGCCGCTTCGGCAAGCTCTTCGGTAGTAAGGGGTGAGATGTCACGGCCGGGGTGAAGGGCAATCAGGTGAGAGATGTGCCGGTGTTTGTCTTTTGGGTCGTCCCAGTCTTCGGGCCACTCCTGAAGCTGTCCGTGCTTTCCGGTCTTCTGTGGGCAGAGCTTCGGGATCAGCCCACGTAGAGTCTCGCGAAACTCTTGATCCCGATCGAGGACTGTCGAAGCCTCGATGCAGTCGATGAACAGGTTTAGCAGGAGTTGCTGATCCCACGATGCGCCGTAGGCCTGCTTGTTCAATCGGCCGTGCTGACCAACAAGGTAGGCGTTCTCTGGTGACCAGGTGGGATAGACCACAAGGGAACCATCCTTCCAGGGGGCAAGGAACTCGATGAAGAACTCCGCGGCTCCCTTGAGAATCGGATAGACCTCTGCGAGGTAGGCCTGGTCTTGGCTGTACGCGTAGTGCTCGAAGAGGTTCTGCGCGATCCAGTGCGCTGCTTGCTGGTGGCGGCGCCCGTGCGGGTTCTGTGCGGTAAACCCGTAGACGTTACCATTGACGCCCATGCACCAGCCCTTGCTCACGCCGAAAGTCTCACGCGCTGTGTGCCTGCCAGACTCGGCAAGCACCTTGGCCCATTCCACAAACGGGCGGAACGAGCCTGGAAGGTTTGCGGGGTTCACCATCCAGTAGTTCATCTGCACGTTGATGTCGGTGTGGTAATCACAATTCCACGCGGGTGAGAGGTCGGCGTTCCAAATCCCTTGCAGGTTGGACGGCGCCGGCGCATCGCGTGAGCAGCAGACCTGCAGGTAGCGGGCGTAATTGAAGTACAGCTCTTCCAGCTCGATGCCGCCGCCAGCGGCCAGGAGCCGATCGGTGGTGAGGCCCGACGGTTGGTGATCGAGCGTCAGTCGGCATCGGTCCATCAGGGCCGATACGTCCGCGGTGTGGGCCGTGCGGAGCGCGTCGTAGCCTTGTGCCACCGCCGCGGACAGCGTCTGCTCACAATCCGCCGCAAAGTCGCGCCCCTTGAACGTGGGGTAGATTGGCAGGTAGTCCGAGTAGCCGGCCAAGAAGATTGTTATTGCGGTAGCCTCGGCGACGGCAAGGGAACCATCGGAGAGCGGCGTGGCTTTCCCGTCGGTCGCATCTACGTAGACCGCCTGCATGAACGCCACATCATCTTTGGCCATCGGGCATTCTGCCACGAGTGTTATGCGCGTGTTGCTGGAGTCGAGTCGCGTTACACGATGCTGCGTTGTGACTGCAATCCTGAGGTTTAGCTTGGCGCCCTTGGCGGTGTACCGGACCGCCACTACGTCGGCTGGGTGGCTGCAGAAGTATTCCCGCTCGAATTCGGCGTCACCGATCCGGTAGCTAACTCTGCCGACGCCGGTGCGAGCGTCGAGCGAGCGTCGGTATCTGCGCACAGCCGCGGGGTCGTGGTCACTTGAGATTAAGAGATCTGCGAAGGGGGCGTAGTTGCCCAGCGGTTCGACGCTGCTGAGGTGCTTGGTCGACAAGGCCTCCATGCTATCGGGACCGCGGCCGTACTTGCCCTCGCGGTACGCCGCTCGCACTGTGTCCAGATTCCGAAACGCCCCTGGGCGGGTCCCCGACTGGGCCACGTCGCCCAGCCCACGTTTCGCGTTCATCCACAGCGTGATCTCGTTGATCAGCAGGTGCTCTTGGTTGATCCCTCCTGAGAACATTGCGCCCAATCGGCCGTTGCCCAGCGGGAGCGCCGTCTGCATGTAGCCGAGTCGGGAGGCCGCGCTGTCTGATTCCGCCAGCAGGTCGTCAATGCCGGGCGCGTCGTACTTCAGCACGAGCCGGTCTTCGGCGGCGAGCAGCGTCCCCGGCGAGGACGGCGTCAGAACGAACAGGCATGCGAGGCAAATCTGCCGCACGGCCAGTCCAGCTGCTTCTGAAGCGTGTCTTCGTTGCATGCTATTCTGCGGGCGGTGGCATTCTAGCGTCGGAGGTGGCCAGCCACTGGTTGAGCAGGGCGCGCATCCGCTCCGCCCTTGCGGGAGCCTCTGCCATCAGGTTTGTCCGCTCGAGCGGGTCTGTGCTGAGGTTGAAGAGGGCGTCCTTGGTTAGGCCGTAGCCTTGGTAGAATTTCCAGCCGTCAGAAATCACCGCGCTACCCATGTCGTACGCTACGCCGCCGCGGTTGTGCGGGTAATGCCAGAAAAGGGCGTCGCGGTCCAGCGAGCCTGCGCCCTTGAACAGCGGGAGCAGGCTGGCGCCCTCCAACCGCTCAGGATTCGTAGGTGTACCGCCGGCCGCGTGGACAAAGGTCGGGAAGAAATCCATACTACTGACCGGTTCCTCGGACTGGGCGCCTGGGCTAATCACCAGAGGCCAACTGGCAACCATTGGGACTCGCAACCCCCCTTCGAGAAGCGAGCCTTTCTTCTCTGCTAGCCATGCCGTTGGCACATCGCCGCCATTGTCGGAGTAGAACACCACCAGTGTGTTTTCCAGCACGCCGACTGATTCCAACGCGGTGAGCACCTGCCCGACTGCGGAGTCCATGCTCTCGATCATCGCAAGGTAGGCGTCGCCGTGGTTCTTGGCTACCAGCTCTTTGGGCGCCTTGATCGGCGTATGGACCGAATAGAACCAAAGCGTCAGATGAAACGGACTCTCGTGCTCGCTCCGGATGAACTCCGCGGCTTCCGTGCCCAGTCGGTCGGTCAGGTATTCGCCCACAATGCCGTTGCTCAAGGCTCCGTTTCGGTAGGGCGAAAACCACGACTTCGGTTGGCCGAGCGCGCATCCGGCAAGGTTCACGTCGAAGCCGAAGTGTTCTGGATGATGCCTGCTATCGACGATTCCGTTCGCCGACTGCGCCGAACCTTCGCCTGCCAGATGCCATTTGCCCATGAACGCGGTTGCGTAGCCTAGGTCACTAAGTTCTCGGGCGTAGCTAGGGAGTTCCTGCGGCAGGTGATTGATTGATTCCGCATCCACCCGACCACCCTTCGGGGGTCGATGTCGCCTGCCCGCGACGCCGGGAATGTGGGTGGTGAGGTGGAGTCGGGCCGGCGACATGCCGGTGATGCACGCGGCGCGGGTTGGCGAGCAGACACTGGCTGCGGCGTAGGCGCGATTGAACACCATTCCTGAGCGCGCCAGCCGCTCGAGATTGGGGGTGTTGATCGTGGGGTTGCTACCGTCTAGGTCCACCCACCCCGGCCCTAGGTCGTCCGCCATGATGAAGACGATATTTGGGGGCCCACACGCGGCCCCGCCTGCCGCGTGGCTATAGTCTGCAAGCAGGAAGCAGAACGCGGCGGCGGTGAAGAGGTGTGCGGCCATCTAATGTTCCTGTCCTTTGAGATCCAAGGGGCGGAGGAGGATCGCGTGGCCGCCGCCAACCGCCATCTTTGCAGCAAGGATGTCGCCCTGTTTTACGGTGGTGGTGCGGACGGTGTAGGCTTCGGGATTCTCAACGCCGTGGGTGTCTTCGGCGTCCTCGTAGACGGTCGCCTCGTAAACCCTGTTGGGTTCGAGGAAGTCAAGTTTCACCGGTAGCGTCCGTGCAGCCTGGTCGTTTACGGAGCCAACGAACCACGCCTCGCCGCTGCGACGGGCGACCGTTAGGTACTCGCCGATCTTCGAGTTGGGCGCCAACGACTCATCCCAAGTTGTGGGCATCAGCCGCAGGAATTCAAACAAGTCGGGCTTCTTGAGGTACTCCTCGGGCGCGTCGGGCAGGGTAATGATCCCGCTGTACACGACGAGGGTTCGGGCCAGCTCGCTTACAACTGTTGAGATATAGCTGTGCCGTTGCCGTGGACCCTTCTGCCGTTCGCCGGCATTGATGCCCAGGATATCGAAATTGCCGTTGGACATGTCGAGGGGCCCGGTTAGCGAGCTGACCATCGCCATCCGGAGAAAAGACTCTGGGGTGAAGGCTCTCCGGCTGTCTTGCTGGGCGTGGCAGAATTCTCGGGTGATCAGATTGGGCATTGTTCTTTCGACTCCGACCATTGGGGTCGGGCCGTCGTGGAAGTTGACAAGCAGCTTCACCTCAGCCGAGGCGTCGATTGTTTTTCGTGTGAACGCCGCATTGTTCCCCATAAACCCGTACTTGATGGCGGCGGCGTCTAAGCCGGCGTAGTAGCCGAACAACTTGTCGTCGCCGAAGTCGCCTTTGCGGCGGTCATAGTAGAGAATGATTCTCACGCCGTTCTCTTTGGCGTGGTTCATGACCCGCTCGATGTCAACGTCGGGCGAAACCACCATCTCTCCGTCGCCGGCGGATATGAACCAGAAGTCATCGATGGTCAGGTACTCGATGCCATACTCGGCGCAGAAGTTGATCATGTGCAAGTAGCTGCGCGTATCAATCCCGTAGTTGAAGCTGCCGTTGTCGTAGCCGTGGATACGCCAGTCCCAAAGGCTCTTGCCGGGCGCAATCCATCTGGTGTCTTCCATCTTGCACGGCGCCGCCAGGTTCAACGCAACGGTGTTCATGACAAGGTCGCCGGCGGAATCGCCAACGAGAAGCACCCTCCACGGTGTGACGTGGCCTTCGCCTCGCGAGACTGCCGAGCTGAACGCCGATACGCTACCGCCCGACCGATTCGGCCGTAGTCGCATCAGTTCAAATCCTTCAGCAGAGTACAGGTCGGACTCAAGGTACCCCGTGTGCAGCCCATCGGCGCCAACCGAGACCAGCGGAACCCCATTGGCAACGGCTCTCCCCAGCTGCGCTTGAGACTCGTTCGACGCGGGATGAGCGAACCAGTCAACAGAACGCCCACGCTCGCCGGCGAAGTGGGCGACACCCTCGAGCAGCCTGTACTCGCTGACGAACCGCAACTCCTTGTCCCGCGATTCCTCAGACGCGACGAAGCGTATCCCGACCCCTGAGTTGAAGACGCGGCAGACCAGCGTCATGGGTGTGTTGTTCACGTCCAGCGAGAGGGAAAGCTGTCGGTGGTGGTCGGTGATCGTGCTGAACTGACCAAACACGGGTGACCACGATTCTGTGCTCTCTCGGGCAGAGTGACCGACAATGGCGACCGTGGCGCCTGCCAGGATCTCTAGCTTCGAGGGGGCGACGATCTGACGCTCGCCTCTAGCCACGGAGTAGTAGAGCTTCTCGTCGCGGACTTCGAATGTCGCAGCCAGGCTGCCATCCGGCGACCGGACCACGACCGCCTCGCCTATCGGCGCCGCGGGGGTGGGGACGGACGATAGCATCACCGCCAGGGCGACGCCGTAACAGAGAGCTCGCGGATCCATCTAGTTGCCAATCGCTTGCGAAGTGTCGAGCGTTAGTGGTCTGGGCGAGGCCGCGAAGGCGGCGGGCCGGCTGTTCTTAGCGATGTCCGCGGCGAAGTTACGCCGGTAGTCGTTCAGCGTAGCCGCCACCTCCGGTTCCGACTCAAGCAGGTTTTTTGATTCACCGATGTCGTTGTGCAGGTCGTACAGCTCGTGCGGTCGGCCACTGCGGAAGTGCAGCTTCCACTTTCCCGCTCGGACCGCCAGGAGGCGGTTTCCCCGGTGGTAGAAGATCGACTGATGTGGTGTTGCGCTCTCGCCAGCCAGTGTGGGCCAAATGTCCTTGCCGTCGATCACGCGGTCCGCCGGCGTTTGGGCGCCGGCAAGCCCCGCGAAAGTGGGCAGGAGGTCCATGGTGGTCATGATCTCGTCATTGACCGAAGCGGCCGGAATCCTGCCAGGCCAACGGATGACTGCCGGCTCACGCATCCCACCCTCATAGACGGTCCCCTTGTGGCCTCGCAGCGGACCCGGGCTTGGGAAGACGGAGTTCTTGGGGGGCCCGTTGTCCGATGTGAACAGGACCAGGGTTCGTTCGTCGAGCCCAAACTCCCTGAGCGTGTCAAGAATCCGTCCTACCGACCAGTCGATCTCGGCGATCGCCTGCCGGTACAGTTGGTCGCGCAGGTCGTAGTCAATTGAGTTACCCTCTCTGCTCAGCCCGGCCGTGATGTCCGATGGGAGGTTTTGCGCGAAGTCCGGCGAGACGTGCAACGGTTTGTGGGGAATCGGGTGGGGTACGTAGAGGAAGAATGGCCGGTGTTTGTTCACTGCTATGAACTCGACCGCGTGATCAGTGATGCGTTTCGTCAAGAAGTCGGCGTTGGGTTCCTCTTCCACCACCGTCTCACCCTTTAGCCATGGCAGCGGAGGAAAGGCGTATCGGTCTTGCCTGGGATGGAAAGGATGGATGTCGTGGCTGTAAGGGAGGCCTGCAAACTCATCAAACCCTTGTCGAGTCGGAAGATAATCCGGCTGGTCACCCAGGTGCCACTTCCCGAACATGCCGGTGCGGTAGCCGGCGGCCTTGAGCACCTCGGCGATGGTGATCTCGGCTGGGTTCAAGCCCTTGGCGTCCCCGGCAAGGAGCACGCCGTGCTTCGACCCGGCGCCCATCCCCACACGGGTGGGGTAGCAGCCGGTCATCAACGCGGCCCGCGATGGCGTGCAGACCGGGGCGGCGACATAAAAGCTGGTTAGCCTCGCACCCTCCGCCGCCATTCGATCAATGCGGGGGGTGGTGACGTGCTGGCCGCCAAAGCAGCCCAAGTCTCCGTAGCCTTGGTCGTCGGTGAATATGACCACGAAGTTAGGAGGACGAGTCTCACCAGCGGAGGCAAACCCGATCCCAAGAAGCAGCAGGATTGGGAACAGCACCAGAGGCAGGCGTTCAGTCATGGCTTAGTCCTCCGAGGCCTGTTGGTAGTGCGGTGTGCCCTTGAGCCATTCGTAGCCCGCAAACTGGTGGTCTTGTACGCCGCTTCGCCGCCACAAGGGCGGACGGTTTGCTTTGTTCCAGTTCGTCCACTGCATCACCATTCGACGTGTGCGCCGAGGTTCATGACTCACCAGGTTCTTAGACTCGGCAGGATCGCTATCAAGGTCGAACAGCTCAACCTCGCCAGCCGTAAGGACCAGCTTGAAACTGCCTTCCCGCATGGCCCCGGTCTGGTCGCTAGGGCTCTTGCCGGTGTGCCAGTAGATCACATCATGCGGGGCGTCAGTCGATTCGCCTGTGATGTATGCGGTGATGTCGCTTCCGTGCAGGCCGGCCCGATTCAAGTCGCCGCCGGCGAGAGCCAGGGACGTTGCGCCGATGTCTAGCGAGGTTACCGGGTGTTCTAGCACAGCGCCCGGCGTCACCCTCGTCGGCCAGCGGATTACGAGGGGCACCCGCAGCCCGCCTTCGTAGGCGTCGCCTTTCGCCTCGCGGAGTGGGCGGTTGTCGCTGGTGCGTTTCATGCCGCCGTGGTCGCTAAGAAACCAAATGATTGTGTTGTCGGATAGCTCTAGTTCTTCGAGCGTTTCAATCAGGCGACCGACGCCCAGGTCCAATTCATCCACCATCGCGGCGTAAGCTTGCCGGCTCTTAGGCGGCACGCCCGGGACGGCGGACACCGAGTTGGGCAGATGCTGTGCAATCGCTTCAGCCGGCGCAGCAAGGTTCTCGTGAGGGGCGTTGTACGCGACGAACAAGAAGAAAGGGTGGCGGCTATTCTTCTCTATAAATCGGATGCCCGCATCGGTCAGCTCGCGGGTTAGGTGCTTTCGCCACTCTACCGCCTTACTGTTGTGGAGCATCGGTAGCGTGTGGTGCGTGTCCCGTATGCTCCAGGTTCTGGGGTTGGACCTGAAGTGTCCTCCGTACGAGGGGTGGTCCAGCGGAGGGTACATCGATCCGCCGCCGAGGAAGCCGAACCAGTCCGCGTACCCCAGTGCGTTCGGGTGCTGATGGGGCGCGGTCCCCATGTGCCACTTGCCAACGCCGCCTGTAACGTAGCCCTGACACTGGATGTGTTGCGCGACCGATTTAATGCCTGGGGGCAGCCCCTGTTTAGGGTTCAACGGTTGATCCGGGTCGACGTAGTAGCCAAAGGTGGACTGGACCTTGCCGGTGATGAACCCCGCCCGAGACGGCCCACACGTACAACCTGTGACGTAGTCGTTTGAAAAGCGGGCTCCGTCCGCAGCGAGCTGGTCGAGATGCGGAGTCGGGATGTCTTCGCAGCCCTGAAAGCCGACATCTGCGTAGCCCAGATCGTCCGCCATAATGACCACGATGTTGGGTGTCGCGGCTCCGGCGTGCCGTGTTAGGCAGAGCAGAATGCTGCCGGCAAGAAGGACCGCGTTTGTGCGAAAGCTACTCATCCGGCGTTCGATGAGCCTCCGTCGATAGGGCTGCCTGCTTGACTGCATCCGTGCGTCCTTCAGTTAGACGGTTCCGGCGGGAGTGGCGGCCTGGTCGGTCGCGGTCCATCAAGGTCATAAAATCGCATGTGCTCGCCGACGTGGTCGTAGTCGCCGAGGTCGTCACGCATCGCTTGCGCCAATGCGAGCAGGCGTCGCGTGACGCCGGGGTGCTCACCGGCCACGTTTGTCGTTTCGCCGAGGTCGTGCTTGAGATCAACTAGAAACGGCGAGTCGAATCCGATGCGGTCGCCTGACGCGATATGCTTGTTTAGGCTGAACGGTGCTGCGCCGGTTGGCTCTGCGTCGCGAGGCAAGTGCAGCTTCCATCTGCCCTGCCGGACCGCCTGCAGGTGGACCCGCAGGTAGTAGAAGAAGGCTTTATCGGGGTCCGCACGATCAAACTCCCCGTGAAACAGGTGCCGGATGTCTTGGCCGTCGATGACGCGATCTGACGGCGTCTTGGCGCCGGCAAGCGCGGCGAGGGTAGGAAGCATGTCCAGCGTGCTGGCGACCGCATCGCTGGACTTGCCTGACGGGACCCTGCCCGGGCCCCAAACGATGCAGGGCACGCGCACGCCGCCCTCGAACGTCGAAACCTTTCCGCTCCGGAGAGGACCGGCGGAGCCGCCGTGATCGTTGAGGCGATGGCCGTTCGCGAACCCTCGATTCTTTGAGAGCCAAGGGCCATTGTCGCTGGTGAAGATCACGTAGGTGTCCTGGGCCAGCCCCATGTCGTCGACCGCATCGAGTACGCGACCAATGTTAGAGTCGAGCTCTTCAATCACATCGCCGTACAAGCCTCGCTTGCTCTTGCCCTTGAAGTGGGGCGAAGCGGCAAGCCGGGTGTGAGGCATCGTATGCGCGAGGTATACAAAGAACGGCTGGTCCGAGTGCCGCTGCATGAACCGGATTGCCTCATCCGTGTAACGCTCCGTGAGCGTGGCCATCGGCGCGTTAGGCTCGATCAGCTCGTCATTGCGGTAGAGATTGACTGCACGATCATTGCTGGACGGTGTGCCGAAGAACTCGTCGAAACCTTGGCTTGTAGGAAGCAGGTCGGCGTAGAAGTCGGTCTGCGAGTGATTAGCCAGGTCCCACTTTCCGAAGCATGCCGTCGCGTACTCCCTCGTCTTCAACACCTCTGCTATGGTCACCTCTTCCAGGTGCAAGATTGGGTGCACCTGCTTCGTGTTCCCTCGCTCTGCTACCCTCATCGGGTAACATCCGGTCATCAACGCAGCCCGCGAAGGGCCGCAGATGGGCTGCGCATAGAAGCTGGTGAGCCTCAAGCCCGCGTCCGCCATCGCGTCCAGTCGCGGCGTGCGGATATCGGGGGAACCGAAGCAGCCAACATCACCGTAGCCCTGGTCGTCGGTGAAGATGATAACGAAGTTGGGAGGCCGGTCCGACGCGAGCGAGCCCGCACCAGCTCCGACGGCGGCGGACGATGCCCCCACGACACACAGACAAATCCAAAAGGTTCTCATCGGCTCCTACCGCTCCTGCGGGTCGACGAGATCGATTGCCCGCTGATCAGCGCCGGTGAGGCGTACGTCGCCTAGTTCGGAACGCGCCTCGGATGCAATCCTCTGCAATCTCGCAACGACATCGGGGTGGAGGTCTGCGATGTCGTCCTGCTCGCCGACGTCGTTCCTGAGATTGTACAGGCGTGGCTCTTTGAGCGTTACGAATACCCGCTGCCGAATTCTCTTTTTCGACCAGAATGGCTGGTCCTGTGCGGTGCGCGGGAGGTGCAGCTTCCAGTCGCCTTCCCGGACCGCTTGAAGGTTCGTGCCGTTGTAGTAGTAGAGTTGCTTGTGCGGGGACTCGACCTGCTGGCCGGCAAGGATTGGCCAGATGTCGCGCCCATCAATCTTGCGGTCCTGAGGCGCTTCCACATCGGCGAGGCCGCAGATCAATGGCAGAAGGTCCATGCTCGACAGTGTTGCATCGGAGACCTGCCCGGCCGGGATTCGGCCAGGCCAGCGAAAGATGCCGGGTACTCGGTGACCGCCTTCGATCGTGTTGTACTTTCCGCCTCTCAGAGGCCCTGCCGAACCATGGTAGGTGGGGCCGTTGTCGGAGGTGAACACTACCAGCGTGCTGTCATCGACACCCGCGTCGCGTAGCGCCTGCATGACACGGCCGGTGCTGTGGTCGAGCTCCTTAATGAAATCGCCGTACTTGCCTCTTTTCGACGTGCCGATGAAGTCTTTGCTCGGCAGGTGTGGGGCGTGGACAATGTTGTGCGCGACGTAGATGAAGAAAGGCTCATCCTTCTGCCGTTGAATGAAGTCGACGACCTTGTCGGTGTAGCGTTCCGTCAGCTCTTCGCACGACACGTTGCGTTCTTCGACCTCCCGGCCTCGGTAGAGCGTGTCCGCGTTCGCCCCGCGGGCGGCTTGGTTGCTGCTGTAGTTGCTGGGGATGCCAAGGTACTCGTCGAACCCCGCATCAACCGGGTGTGAACCTGCGACGTCAATGCCAAGGTGCCACTTGCCCACCATAAGCGATCTGTATCCGGCAGACCTCAGCAACTCTGGGATTGTGATCTCATCCGGCAGCAGGCCATAGTTCCTGTACTTCGGGACCGCCGAGTTTCTCGCGACTGGGTAACCGCACCGCATCGGATACCGACCGGTCAGCAGGGCCGCGCGGGAGGGGCTGCACACGTTGGCCGGGATGAAGAAGTCGGTGCTTCGAAAGCCGTCGGTGGCCAAAGAATCGATATAGGGAGTCTCGACTCCCTCCGGCGAATAGCAGCTGATGTCGCCGTACCCGAGGTCGTCGGCAAAGATGATGACGAAATTGGGTGGCCGCCCGGACGCAGGGCCAAAGGCTGCTGCGATAGCAACAACGGCGAGTACGCCGGCGATTGCCGGCCGGTGGCCGCGCATTCTCATAGGTGCGGGCCAAGATCCTAGGCCTGTTTCGCGTAGAATCATTCTATATCTCCCGCCGCGCACAGCCGTACGGCCGGTACGTCTGTACCGATCTCGATCGGCTCTGCAAACACCGCAGGCACGTCGCCCGTGGTTTGTTGATCAAGCGAGCGCTCACTCAGCACGCTACTCCGCCACCAAGTCGAAACGTTGCAGGAACGGCAGTTGGTTCTTTCGACGCGCGATCTCAATCCCCCAAAGTGGGATCGCGCCGGCGCCGCTGTCGGAGAAGGCTTGCGGTCGGTAGCCGCCCGCCGCCCATGGGCCCTCTGCCACGTTGTGGGTCTTAGAAAAATGAACCCCGTCTGCCGCGTACAGAATCGACTCGGTGATCTCATTCGGACCAGTCGTGCCGATCATTGCCGCCACCCCCTTCCCCTGGGGCCAGACGAAGACCTCATGGTTGCCGGCGATAACGGGGTTCTCCAGGTGTTTGACGTAGGGACCTTGGGGTCGGTCGGCGATCGCCAGCCCCATCTTCGTCTGCCCCGGGCTCTTGCCTAGTTGGCGGCCTTTGTAGTACAGCCAGTACTTGTTGTTGCGGACGATCAGGCATGCGTCGTCAACGAGGTGGCTGTCGAACGCTTCGGGGCTGTCGCTGTTCCGCACGAGGGGGGCTGATCCAATACGTTCCCATGGTCCGTCTGGCGAGTCGGAAACCGCCGCGCCAATCTTCGAGTCAGGGCTGAAGGGCTTGGCGAACACTCTCGACGTGCCGGTGTAAAACAACCAGTATCGGCCCTGGGCGACAAGAATGTTAGGCGTGAACACGCTTGCTTCATCCCAGCTACCGGTTTCACCCTTCGATAGGGCCTGGCCTTGCTCGGTCCACTGGCGGCCGTCAGGCGAAGTCGCATACCAGATGGTTGCGTCGTATCCAGAGCTCACCGCTCCCTTTGAGTACCATACATAGTACCGATCCGCAGATTGGATGATGTCGCTGGGGTCTCTGCGCATCACGCCGGGCTCCGCGCCAATGCCGTCTGCAGCCGAGCGAGTAACAACAATCCTTCCGGTACCGGCATGGGCCGACGCGGCAACTACCACCGTTATCAGCGCAAAGCTCAGTCGTGTCGTTGGATGATGCATAGGGAAGCCGCCAAAACATTCACTGCAGTGGCAGCCATTGAAGACGGTACTTGGCCCGAAGGGGCGTGCAGGGCGAATGCTTTTCCCGGGTGTCCCAGAACCCGCGAGATGGAATCGGCAAGGGCGTACGGCTATCCGGGACTACTGAGTCCCATGCCGCTAGACAATTCAATTTAGCTGGCATCTCGTGCCACGTCGTTGAGCTTTTGAGTCAATAGATTTCGAAAATACCGCACAGGTTTATCGCAGGTTGCGGCGACGTAAGTGATGCATCCATAGGGATTTATGTGGTGTGGATGGCTGTGGGGGCGGTTGGTGTGAACTCACGGGATTAGTTTTTGGGTTACTTTGGAGGCGGAGGCCTACTGACCACTAATCTGCCCGTGAGGCCTGCGTAGACGCTGATATGCCCAAAAAGATCGCTCTACTGATCGAGTCGTCGCGGGGGTACGGGCGGGACTTGCTGCGTGGGGTTGCGGCATACACGCGGACTCACGGGCCGTACTCCATCTATCGCCACGAACGCTCGCTCGGCGACGCCGTGCCGTCCTGGCTGGAAAACTGGCGGGGCGACGGCGTGATCGCGCGGATCGAGACGCCGGAACTCGCTGGGTTCCTGGCCGACTCTGGCCTTCCTGTTGTGGACTTACGCGACAAGATCCGTCTGACAGGAGTGCCAAGCATCGAAACCAACGACCAGTCAGTGGCTCGCCTAGCCTGCGAGCACTTCTTGGAGCGTGGCATCCGAAACTTTGCATACTGCGGGTTCCAAGGTCTTAACTTTTCCAGCCGCCGAGAGGCGTTCACCGTCGCGTACCTCGCTGAGGTTGGCGTTTCGCCAAGTGTCTACAACAGTCCCGGAGGAGTGTCGACGGATACCGCCACGACCGAAGCCGAAGGCATCGTTCATCAAAACAAGCTCGCCGAGTGGCTCCGGTCCCTTCCGAAGCACACCGGCCTGATTGCTTGTAATGACATCCGTGGAGCTCAGGTTCTAGGCGTCTGTCGAGAGGTTGGCATTTCGGTGCCCGACGATCTTTCTGTAGTGGGAGTCGACGACGACCGGCTGGTGTGCGAACTGACAACGCCGCCGATGAGCAGTGTCGCGACAGACGCGTACCGCATCGGCTACATGGCTGCCGAGATGCTGGCCGGAATGATGCTGGGAGTCGCCCCTTCTGGAGATAAGTTCTTCGTAGACGCAAGGTCGGTCGTCGCCCGTCACTCCTCCGACCTTCTCGCGATCAGTGATGAGGATGTCGCCTCGGCAATCCGATTCATCCGTGACCACGCGAACGAAGGCGTGTCCGTCGATGATGTCGCGGCCGCTGTAAGCCTGTCGAGAAGCACGCTCGACCGACGTTTCGCTCAGCATGCGGGCACAACGGTGAAGGCGGAGATCACCCGGGTACGCATCGAGCGTCTGAAGCAGCTTCTTGTCGACACCGACTACCCACTGTCGGCCATTGCCAACATGGTCGGCTTTTCGCACGTGGAGTACATGTTGACGATGTTCAAGCAACACACCGGCGACACCCCGGGCCAATTTAGGCGACTGTACCAGTCGCTACGGGGCGAAAGCACTCAGCAGTTTTGACGAAGCGAAGTCTTGTAGCCACCCAATCGTGTCTGCATCGCTTGCGATGCGTTGGCAGATAGCGTCCATGGCGAGCGAGTTCCAGGCATTCTGGATGACAGCTAGGCCGTGGTACTGTGCTTGCTTCCGCCGCCGTCCTTTGCCCCAGCCGAAGAGCCTCTCCATAACCGGCGGTGCGCCGTGCGGCCACTGCAGCGTATACTTCGCGGCGCGTCCTCCCAGCGGGAGCCGGTCGCCAAGGCGCACCACAACACGCCCATCAATGCGCGGTGCCCGACCCTATCCGCAACCGGGCAGAGCGGTTCCACATAAATCGCCGAAGACTGGATCCCGATCAACGCCAGGCCCCATGCCTGGGATGCGCCCCTGATCACGCACGCGGTAAGTCAGAAAGGCGGTGGCAACTTCGAGATCCTTGATCCCGCGGTCGATGAACGAACGAGTCCCACCGGGAAGGCCGGAACCTATCGCCATCCGCATTGGGTGAATGAAGACCCCGCCATTTGCTCGACAAATGTCGCCGAGTACGAGGTCCATGACCCCGAGCAGAACGCCTATGGAGATTGGGCTGCGATCGCCATTGGCGGGCGGTACTACTTATTCTGCGACTACGATCCGGCCGAAGGTCTGTACATGAGCGTGGGGCGCGTCACCGTGTCAGATATCAACGAGCCCTTCAAGTGGTGCGGCCACGTTGAAAAGAGGCGCCCCGCCCCAGACATGATGCTTGCGGAGGGGCGATTCTACCTGGTTACTCAACAAGCGACCGACTATGTCAGCCCTGGCCCCTAGGTGAATGAGGTGTGGGCCTGAGTGGGCGTGGACATCGAAGGCGACGGTCGGGTCGACCGCTGGACTGATTGGCAGAGGATTCGTCAAGAGTAAGATCACGCCCCTAGGTTCTCAAAGCAGGTCGCTAGGTCGCCAGCCAAGGTGGACCTGTCCGACTTGCCCGACGGACGTGCGTTCCGCTTAGAGATTCAGTTGAGAGATGCGACCGAAAACAGCTCAAACCCCATACTGGAAAAAGTCACCGTCTCATTTGAAGAGTTAGGTGGCGAAACAGGAAGGCAGCAAACCAGGCTGAGCGGCTACAACTCCTCCATTAGCGGCCACTGGTCGAAGCTTCTCGAAGCGGATCTCCCGTCGACCTGCAAGATCACCCAGCGGTCTCGCGGGGCGTAGAGGTCGTAGCGAATCCGCGTCCCGTCGGGGCTGGTGAACTCGCTGCGTAGACGTTCGCGGTCCGGGTTTGCCGTCGCGATTGCGGTGAGTACGGCATGAGGGTTGGAAGAATCGCTCAGGTGCATAAGGCCCAGATCTTCGGCCGAGTACACGGAGATACAGAGGCGGTCGCTGCGCTGGTACACCGACCACGCCGCATCCGCTGCATCGGGCGTCCACCCCGTCGGCGTTCGGACCCGTCCCGCCGCTACGGCGAAGCGACGCCAGACGCCGGTGTTGTTCCAGGTGTCAAAGTCCTTTCCAGGGCCTGCCAAGTGGATCACCTCCGAGAGCTGCGACGCGTTGTCATCTAGCAGCAGGGTGGTGGGCCGTGCCACAACGAGAGACGACTCGCCCCGTCCAACCCCACCGGCCGAAAGCAGGTATCCTGGCCCACCTGAGTAGATCTCGGGAGAGCTCGCCGGGCCGTGGCCTATGCGTACGAGGTAGTCTCTCGGCTTGTCGAGCACCCAATGTGCGGTTGTGTCGGGCAGCCTGTAGGGAGACCAGCACGCCCAAAGAGCGTGGTGCAGACCGCCCGCCCGTACCCGCAACTGGGTGGGGGCGTCCGGGGACAAGCTGACCCACGACTTCATCAGCGCGGTGTGGTAGTCGCCGGCCAGGTCGGTGCTGCCCGCGTGCCGGCGCTGCCGTCGGAAAGGAGGAAACTGGCGAAGACCTAGGCTCGCCACGGCGTACTCCCAGTTGAGGCGATCTAGCAGCTTCCGCGCCGCCGCACGAACAGCGGGCGAGCCGAAAGCTTCCAGGTTGAGCAGGGCGGTGAGGGTGTAGCCCTCGTACGGAATCGAATTGAACTCGTAGAATCCCGCTTCGCCAAGTTTCGCTAGGTGCCTTAGGAGCCACTGTTCCAAACCGTTGGCTTTATTGTCGTGGTCGGCGTCCGAACTTCCGTGCAGGCACAGCCAGCGATTCTTGAGGTATCGCGAGCCTTCTGTCATCAGCAGGTGGTTCTCGGTGTCGAGAACGATCCCAAGTGTGTTCGGCACGGACAAGAGCGGACTTCCCCCATCTTCGGTCAACAGGACACCCAGCAGGTGCTCAACGGTCTTCGGGTAGAGCAGGGTGGGGTCATCCCCGAACAAGAAGAGGATCGGAATGAGTGCGGCCAGCGTAAAGTCGTAGTCGCCCTTCTCGTGTAGTGCCCAAGTGGACCCCACGCTCCCCAATGGCGTGGCTTTCTGGAGGTAAGCGTTCGCTTCTTCGACTTCTCGTCGCAAAGCCAGCCGCCCCATTAGGGCACGCGGAGCGTGAACCTTGCCGTGCGTAGCCCAATCCTGAAGCGGCACGCCCGCCCAGTGCTCCAAGACTTGGTCGTTGAGCTGGGAACGCGCGTTCCACGGCTGAGTTCGCCGTTCCGGGACCTCGACATTACCCCGCGTTAGCGGTACAGGCGTCCTCCGCGATGCGCTGGTTGCGACTTTGAAGTACCTGAGAACCAACAGCAGTAGGCAGAGGCAAATGAACCCGCCGAACAGAATACGGCTGCGTCGCAGAAAAGACCGGGCTTTCATGAGGCAAGTCTTTTGGTTCAGAGGACCAAGCCACGCAGCGGATCCTCCTCACGATAGTCGGGCGACGCAGCCCAGCCAAGCAGACACTTGCAGTCGGAACGCCGACCCTTGTCAGCCTACTAACGTTTGCAACGCGGGCGTCCAGCAACTCGAGTCCGGCCCCAAGCTAGTCTATGATCTGGGCGATCGGTCTAGAGGCGATTGCTGCAATCAACTCGCAGGTCCACTAGGGGGCAACCAAGCCTGGACCGTAGAAGGAGCGATGGCTCGGCCCTGCGTAGGCAGCATGGGGCAGAAGGAACCGACGGGAATGCTTGAACCGGCGCCCCCAGACCCGCCCAGGCCCCGTTAGGCAGTTCCTCCATTTCTGAAGAATTGCCCGGGATGGATCGCTTGTCTCCGGTAAATAACTTGCGGAGGAGAGGGGGCTTTGGTTTGGTAGTGGGCCCCTGGGGGCAAGCTGTATGCGTGCGCCGCTCTCACCGAACAATAGGCGATTGGTTGCAGCCCACCGGGAGTTGCTGGCGAGGCGAGGTGCCTTTGCCTCGGCCTGCGGCTGCTCAACTCCGTTTTACTCAAAAGTTTTCAAATTAGTTTCGTAAACCTTCGATAGCATTGCGGACAAACTTCCGTGCCGGCGTAGGTGGATGTATCGCTAAGCGAAGGCTTTTTGTCGCCGGTCCGATTGCTCCTAAATGCTGAGCTCTTCGAGGCTTACTGCGTTGCTTGCTAGGTCCTGATTCTCTTCTTGTCACGTCAAATCAATGAGCTCTTGATGCTGCTTCAGAGGGCGTCGATGTCGTCTGCATTGCCAAGGATGCGGGAGCCGTTTGGTTTGGCCTAGACGGATTTGGCGGCCGACCGGGAGGCGTCTGCCCACTGTTGTCGCGAACAAGAGAACGCTTGTTGTTTCTGCAGCCGGCTCCTGCGCTGTGGAGTATTACTCCTTTGATTCTCTTCTTTAGAAGGTGAAGCGACTAATGATTGTCAGAAAGAACCTTGCCGCGTGCGCGATGGCCATGTCGGCCCTTGCTTGCTGCAATGCAGTCCACGCTTTTGAGCAGATCCCCCTGAGCTCTACGTGGTCCGAGTGGGACACCTCGAACCTAGGTAGCGGTGTGCAGGACCTTTCGGGCCAGTCGTCGACTGGCTACACCACCACGATCAATGGCGTTGTGGGAGAAACGGGTGAGATCCCTCAGGTCTACCAGATCTTTGATCCACTGAGGCTGGATCGGATCGGCGACAAGGTTGAAGTGTCGTTCGATATCCAATTCTCCACCGCTACGGATATCTCGATCGACACCGACTTCCGTGCCGGCATCAGTTCTACCGCGAATAACTCCGGCGCCGTCTACGGGTTTGACGGGGGCCCCCTTGGGGGGACTTCGGTCCGCCTGCGTTACGACTCCAATGGTTTGACCTGGATTGGCGACCCCGCAGACGTGCCTGGCACCGGCTACCCGAACGCCTTTGACGAGACCAACATCAACCATTCGCTCAACGCCAGTGGCACGCTGGGCAGCGGCGGCGGGTCGCCGGCCGGCTCGGCGGTAGGAGAAAACACCACCGAGACCCATTCGTTCTTGCTGTCGTTGGAACGCGTCGCCGGTGGGTTGGTCGGCTCCTCGTCGTGGACCTCCGATGCTCCAGGCGCTGTTCCTGTCGTTAACTCGTACGGTAGCCCCTTCGACGATTCGGCGTTGGCGCTCGGCGCAACCAACAGCATCGACATGATCCAGATCGCCATGCTGGAAGAGAACATCAACAGCACCTATCCGGTCAGCTGGACGGTTTCCAATGTGAGCGTGTCGGGCACACCCGTGCCCGAACCGGCTGGCGCGTTGCTACTGGTTGGAGTGCTCGCGGGAGCCGCGTCCCGCGTGCGGCGGGCTCGTTTGGGTTGACCCGCTGGCTACGCACAGCGGTACGTCTTGGTATCGACACGGGGGAGAGAGCAGCTGCTTGGCATCGTCCTGGCAGGCAGATTCCGGTAGCTGCCTCTCCTCCCTTCTTGCTGGTCAACGAGAACCGAGGAACGCCAATGGGGCGTTGGAAGTATCGAAGTGTTTCGGTCTTGCTTGTCGAATGGGTGTCTGTCAGCGACGAGTCGCTCGGTGACCGGCGCCCGAATAGAGAGGTTACAGCGGTCGCACGCGTTTCCCATCGTTCTTCTAGCTGCTCGGTCAACTTCGGATAGGCCGTGTGGATGGGATGACGAGCAATCGGTTTCAAAGCAGGCGGTCATCTATCACGTGTATCTCTTGAATCAGGCGGTCTGAGGATGCTGGCATCGTTGATACGTTCGCTCCGCCGGGTCGGAGTGAGTCTGATGGTTGCTGGACTAGTGCTGTTCGGTGCGGCGGCGACCTCCGAGGCGCAGGTCATCAACTGGAGCGCCGACGACGGTGGTGGCGCGGGGTCCGGGACGGGCGACTTCTTTGACCCGACGAACTGGTCTACGGGCGTAGTGCCCATTGGAAACAACAAGGCGCCAAGGATTGACGGTGGGGGCACCGCTGTGATCACCGCCGCCGGCACCGGCGCAGGCGTCGACACCGAGGCCCTTAAGGCGGGAGACTCCGCGGGCAGCTCGGGCGCCTACCGAATGGACAGTGGCTACATTGTTGTCTACGACGCGACCGGCTCGGTGCTCGGCAACAACACCAACGCGAGTGGGACGCTTGTCATGAACGGGGGCGCTATCGACTTTGGCGACGTCCCCAACAATGGTGCCGGCGGGGATGCGGCCACACTGGTGATCTCCAACGCCCACGGATCAACAGGCAGGCTAGAACTGCACAACGACGCCGTGCTCCGCAGCCTCGGTGGTTGGGACATCGCCGCCGGCGGGAGCGACACCGCCCACGGCACGTCCGGACTGCCTTCGGGCGCCATCGTTATGGACGGTGATTCTCACGCGAGTCTAGCTGGCGGGATCAACAACAAGGGCGTGCTGAGCATGACCCTTTCACAGAACTCGCAGCTCACCATCGGCAACAGCAAGGGGCCGGCGGATGCAACGGGTTCGTTCAGCATCGGGAGCGGCATTCTGAATGTCGGCGCCCGTCACGGAAACTCTGCGGACATCGTGGTCGAGGACAACGCAGTACTCAATGTGGCGGCTCTGTACAACCAGAAAGCGCGGGCGTCGATTACCGTGCGGGGAAACGGTGAGTTCAACATCTTCAACACGGGAGTCGGTGGAACCCAGCAAGACTTCCGCATGCAGAACTACTTGGGACGCGAGAACTTCGATAACAACGACCCCGACCAGATGTCGAGCACCACTATTACTCTTGAGGGATTCGGCAGGTTTACGGTCGACAGCAATCCCAACCCCTACGCCGCCCCGAGTCAGGACCCGCCAGACGACGGGCACCCGGATCTGATTTCAACGGCTGGACTGATTCTGTCTTCAGGCGACGACGAGCCACTGCACAGCGGCCTCGACTCCAACGACCACTACCGTGGTGGACTCACGGTCATCGATGTCAAAGAGAACGCTGAGCTCTCAGTCGTTCAAGGGTTGTGGATGACCGCCGGCACTGGGGCGACTGCGTCATCGACGCTGAGAATTACTGGACCAGATGCGACCGTCTCGGTTGGCGATCTGATCATGGCGGAGATCGTGGACCAGACGCTTACCGCCGGCGGTGTGACGTTTGGCAGTCCGCTCTACAAGACACGCTCTGGCTCAGCTTCACTGCACAGCGTCATCACCGGGTCGAGTCATTCGATCATTCAGGTCACCGATGACGCCCGTATCGGTAATGGGGAGCTTGTGGTGGAGTTGAGTGGATACAGCCCAGCTGCCGGCGACAGTTATACCCTGCTTCAGACGGGCGACCCCAACGGCGTCGACGGCGAGTTCAAGACCGTCGACCTGAGCCTGGCGCCGTTGACCAGCGGATTGACCTGGGACCTGATCTATAACGCCAACAGTGTGGTCCTGAGTGTATCCAGCGACACGCCCACACCGGTCGGCGACTACAACGGCGATGGTTTGGTGGACGCGGCCGACTACACAGTGTGGCGTGACACGCTGGGATCGACGACAGACTTATTGGCCGATGGCAATGGAAACGGCGAAGTCGATCAAGCCGACTACGATCTCTGGCGTTCGAACTACGGCGCCACCACAGGCGCCGCGGCATCTGCCGGCGCCAATGCTCCAGAGCCCGCCGCCATGGTATTGGCCTTAGCGGTTTCGTGCCTATTGGCTTGTAGCCGTCTTTGATCTTCGCAACCCACTCGCACTAAAGAAGCGGAATACAATGAACTGGTTGATGCAGATGAACGGGCGTGCTGCACGACGCCTTGGCGGCCTGCTAGGGGCGATGGTTGTGTTTGCCGGCGCTCTTGGGCCAGCAAACGCGGCAACTCAGCAAATCATCCTCAATGACGCGTGGTCGGAGCACGACCCTTTCAACCTCGGCGAGGGTATTCAGACACTCTCCGATCAGTCTTCGACCGCCTTTACTTCGGCGCATTCAGGAGCGGTGTCTGACCTGGGCGACCGGCCCCGCGTGTACCAAGAGTTCACGGGTGTCGACACTTCCCAGGTGGGCCAGAAACTCACTGCGAGCTTCGACGTGCAGTTCCACAATATACTCAGTGAGGGCGACACGCAGTTCCGCTTCGGCTACGGCGACAGGACCACAAACCAGGGGTTAGTGCCGATCATGATCGACATTGGCCCGACCAGCGGCAGTGCATGGAGAATGCGCTACGATGACAGTATTAGCGCCACTGAGAACGATACCCCCATCAACTTCCAGCCAGGGAACTATAACAGTTTCCTGAGCGCCAGTGGGACGTTTGGCAGTCGCGGCGACAACCCGACCGGAGAATTCAGCGGCTCTCTGGGGGTGGACACGTCGATTACCCATACGTTTACGACCACGGTCGAACGGGTTGAGCGAAACGTCGACACAAGCTTTCCCCCGGACGGCGTTGCCGACGCCGTCGTGGGCGGGTGGTACTTCACGGTTACGTGGACAAACGATGCCCCCGACGCCGAGACGCTCTTCCTCGACGTCAACAACGCGGACTTTGCGCGCTTCGATGTGGAGAGCGGTCTGGGGGTATACCCGGAGGACTTCTTCAACCGAAACGGACGGATCGAGAACATCGACACGCTGGGCTTTCTGATGTTCAACAACCAGCCCTTCGCCGACGGCGCCGGCAGCTATACCATCTCAAACTTCATTGTGGAGTACGACGACGGCGTGTCTGTCGACGGAGACTACAACGGCGACGGCAGCGTTGATGCGGCCGATTACACCGTGTGGCGGGACACGCTTGGTTCCACGACCGACTTGGCCGCCGACGGCGATGGAAACAGTGTCATTGACCAAGCCGACTACGACGTGTGGCGGAGCAACTACGGCGGCGCCCCAAGCGTCGGGGCCACGACCAGCGCGGCGCCGGAGCCGTGCTCCGCAGTTCTGACGTCGCTGGGTGGTTGGCTGCTGGCCTGCCGCCGCGGGCGCAAGCGATCTACAAGGGGGAACGGATGATGCTTGAAAACCAGAGGCCGCGTCGCTTTCCGGCCCTGGCGAGGACTGTGCTTGGAGCGTCAGTGCTCTCTGCCAGCATGTTTATGGGCTGTGGCGGATCAAGACCGTCGTTTGGCGTGGTGCCGGTTGAGGGCCGTGTGACCTACGACGACGGGACGCCGATCCCGGGTGTTGCGGTTCAGTTCGTTCCGCAGACGCCTCCGCTCGACGCCAAGACCGTCCCTCGGCCAGGCGTTGCGGGCATTGCCGACGACGGGACCATTGCGCAGGTCACTACCTACAACTATGGCGATGGATTGGTGCCCGGCAAGCACAAAGTGATCGTCAAGTCAAAGACCGGCAACGGTCAGCGGACCCAAGCGGTTGATCCCAAGTACAGCAGCTCAGAGACGACTCCGCTCATGGTGGATACCGCGGATTCACCTTTCGAAATCAAGGTCGAAAAGCCTTAGTCAAGGAGAAACGGCAGATGTTGGTTGCGTTCAGAAAGAACCCGGCGCGGGCATTCACCCTTGTGGAGCTGCTAGTAGTCATCGCCATTATCGGCGTGCTGGTGGCGTTGTTGCTACCGGCGGTTCAGGCGGCCCGAGCGGCGGCGCGCCGTACCCAGTGCCAGAACAACATGAAGCAGGTCGGTCTGGCGTTGCTGAACTACCACTCCACCAATGGAGAGTTTCCTCCCAGCTCACAGTGGCCTGTCGGCGCCGACGGAAAGCCACAAGGGCTCACATCCGCCAAGTTCGCCGGGCACCTAGCCAACTGGGTCATAATCTGCCTGCCCTACATGGAAGAGCAGTCGACCTACGACGCGTTCGACCTCAACCTTCCGATTCCCGATCCGCTCAATGAGGCCGCACGGTCGACCAGGATTTCCGGCCTGATGTGCCCCGAGGACCCGAACGCGCAGGTGAATTTCCAGGGGAATACGAAAGCATCGACGAACCACTTCGGCCCCAACTGGGGACGGTGCAACTACGCGGCCAACGCGTCGTTGGGCGCTATGTCTACCAACGGGCACGGCTCGTTCAGCGCAGGTGGCAAGCAGGCGCCGGGTTGGAAAGACTACCGGCTCCGCGGAGTCATGGGCGCCAATTCGTCGATTAGCATCGCCAAGATCACTGATGGGACGAGCCACACGATCCTCGCGGGCGAGATCCGTGCCGGTCTTTATACCTTCGACGTACGCGGCGTGTGGGCGCTCGGAGGATCCCCGAGCGCGCTCTGGCGTCACGGCTACTACGGAGACGCAGCGGGGCCGAACTCTCCTGGTGATGAGGCCGACGACTTTATTGGCTGCACCGACGTAACCCTGGAGTTCGGTTCCAAGCCCGGCCTCGCGCGAGAGAAGATGGGCTGCATTCAACGGACCGGCAACATGCAGCAGACCGCTCGCAGCCTGCACCACGGCGGCGTGTTCGTCACGTTCGCCGACGGGAGCGTCCACTTCGTTCGGGACGACGTTGAGATACGTGTGGATGGGATCACCGAGAACCCGCCGTACGTGTCGGTTTGGGACCGCCTTAACCTTTCGGCGGATGGCGAAGTCCTCAGTGGGGACTTCTTCTAACGTTGTCGGTTGATTTCTAGCGTTGTCGTTTAATCGGCTGCCGCACCACTCTTCCATCGTCGTGCAGCTGTTGGAGTAGACGCATAGGCTCTTGTGAACCGTCAAGCCGCGATCGACGTCGGCCTGGGCGGAGTGTTCAGTTGATGCTGTGTAGGTGCGCCTGCGTGGCTGGGGATCTGGTACGGGACGATTGCGTGACTGGTTTCATTCGCCTGCATGAGCATCGCACAGCTGGGCCTTTGCTAGGGCAGCTAGAGTTCTGGGAACAGCGGGGAACACTGTTGCTCGTATGCTCGGTTTTCGCCGCGGCGTTAGTTTGTATTGCGGCCGCGGCGCAAACACCGTCGGGGTGGTTGATCCACGATCTGGAGCGCCCCCAGCCGCCGGTTGTGCAGCCCGGCAAGCTCTCTCTCCCTACCCCCAAGCCATCTGATGCTCGGGTGTTGTTTGATGGGAGCGACCTTAGCCAGTGGCGCAGCTTCGACGGCGGGTCGCCCAAGTGGGTGATCCGAGACGACTATATGGAGTCGGTACCCGACAGCGGCAAACTGCTCACCGCCGAGGGCTTCGGGGACATCCAACTCCACCTTGAGTGGGCGTCGCCTGCCCACCCCTCCGGGGCTGGGCAAGACCGCGGCAATAGCGGAGTGTTCCTGATGGGCGAGTACGAGATCCAGATACTGGACTCCTACCAGTCGGCCACCTACCCCGATGGCCAAGCCGCGGCCATCTACGGCCAGTATCCTCCGTTGGCCAACGCATGCCTTCCGCCGGGCGAATGGCAGTCGTTCGATATTCTGTTCCGACGTCCCCGGTTCGACCACCAAGGGGAAGTCGTTGAGCCCGCAAGACTTAGCGTGATCCACAACGGCGTATGGGTTCAGGTCGATCGAGAGCTGTGGGGGCCTACCTCCTGGCTCATGAACTTCCCTTACGAGCCACACGCGGAACGGCTGCCATTGGCGCTTCAAGACCACGGCAACCCGGTTCGCTTCCGGAATATCTGGGTCCGAGAGCTCCCAGAACAAACGACGCCACCGTCGAGAAACCTGCGTCCGCACGTTCATGTCGCTGCCGAGAGGCTCGAGACACTGGTGGGAGACTATGGCATCGGGGAGAAGGAGAGCCTCTTCCGAGTCACGATGCAAAACGGACGCCTCAAGTTCAAGGCGCCGGGAAGGCTCCCCCTGGAGCTCGTTCCAGAAAACGCAAACACCTTCCGGCTGCGGTACACGGCGGGTCGTGTTGTCTTCCGTCGCGACGACCAAGGACAGGGCGCCCAGGTGCAGTTCTACCTCGGCGGAAAAGAGTATCTCTCCCGGCGAACCAACTCCCCTCAGAACGACGGTGTGGCGGCTGGCGCGGCGGATTCGAGCAACAGCCTCGGCGAGGCAAACGCGACAACCCAGCTCTAACGGACTCCAAACCCGAAGTGGGTACTTGATGCCTTCGTCTCATCACACAGATCCCATGACCGACGGACCGACTTTTTCCACTCAAGAAGGAGCCATTTCACGCAACGAATCAGAGTCTGAGTTCGTCCGCCTGCTAACCGGCGCCCAGTGTTCATTGCGGGGGTACATACTGGCCCTCCTGGCCGGTCAGAAGAAGGAGGCCGACGACGTGCTGCAGAGCACCAACATGACAATCTGGGAAAAGCGCGCAGAGTACGACCATTCGAAGCCATTCCTCCCGTGGGCGATGGCCTTCGCGTTCCATCGAATCCAGGCGTTCCGACGCGACGCCGCCCGCAACCGCTTGGTGTTTAGCGACACGTTAATCGAAATGCTCCACGCCTACTCCGAGCAGTCGCTCGCGAATCCACCGGGGGCGCAGGACCACCTTCGCGACTGCCTGGAGAAGCTCACGCCCGCCGAACAGGACTTGATCCACAAGCGGTACTACGGGCGGTGCTCGGTGGAGTCGCTTTCGTCAATGGTGAGCAAGTCTGCTGGGAGCGTCGCGAACAGGCTCTTCCGGATCCGCGAGAAGCTTCGGAACTGCATCCAGTTCGGTATCGTACAATCGGGGCACGAAGGATGAAGATTCCGAGGCACAGCCGCAAGCAAGAGATCGAGTTCCGCTCGCTCATTAATGCAGTGCTCCACGAGACAGCGGGGCGTGATGACCTGCGGCGACTGGGGGAACTGCTAGAACAGCATCCCCACTTGGCGCCCAGATACGTTGACCATCTGGTCATCGATACGCAGTTGACTTGGGACGCGCTGGGCAGAGTGGTCCCGGCAAACGCCGCGCGACAGCCCCGGGCAGCGACCGACTCCGCTACTCCTTCTTCTTTGACGCCAGCCGCATCGCGCATTCGGATTGCCAAATTGTGGGGGGGGATACTCACGTCGGCCGCGGCGGCGGTGCTGCTAGCTTTCTTGCTACGCAGCGATCGTCCGATCGGGCGCCCGGCGGACGCGGTTGCGCACGTGGTCAGACTCACTTCCCACAGCACCACGACTCTCAAGGACGGCGATCCACTCGGCGCTGGCGTCTTCCGGCTGTCTGACGGTGAGAAGGCGACTCTCAGATTCTGTTCTGGTTCTCAGCTCTACTGCGAGGGCCCGTGTAAACTCGACCTAGTCTCGCCCCGCTTAGTCACGCTGGCACACGGCAAGGTGACCGCCGACGTGCCGCGCCCCGCTATCGGGTTCACCGTGCTAACCAAGCGGGTGCAGGTCACCGATCTCGGCACCCGTTTTGGCGTTAACGTCGACAACAATGAGGAGGTCGACGTCGTTGTGTTCGATGGAGAGGTGAACCTGGCCGATCGTGAAGGCAAAGTTGAGCTGCCCGAAGGCCTTTTCGCAGGCGAGGCGTTGCGGGTTGGAGAATCGGAGCGTTTTGAGCGGTTGGTGAGCATCGGACATGACCACCAGTCCGAGACCTGGGACAGCAGTTGGCAGACCGACACGAACCTACGCCGCAGCGTCTTCACTAGCGTGACCGACAACCTGGCGCGCGACAGCGAGCCGCACTTTTACGGGATAACCCCTCGGGGCCTCATAGAGGACGCCCGAGCTTACAGCGACCGCGTCCACGAGTGGAACAGCTTGCCAGCAAGCCCACTGCCCGCGTGGCTGAAGGGCGCCGACCTCATCCGTCGCTTCAATAGCAGGAAGTACGAGCACTCGTCCCAGCTGGAAGTCAATGTGACCGTCAGCACCGACTGCGTGCTCTACGTGCTCTGGGACTGCCGGTGCAAACCGCTCGCTTGGCTGAAGCAGCGGTTCAAGAACACCCACTACATCATTGGGATGGACGAGGGCCCGTACCGGGACGGCGTTGACACCCTCGACACTGGTCCGGGGAAGAGCATCGACACCACCTACGCCGTCTGGGCGGCAAGGATCGGAGCTAACGAAGTCGTCCGACTCGGTCCGGTCGAGAACGAGCACCTGGCGCAATACAAGAACCTCTACGGCATCGCCGCTAAGCCCGTGGAGCGACTGTCCCCTGAGTACTTCCCGCTCTTGTTCGGTCCAGACGAAGGATGACTGGGGTGGCGCCAAGCGACAGCCGTGAGGTATGAGGACGCAACCAAGCGGGCTTGCTGGGCCGCACGTGCACAAGCGGTTGACGCAGTCTGATTCGCGCGAACAGTCACGCGGACTAGGCGATACCAGGCGGCAGTAAGCAAAGTACTGGCCGAGATCCGTACAGTGACGATGGCCGATAGAATTGGCGTTGCTCGAAACGTGGTGGAAGTAGTGCTTGGGCAGGCAGTGTACGCGGTTAGATGTGGTACGGCTCGCCTCGAGAAGGGACAATCAAAGAGGGACCACTTATCTTGCGTACTGCCTCTTGCAGTGGCCGTGATCCGCTTCTTCGACCGTTGACAGGTTACCTAAACGCAGGTCTTGGCGGGACTAGGGTATGTGTGGCGGTGCTGCAGGCTTTGGAGGTGAGATCAGCTCCTCACCGGCGGGTCCACTTGAAGGCTCGCCGGATAGGGTGAACTTCCTTGTTCACGGTGGGGCAGGCCAACCCAGCGGCGACTATGCTTCCTCGACCCGTTATTAGAGGGAGCGGGAGGAAGGCTGTGGCGGGGTGATCGCCGAAGAGTGCGCGCATGCCCGCGGGCCCCGGCGATCATGGCTGCCTCGGGCGTCCCCTTGCCACACATCACTTAACACGTGCGGGCTTAGATTAGGTAGTGACCGCAGACTTCGCCCAACGTCAGGAACGGCGGTGCGGCCGCACGCTTCGTTCGAGCCGATAGGTGCGCTGGCTGCCGACCCGCGGGGCGATCGGCATATCGGCGTAGGCGTCGCGGCTCTCAAGCGAGCCATACACGCGGAGATAGTTCACGCGGCCACTCGCCTTGATATAAGCTTGACCACTCGCCTTGCGGAGGCAGTAGAACGGGACGCGACTCGGTCAACGGCTGGAGGCGTTTCCTCATCGCCAGAGCTCCGGAGGCGTAGTGATTACTCCCGTTTGGAACACTGGCAGCTCCCGCGGCTAGAAGCGGAGCTAGGGCTAAAGCCCTACGCTAGAATCACCTAAGAAAAGTGGAGGCGACAGGGATCGAACCTGCGACCTACGGCTTGCAAAGCCGTCGCTCTCCCAACTGAGCTACGCCCCCTGGATGGCTCGGGCTGGCCCGAGTTTTGCAATTCTAGCCCACGGTTGGCTTGTTGCAAGCCCGCCGCCAGATCACTCTGGCTGCTGCGGGAGCAGCTCACGCAGTTTTGCGAGATAGAGGTCGAGGAACTGCTGGGATTCCTCGTCGCCGAACTCCTGCGGTGAGCAGCGGACCGAGAGGGTCAATTCCTTCGCATAGGTCATGGCCGAGAGGACGACGTTCGTCCGTTCGCGGAGCGGCGGCACGCCGCTGAACCGCGTCACCACTACGCCGCCTGATGCCAAGCGGCCGCCGTCTCGTGGGAGGCGGGCGTTCATCCGCCGGGCTGGGTCGCCGTTATTGGTAAGCACCGCGGTCGCCAGGCACCAGCCGCGGTGCAGCAGCAGCGGGATCGCCCACGGGACGACCTCCGACGCGGTGATGGCGTCGATGAAGCCTTTGCCTCGCTGCGAGTGTTTGATCTGGTCGGTTTCATTGGCGATGCTGCGGAGCAACGCGTCGGAGTCCGTGCACTCCTCGGCCTTTCGCGAGATGAACGTGTAGCCCACCATGTTGGCGGCCGGCATCTCGGTTTCGCTCGACTCGCGGAGGTCGGTGGGCATCATCACCCGCAGGGGCCGCTTGGACGTCCGGCGGACGTGCATGCTGTTCCATACGGCTAGCGACTGGAACAGCCGTTCGAGCAGCAGGTCGTTGAGCATTACGTGCGCTTTGTCGGCGACGGCGCGCAGCTGGGCGGTCTCGTCCTTGGGCAGGGTGTGGATCATCACGCCGGGGAAGCTCGCGGCGCTCTTGTCGGCCCGCGGCGCCAGCGGCGCCGCCCAGCGGGTGAACACCTCGCGGAGTTGGTTCCACAACTCGGCGCGGACGGCCCGCTTGTTGCCCGCGGTGTAGGCCCTAGCCATCCGTCCGCGCCGCTCGCGGAGCAGGGTCGGGTCGAGCGTCAGCATCTTGCTCTTTTTGCCGCCCTTGCTTTGGTCGTACAACACGAACAGGTCGCCCATGAATCGGAAGGCGCCGGTGCCGTCAGTCACGCTGTGGTGCCACTGGAACACGAGCTTCGAACGCCGTTCGTCCTGGCGGACCCAGAGCCGCAGCCCGATTTCATTGCGGATGTCGATCGGCTCGCCGCCCGGCGGGACGATCGGATCGTCGTAGCCGCCCCAATCGAGGAGCGGACGATCGGCGCCACCGTCGATCCAGCTCAGCATGCCACGCTTGCCCGGCCCGATCTTGGCGGTGAGGTAAGGGTGTCGCTCGATGGCGCCGTCTAGCGCGGCCTCAAAGTCGTCACGGTCGAACGCCCCCTCGCAGTCCAGCTGGATGACATAGGTCATCGGGTAGCGGGGGATGTCGTCGTCGAGCAGAAACTTGTCGATCGGCGCCAGGTGCGCGGGGAACAGCCGCTGCTTCCTCGCGGGAGGAGAGGCGGCGGGCTCTTCGGTGATCGAGGTCATAGAGGCGTGTATCCGGCGCAGCGGTCGTGCCGCGGTTTCGAGGTATCGGGCTGCCCGGCTAGTCTTGCTAGGCCGCGCAGGGTGTCAACGGCAGGTGCCGGGCGGGGACGTCGAATTCGATCGACATGGGCGATTGGTCTCACTTACCCCGATGCGGCTGGCTTGCTCGTCAGCATAGTCGGTGCGGTCACGATCGAAAACCTGCACGCCAGCCGTAAATACCACCGTGGCAACAGGTTATCGCATGGCTTGGTATCTCGCATGGGGGATCGGTTGAGGCATCGCCGCGTAACTCATCCTCGGCTAAATAGGGTTAGCTGCTCCAACGCGGCGCCTTATCAGGCAGGTTCGCGAGCTTTTTTGAGTGAATTCCCGCAAGCTATCGACTCTACTGCAGACGCGAGCAGCAACGAATGCCCCATAGGCGGGACGCCGCACTGACGGGGCGAGGGCAACCCACGGCGGGAGCCGTCTTGACCGACAGCCAGTTAATCATTGCCGCCCGGCGGGGCGATGGCCACGCCTGGCGTGAGCTCTACACGCGGTGGATGCCGTGGGTGTGGCGGTACGCGTATTCCCTGGTTCAGGACGCCCACGCGGCGGAGGACGTCACGAGTGAGGCGATGACCGCCTGGGTGCGCAACTTTGATCAAACCGGCGTGGACGCCCCGCAGGCTGCTGCCTGGCTGAGGAGTGTCATTCGCCACAAGTGTGCGGACCACCACCGCCGCGGGGCCCGATTCCGCAAGGCGGCGGAAGGCGTTTCCAGGACCCTGGAATGGGACGCGGTCGAGCCGCCCGCCGCCAACCTTGAGCGGCAAGAGCAGCGGGAGCAGGTGCGGCAAGCGATGCAGAGCCTAAAGAAACGCCACCGACTCTTGCTGGAGTGGAAGTACGCTGAGGGTATGAGTGTCCGGCAGATAGCAGAGCGGCTGGGGGCCACCGAAAAGTCGGTTGAGGCCTCATTGTACCGAGCGCGGCGTGAGTTTCGTCGCACATACGACGAGCTCACACCGAGCGAGCCCGCCGCCGCGGACGACCATCTGCAGCAGCTCAGCGAAGAGCACCGCGCGTTCTTGAGGGAGGGCGCCGAATGAGCCAGCGTCAGCGTCCAGACAATGAGCGGAATGTCGACCCGGTTGCGAACCCGATCGGGCGGGCGTACGCCGCGCCGGCGCTCCCTACGGACCTGCAGCAGCGGCTGGCGGAAGATCTCGACGCCGCGTTCGCCGCCGCCAACGATCCGATCCAAGCCGCCCGCAACGGGTCGCTCGCAAAGCTCCTAGAGAAAAAGTACGAGGTCGTCGGCGACAATCTCCCGCCGGCGGTCCAGCGTGGCGAGATCTCGCGGCTGCGTTACGAATTGCACGACCTGGCGGCGCCCGCAGAACGGCGGATGGGCGTGGGCCGCCGGGTGGCTTTGGCTGGGGCGGCCGCGGCGGTGCTGCTGGCATGCGTGTGGAGCCAGCCTGGGTACCGCTGGTCGGAGGTGGTCGAGTCGGTGCGGCAGCAGCCGTTCGTGCAGGTGGAAGAAGTGAGCAACACGTCCGAGGCCGCCGCGCCGCGGCTGGTCGCCACGCGCCGAGACCAGGCGGGCAAACGCCGCCCAACGACCGCATCCTACCTGAGCATGTCCGGCGACATCCTGCGGCAGGTCAGCGGCGAGAACGCCGCCGGGTCGCGGCTCTTGCCAACCGCCCGGAGGGCGGAGCTGGTAGAGTCGGACCTCGTTGCAACGTTGCTGGACGTTGCAACGCCGGGTGAGGATGCTAAGCGCGCCAAGGCGACCGTCAGCCAGTCGTGGCCGCGCGCAGCGGACGACGCGGTAGCGCTCGATCTGGTTATCCGTTGCGGCGACCAGCGTGTCGACGCCACGCTTCAGCTCAATCCTACGAGCAAGCTCCCGATCAGCTGCGAGCTGCGTCCGGCGGACGCACCGGTCAAGCATCTGCGATTCCGTTACTCGGCCGCCGATCCGGCGGGCGACCGGGCGGAGTAGCACGGGTCAGCCTTCAATTGCTGCGTACTGGTCGGCCGACGCGTCGTCCAGGCAGGCCTCGATGATCTGCTTGCCGAGCGGCCGCAGGTCGTCGACCAAGAACTCCCGCAGCTGGCTGTGGAAGAACTCGGTTAGGATTGTGGCGCCGGTGTCGTAGGCCTGCTCGCCCACCTCCGGCTGCTGCGAGACGTCCATAAACCACTTGCCGATGGTCTGCCCTTCAACCTGCAGGGTCTCCTTGTGGAAACCGAGCAGCGGGCACCGCGCCGGGCTCAGGTCGCCCGGGCGGAAGGGGGAGGCGCCGCGGCGGGCGAGGTACTCGCGGGCGATCCATTGCGGCGCGAAACCGACCTTCCAGCAGCCGATGTGCTGGTTCGGGATCAGCACGAACTGCGTGCTGCTGGTGCTCATGACCTGGTCGAGCAGGATGTTGGCCTGGTCGACTTTGCGGCCGGTGGCGAAGGGCCAGAACGAACCGACGCCCTCGCTCTGCATACCGCCCTGGTCCACGATCGACGGGTTACCGTGGCCGCGGGGCGCCACCAAACGCCACAGCCAAGCCAGCGAGGGCGGGAGTACGTGGAACAGTCCCATGATGCCGTAGGTGGGGTGCTCGGCCGTGCACGGAGGGCACCGCACGCCGAAGCTGCGGATGTCAACCTCGACCGGCTTCTTTACCACGTTCGGCACGTACTCCCGCGGCACCACTACGCGGGGGTTTGGGCAGGGCTTGCCCGGCTCGTCGAGCGTGTGCTCCCAGATCAGCGCGGTGGAGCCCGGCTTAGCGTCGATGTTCAGGAACAGCAGCGGCCCTTCCGGGGCGACCGTGATCCCCTCCAACGCCGGGTCGACGCCGTACTGGTGGATGTGGTTGACGCGGACGAACCATGCGTTTTCCGCGTCGATCAGCGAGAGCTTCTTCACCGGGCCCTCGTGCTTCTGCAGAGCCGGGTGGCAGAGGGCCATGTCGTCGGTCACCGGCAGCAGGTCGCAGCCGCGGGGCAGGGTGAGCTTGCGGGCGTCGCCGGTGACCAGGTTCTCGCCCAGCAGCAGCGTGCCGTCGGCCTGCCGGTGCATCTGCTCGAGCATCTCGCTCTTGCCGCCGCCCGACGCGCCCTCGTGCATGATGACGGTCTGGTTTTCGTAGGGCGTAACCACGACGACGGTCGAGCAGTGGGCCGTGGTCCACGGCTGCTCGTCGCGTTCGCCGAGCGTCAGCAGCATGCCGTAAACGCCCTTCTTGGCGGACGGGCCGGGGTAGAGGTTGTAGCTGAACAGCTCGTGCAGGTCGATGTTGTCTTCGAACCTGCGGTTGTGCACCACCACCTGCTTGCCGTCGAAGTGGGTGTGCCTGAACGGCGGAGCCACGTACACGATCGCACCGTGGTGGTAGTCGGCCCCCGCCTTGCGGACCTCGTCGAGCGGCACGATGCCTTGGAGCATCGCCAGACCGAGCGCGAAGAAGCCTGCGTTGGCCGGCGCGATGGCCACCGCGTTGAGGGGGTTGTCGGGCAGCCCGGTGCGGAAAAAGAAGCAGGCGATCGGCTGGTGCTTCAGCCAGTCGAGAGTTTCCTCACGCAGCCCATCGAATGACTCACCGAAGCGGGTTTCGAAGGTCGGCTTGTCGGTGGCGGCGCCGTCGCCCACGAGCATGCAGTCCGGGTCGCGGCGCCGCATGTAGGGGTCCAGGTAATTGGCCGCGATGCCGTTCTTGGTCCGGCAGACCTCGGCCTCGGGCACGAACTCGCCTTTGACGTCGTAGCCGACCGTGTAGTATCCGTCAGGACGCACCTCGCCGAGGCCCAGCGCGGCGTCTGGGGTGGCGAGCGCCAGCAATTCCTCGACACTGCCCGCCAAATGCAGCCGACCGGCCTGCTCAGCGGCTTCGAGGATCGTCATCGCGCTGTGAGATAGCGTCAACTCCGGCAGGGCTTTAAGCGGCATCAGCAATGGTCTCGAAAAGGGGATCGGTCGGGCGCCTGACCCGCAGAGTGTATCAGATATCGGATTGTTGTGGCCAGATTCCGGCGGTGGGCGGCGGCCGGTGTCACGGGGGCCGGGTCATCGGGTATTCTTAGCGGGGTACGAAGCTTCCCCTTCACCGCCAACCGTTCCTACCGCTATGGCAACCCACCTGACTTGGCTCGGCCACAACACCTGGAGCCTCGAGACCGGCGGCTACAAGGTGCTGATCGATCCGTTCCTGGACGACAACCCCAAGGCGCCCATCAAGGCCGAAGAGGCCGAGGCCGATTTCATCGTGGTCTCGCACGGTCACTTCGATCACATTGCCGACGCGGCGCCGATCGCCCAACGCACCGGCGCCGTTGTGCTGGCAAACTTCGAGGTGGCCAACTGGTTGCAGCAACAGGGCGTGGCGGAGGACAAGGTTGTTGGCATGAACCCCGGCGGCGGAATCGACCAGCCGTTTGGGCGGCTCAAGATGACGATCGCTCACCACTCGAGCAGCCTGCCTGATGGCGCCTATGGCGGAGTTGCCTGCGGGTTGCTGTTCGAAGTAGAAGCGATGCGGCTCTACTTCGCCTGCGACACGGCCCTGTTCTCGGACATGAAGCTGATCGCCGCGGGCGGGCTGGACCTAGCGGTTCTGCCGATCGGCGACCTGTTCACCATGGGCCCGGCCGATTCGATCGAGGCGGTCCGGCTGCTCGCTCCGAAGCGCGTCGCGCCCTGCCACTTCGGCACCTGGCCGCCGATCGAGCAGGACGCGTCGGCCTGGGCCGGCGAGGTGCGGCGTAGCACGGACGCCGAGCCGCTAACCCCCGCCATCGGCGAGCGGATTGCACTGTAGCCGCCCCGGCCGATCCGGTTTCCCCACCCGCGGAGCGGTCAACGCCGCGTCGCAAGATCCACCACGGAAGACTCCCATGCTTTACCGTTCCCTGGCTGCCGCCTTGGCCTTAATCGCGAGCGTTCTGCAGGCGGACGAGCCCCTGGTCTGGAAGTTCTCAGCGGGCGAGGACTTGGCGTTCGAGGTGCGGCAGACTTCTGACGTCACGCTCGACTCCCGCGGGGGCGAGGTGCGCTCAAAGTCCGACCAGACGGCAACGCTGGACTGGAAAGTGGAAACAGTCGACGCTGCCGGCGCCGCCAAGGTGGTGCAAGACATTCGTCGGCTGCAGCTCACCTTCGACGCGCCGGGCGGGCAGGGATATCAGCTGGACACTGACTCGGAGGAGCCGCCTCAGGGCCTGGCCACCATGATCGCGCCGGTGTACCGCGCGCTGACCGAGCACAACTGCCAGCTGACCGTATCGCCGCAGGGCGAGATCCTGAAGTCCGAACCGCCTGAAGAGGTGTTGCAGTCGCTCAAAAACTTCCCCGGCGCCGCCGCTCTAGGGAAGGGCGGCGCCTTGTACCAGCAGCTCCTGCGGCCCGCATTGATCGAAGTGCCAGCCGGCGAGCTAAAGGTAGGGCAGAAGTGGGTCAGCTTCATCGAAGCGCCGCTAGCGATGTTCGGCGTCGAGGCGGCGGAGTTCCAATACGAGTACCTCGGCGAACGCGAGGCGGACGGCCGTCCGGTAGCGGCGATCGGAGTCCGGCTGATGCTGATCCCACCGGAAGACGAAAACGCCGCCCCGGTGCAGGTGAGAGTTGTTCAATCCGAGGGCGAGGTGCTGTTCGACCGCGAAGCGGGCCGCGTGCACTCGGCTCGGCTCGAGTCGCGGTGCGAGCTGAAGTTCACCGATGGCAAGCAGGTGACCACCGGCGAGGTCACGCAGACGGCCACCGCCAAGTTGGCGCCGGCTGGCGAGTAGTTTCGTACCTACGCTTCGTGCTTGGGGGCTTCCTTCACCTGGATCTCGTCGCCGACCACACGCACTTCGAACGTGTCGACGCCCAGCCGAGGATTGTCGCACCACTTTCCGTCCGTCACGCAGAACCGCCAGGCGTGCCACGGGCACGCGACGGCGCCGTCCTCGTCGAGGTAGCCTGCGCCGAGCGACGCGCCCTGGTGTGGGCAGTGATCATCGATGGCGAAGAACTCGCCGTCCCGGTTGAAGACGGCGACCATCCGATCGCCCACCTGGAAGGTCCCGCCCTGTCCGGTGGCGATTTCATGCGTCTTCGCGACGGTGTGGAACATTTGAGCTGTCGAGGATTCAAGAGAGGATTCGACGCCGCGCCGCGGCGTCAGGATTCGAAGATCTGCGGCGCGTCTTCTACCCGACGCCCGAACACTAGCAACACCGCCACCAGCCCCACGGTCTGCGCCGGCAGCACAAGCCACACGCTGGCGCCGTAGCCAACCGCAGCCACTCCCACCGCGCTCACCAACCCGGCAAGCACCGCATAGGGCATCTGAGTGACGACGTGTGCAATATGTTCGCAGCCGCTCGCTTGCGACGACAGGATGGTGGTGTCGGAGATTGGCGAGCAGTGGTCGCCGAAGATTGCGCCCGCCAGCACACTGCCGATCGAGGCCAGCAGCAGCGGGTGGTGTGGGTCGAACGCGCCATCGGTGCCGCTGACAGTAGCGATCGAGACAGGCACCACAAACGGGAGCAGGATGCCCATGGTGCCGAAACTGGTGCCGGTGCTGAATGCCACCACGCACGCCAGCAAGAACACCGCCGTGGGCAGCAGGGCGGTGGTAGCTGACGCGGCGCCGCTGTCGCCTTGAGGCAGAAGCTCCTTCAGGAAGTCTCCGGTGTAGAGCCGGTAGTCCTGGTACTCGTAGGCGACGGTTTGGGTAGCCCCGTCGACGCTGCGGTTGCCGGTCATCCGTGACATGGTGCCCGCGAACCACAGGATGGCGAGCGCCGGGACCACCATCCGGACGCCTTGAAAGGCGGCGTCCTGAATCCGCGGGGTCGTCAGCACGCCACGCCAGTACAGCAGCGCCGACGCTGATAGCAGCCCCACCAGTGCTCCGTACATCAGGGCTACGGACGCATCGGCAGCGCCAACCACCTCCAATAGGGACGGGTCCTCTACGCCATCCGCCGCCAGTGACGCTCGGCCGCCGACGATGATCAGTGCGATCACCACGGCGAGCGTGGTCAGGATGGGCCCCATCGCGTTGGTCCAATGGGTTGCTGGGTGGTCAAGCGGCGCGATCTCGTCGACAGGCGTGCCGCCGGTCGGGTCGCCGAGTCGGGCGCGGCGTTCCGCTTTGGCCATGGGCCCCAGGTCCCGGCGCAGCAAGGCCACCAGCAGCACCAGCAGCAGGGCCTGGATTACGTAGAAGCGGTAGGGGATGCAGGCCAGAAAGAGATCCATCGAACTCGGCAACGCCGCGGCGTTGGCGCCGACGTTATCCAATCCCTCTTGTATGCAGTCGAGCTCGAACAGCACCCACACGGAGAACGGCGCCAGGCAGGCGACCGGCGCAGCGGTTGAGTCGACAATGTAGGCCAGCTTCTCTCGAGAGAGCTTCAGCCGATCGAACGTCGCCCGCATGGTGTTGCCCAGCAGCAGCGTGTTGGTGTAGTCGTCGAAGAATACAAGCAGCCCCAGCAGCCATGTCACGAACTCGCACCGGCGGGTCGTGGTGATGAGCGGCGCCAGTGCTTCCACCAGCCCGCGCATGCCGCCGCCCGCGTTGAGCACGCCGATCATGGCGCCCATCAACAGCGTGAAGCAGAGCACGCGCAGCTTGCCGGGGTCGATGAAGGTAGCCCACAGCTGCGTTTCGCAGACCTGGTAGAGCGCGAGGAGCGGATCGCCATGCGTGGTGATTAGAGCGCCAGCCACGATGCCGAGCAGCAGCGAGAGGACCACCCGTTTGGTAAGCAGCGCGACCGCCACGGTCGCGAGAGGGGGGGCGATGCTGAGCCAGCCGTAGGGGTGTTCGGGCATATCCGTCGAGTTTTGGAGGCGGGGCGGCGTTAAGTTAGCAGGCGCGGGGGGCGCCGGGGAACCCCGCAGCAAGCCGTCAGTCTGGCGTCATCAGCAGCTCGCCGCGTCCGCCACGCAGCAGATCGCCGTTGTACAGGTCTACTTCGTCGGGGATGCAACGCCCATGGGCGCCTAACAGCCGCTGGGCTTCCGATCGCAGCAGGCGGACCGAGGTCAGGCCGGCGCGGCACGCCCTGCGGAACGTTGCAGGCGGCGCCGCGGACTTACCAAACAAGCCGATCGTGCCGCGGAGCATCTCTAACCCAGGGTTGCCGCCGGCCGGACCGAACGTCAGGAGCGTCCCCGCCCGCATCTGGTAGCCCGCCAGCTCGCCGCATCCGCCCACGGCGATTAGAACTCCCCGACGCATCTGCCGCCCGGCCTCGGGGCCGGCACGGCCGGCGATGACGATCGAGCCTCCTCGCATCCCAAACTTGGACCCAGTATAGCCGCCTCCCGCGCAGCGTCCCGCGTCGCCGCGCACGCGTATCTCGCCGCCGCGCATCTCGGCTCCGAGCCAGTCGTCGGCGTCACTAGAGACCTCGATCCGTCCGCCTCGCATGCGTGCGCCGCAGTGCCTGCCCACCGGTCCGTCGATTGCCAGCCGACCATTGCTGAGGCCGTGCCCGGCGTAATCGACCCGCGAGCAATCGCCAGTGAGGTGCCACTCCGCATCAGCCGGGTGGCCGGTGATGTCGAACAGCCCGGCCACCGGCGACCGCTGGTTCCCAACCGGTAGCGAGAAAGCGGCGAGTAGGTCGATGTCGGTAAACTGGCCAGGCGCCAGGCCGCGGGCGTCGATACGCGGTCCGTCGGGCTTCTTGAGCTGGAGGGTTAGCATGAACGGATGCGGGCCTGTGGGGCGGGGCGCCGCGGACGGCGGGTCGTTCGTTGCCCGGCCGCCCCCGCTCCCCTACGATTAGGCGTTATGAGCGCAGCCAAACCCGACGAAGTCAACCCGTACGCGGCGCCCACTACGGCCGATGAACCCTCCCAACGGACGGGTAAGTCGGACCAGGACCTGCGTCACGAGTACCTGGGAGCGATCCTGCTCGCCACTGGCTGCGGCATCCTGGCGGCCGTGTTCTTTCTGGCGTCCACCCGCTACCCGCTGTCGGACCTGGGCGAGTTCACGCGGCTGCTGTCCCGGTGGACGTCGGTGGCGTTGGCGATGGTGTCGCTGATGTTCGTGTTTATTACGCTCCGCGCGGCCGTCAGCCGGTTCTGGCGGCACCTGCGGGTGCTGTTGGGGCGACGCCCATGAGCGTGCCACGCGAGCGGCGAGGCGGGGTGATCCTCTGCGGGGGGAAGAGCTCCCGCATGGGGCAGGATAAAGCGGCGCTCAAGTTTGGCTCCGAAACGCTGCTGCAACGAACGGTCCGGCGCCTCTCCGACTGCATTCCCCTCACTGGCATCACCTGCGTCGCGGCGTGTCGCCAACCGCTGCCCGACCTGCCGAAGGGCGTGACAGTGGTGCGGGACTTGCAGCCAGGTCAGGGTCCGCTGGCTGCCGTAGCATGGGGGATGCGGGCCGCAGCGGATGTTTGCGACGCGGCGCTGGTGGTCGCTTGCGACCATCCGATGCTGAGCGCTCCATTTATCGAACTGCTGTTCGCCCAACTCGCCGAGGCCGACTGCGTAGCCGGTCGAGTGGAGGGGCAAGAGCGCCCCCTGCCGGCGGCGATGCGGATCGATGCCGCCGGGCGGGCCGAATCGCTGCTCGACGACGGTGAGCGGAGCCTGAAATCGCTGACGCACCGCCTCGAGTGCCGGTGGCTGGACGAGGCTACGCTCCGCGGGGCCGATCCAGAGCTGCGGAGCCTGATCAACTGCAACACCGCGGCTGATTACCAGCGGGCTTTAGAACTGGCCGGGCTCGCTCAGCCTAAGCAGCAGACTAGGTAGGCTGCTGCTCAACGCCAGGGGCGGCATCCCCATCGTCGGGCTCAGCAGGACCGGCTTCTTGAGCGACCTCAAGCTCCGTAGGGCCGTTGATGATCGCTTCACGCGGGATCCGATCCTCCAGCTCCAGCAGGATGGCGTCGGTCGGCTGACGCATGAACTTGTAGTCGTCGATGACGAAGGTCCGCCGGCGTCCGTCGACGCTGTACTTCACCTTCGCAATGCCCTTGCTACGCCATTTTTTCTTGTCGAGCTTCTCGACCTGATCCCACTTGAACCCTTGCCCCCAGCTCGACGTGACTCCCTCGGCGTTGCCCTCGATCCAGGTGCCCCGCGCCCGCAGTACCCCCCAGAGGAACCACAGGCCGACGAGTGCGATTGGCACGGCCATGTAGAACTGCATCTGGATGTCGGCGTCGGTGTGGTGGTAGTCGTGCTCGTTGGGTTTCGCGTCGCTCCAGCCGTTCTCGGCCGCGACCTCGGGCCAACGCTCGGGCCGGTCGGGCTCGGGGATCTCGCTGTAGGCCTCCCAGATGGCGTTCTTCTCAGGCCACGCCACGGCGCCGTCATAAACGCACCAACCGGCAAACCCTAACGCGCCCAGGCCCATTAGGATGAACCGGCGGTAGAAACGCGAATCGCTCTCGGCGCGGATGGGGAGGCTTTGTTTCTGCATAGGTGTGGGCGGTAGGTGCGGAATTGCGTGTGCCCCGACCCGTGCGCGATCGCCGGGCGGCGGACCCATCAGTCTAAACGGACGCGGCCCGTTGCCCCAGGGGCGGCCGCTACCTCCGTTGTACTTGCCCCGCCCAGATTTGGGCGTTCCGCGGCCCGAAATTCTCCGCTCGGCCCGCTCACAGGGGTGCGGTTCGACCGTCCGCAACGGCTGCAAGCACCTGAGGGTCGCGACCGCAAACTCCGCGCTACCCGAACATGCCGAAAACGCGGGACGACACGCGCAGCCAGAGCGTCGGCGGGGCGATAACCGTTGCAGGCAGACTCCACGCGCCAAACGCCACGGACGGTATGACTCCACGCTGGGAATGGATCCCGCTCTTGCTGACAGCTGCAACCCTGCTAACCGGGTGCCGATGCCCGTCGAGCGGGGTTGTGCCGTGCGCCCGCGTCGCGCCATGCGTCTACGAGCAGACCGCGCCGCTCAACCACGCGCCCGACCTGACTGAGGTAGCCAGCTTCGAGCGCGACGCGCTCTTCCAGTTCCCGTGCCAGCTGCCCTCGCCGAGCGACGAGTTCCGGCTGATCGACGCGTCGACGTGCGGCTGCAACGCCGCCCGCAACACACGGGTGGCCTACCTGCTGGACCTGGAGCAGCACTGGGCCGGCGTGCTGATCAGCTGCGACACCGAGGCGGTCCAGAAGGCGCTCTGCCTTACCCGTGACCTGCTCAAGCTCCGCGAGGCCGAGGTGCGCAACGCGGCCGCCGGCTCCGCATTGTCGACGTTCTACCTGCTGGCCGGCGCCGAGACGCAGTTCACCTATGTCCAACGCGGGATCGGCGAGGCGCGTGACACCCTGCGTCGGATCGACTCGCTCCGCGAACGCGGGCTAGAGACCCCCGACGACATCGACCGGTCGGAGATCTCGCAGATGCTTACGAGCCTGGAGGACCAGGCGCTGCAGCTCAGCCTGGCGCGGATCCAGCTCAACGGGCAGCTGATGCGGCTCCTGGGATGCCCGCTCCGCGAGGAGGGCATGTTCCAACCGCGGGTCGACTGGGCCTGCGAGCTGACCCGACCCGACTTCGAAGCGCTAGTCGCCGATGGCTTGGCCCACCGCAGCGATGTCCGCAGCGTTCGCCTAGCTGTCTGCCGGCTGGAGAAGGCGACCCTGCCGGTGGCGCGAGCGGTGCTGACGGTCGCCGACCCCGCCCTCGGCGCTGTGGAGCCCCAGAGCGGGCTTTGCCACGTGATCCGCTGCTCGTGCTGCTACGACCAGGAGGAGCCCATCCGCCGCCGGCAGCTCTGCACGCTGCTCAAAGAGTCCCGTGAGGCGGCCGCGGCCAAGATCAAGGGGGCGGCGTACCAGGTTGCGATCCAGCAGCAACGCGTTGCGGTGGCCAGGCAGGCAGTGCTGGACCGTCGTTCTGAGCTGCGGGCGCTGGAGAAGTTGCGAGACGTTAATGACACCTCGATCTTTGAGATCAGCGTCGCGCGGGGCCGCGTGTTCACCGCCGAAACGACCCTGGTGGAGCAAGTGGTCGAGCTTAAGGTGGCCGAGGTCGCGCTCCGCCAAGAGCAGGGCCTGCTGGTTGAGGAGTGTGGGCTGGGGGCTCACCTGTGCTGCGAGCCGCACTCGAGCTACACCGTCGCCCCTGTCGAGCCGACCTGTCCGTGCGAAGGGCTGGCGATTCCTGGCGCCGAAGGCTGATCGGCTACTGCCGGCTAAACAACGCCCGCCGCAGTTCTTCCTCGAAGGTGTGGCTCGCCTCGAGCACGCCGCGGAAGTCCTCCTTGCCGAGCGTGTAGTAAACGGCGTCCTCGCGGGTCACGATTGTGGCGTTGCGGGGCTCGTCGGTGATCAGGGCGGTCTCGCCGAAGTAGTCGCCCTCGCCCAGGTTGGCCACCGTCCGCTCGCCCTGGTCGTCTTTCACAACGACGTCGGCCTTGCCGGAGCGGATCAGATAGAACAGCTCGCCCGGGTCGCCCTGGCGGATGACGGTTTCGCCGGCCGGCGACTCCTCGACCTGCATCCTGTCGGCCACCTGCAGCATGGTCGATGGGGTAAGCGTCTGGAACAAAGTGATATTGCGGAGGAAGCCGCACCGTTCTTCGGCCTCGCTGACCGCGACATCGGAAGAGATCCGGCCGTCGACCATGTTCACGATCCGGTCGGCGACGTCGAGAATCCGGTTGTCGTGCGTGACCATGATGATGGTGCACGGGTCATCTTCTTGACGCGTGAGCTCCTGGAACAGCGTCACCACCTCGCGCCCGCTGGTAGCGTCTAGCGCGGCGGTCGGCTCGTCGGCCAGCACCAGCCGCGGGCCGTGCACCAGCCCGCGGGCGATGGCGACACGCTGCTTCTGCCCGCCGGAGAGCTGCTTTGGCTTCTTGTGGATGTGCTTGCCCAGGCCTAGGCGGGTCAGCAGGTACTTGATCCGCTCGTCGGCAAGCTTGCGGTCCATGCCCAACAGCTCGGCCGCCATGTTGACGTTTTCGTAAGCGGTGAGCGACTCGAACAGGTTGTGGGCCTGGAAGATGAATCCCATCTGCAGACGCAGCTGCGTGATGAGCGCTGGGCTGGCGTTGAGCAGTTCCTTGTCCAGCACCTGCAGGCTGCCCTCCATCACGGTGCGGAGCGTGCCGATCAGCGTGAGGAGCGTCGTCTTCCCGGAGCCCGAGGGGCCGGTCATGATGACGATCTCGCCCGGCCAGACCTCTAGGTTGTTGCTGTGCAGGGCCTGCTTGCGGAGCTCGCCGGATCCGAAGTAGTGGTTCAGCTCGCGCACCGCGACCGTGGGCCTGCCGGTCTGGCCGTAGGCGGTGTGGGTGCCGGATTGTGCGATCTCGGTCGTCATCGTCGGTTGGGCGTCCGTCGGTTGTTAGAACAGGCTGGCGGGGTCAGCGGTCAGCAGCTTCCGCACCGCCAGCAGCCCCGAGGCGACGCACATCACTACTGTAATTGCAAACACGAAGCCGAGCGTCGAGGGCGTCATCTGCATCAACAGACCGGTCTGGGCGGCGAGCCACTGGTACAGCCCGGTGCTGACCATCGCGCCCGGCAGGAAGCCAAACACCGCGAGCCAGACTGCCTCAACCACGATCAGGCTGATAAAGTACCACCGCCCGTAGCCCATCGCCTTGAGCGTCGCGAACTCGGGCATGTGGTCGGAGATGCCACTAAAAATCACCTGATAGCAGATCACCACGCCCACCACGAACCCAATCACCTTGCCGGCCGAGAACACTGCGCCAATCGGCGTGGTGCTCCGCCAGAACTTCATCTCCTTGCCGCGGAACCCCTCACGGGTGAAGACGCCGACCTGCTCGCCCAGCAGCTCGGCGAGCGTGTCGCGGGCCTGTTCGGGGTTGGCGCCGTCGACGAGCTCGACCACGCCCAGGTCAACGATGCTCAGGGGGTCGCCCATCGGCACGCGGTGCGGGAACAGCTTGCCGAAGGTCGCCGTGCCCATGATCAGGTTGCCCTCGTTCACAAAGTCCGCCCCGAGGTCGAACGTCCCCACAAGATTGAGGCGTCGGTCGCTGACTTCGATGTTGGCGTTGGACAGCGCGTCAGGATCGTCGATCGGCAGGGCAAACTTGGCGGGCTTGCTCTGCCGATCAACGATCGCCGTCAGCGGCCCACGCAGCAACGGGATGGATTCGTCGACCGCGGGCAGGTGGAAGACCGGGTCGCCCAGCCGGATCGCCATCGATCGGATCTGGTGCCCCTTGCTCGACGCGTGGCTGCCGAAGTTCTTGAAGACGGAGGTGGTGAGCTCGGTATACAGCGGGTAGACCCCAGCCACCCCCGGCGCCGACTGTGCCTGGTAGAGCCGCTGGATGGGGAACCGCGTCTCCGCGGCAATGGCGAACCGGTCGCGGCTTGTGATGAAGAGATCGCCCCGCAGCGCATCGACCAGCCGCACCTGGCTGTCGTAAAGCGCGTTCTGAAAACCCACCTGCACAAACATCAGGAGCACGGCGAAACCGATGCCCGCAACCGCCGTGGCGAGCCGCCGGCGGTCGTGCATCAGGTTCTTCCAGGCTAGCGGGGTCTTGAGCACGGTGAGTGAGTGGCGTCTTGGCGGTCTGTTAGGGTGGTGGATGCAGCAGAGTTAGAACAATTCCGCCGGGTCGGCCTTGAACAGCTTCTGCAGCGCGAACACGCCCGAAGCGACGCACATGCCGACCGACAACCCCAGCACGCCCAGGGTGATGCCGGGCGTCATCACCATAGGGATGCCGGCGTACCCGCCTACCAGTGCGTAGAGCTGCCAGCACAACAGCAGCGCCGGCAGGAACCCGACCAGGGCCAGCAGCACCGACTGCTGCAGAATTACCGTGCAGAGGTAGGCGTTGCTGTAGCCCATCGCCTTGAGCGTGGCGTACTCGCTCATCAGGTTGGCGATGTCATTCGATAGCACCTGATAAACGATGGCCACCCCAACCATCACCGAAACCACCACCAGGAACGTGAAAATGAGCCCGAACGGCGTCTGCACCATCCAGCGCTGCTCTTCGTGCGCACGGACCTCGTCGCGGGTCAGCACCTCGACGTCTTCTCCTGCGAACAGGCTTCCCAGCTCCTGCTTCACACGCAGCGGGTCCGCGCCTTCGGCCAAGGTCAACAGCCCGAGCGTGATCGTGTCGCGGTCCTGCCACGGGCTCGCCCGCAGGTAGCCCTCGAGGCTGGTCATGCAGGCGCCGTTGCTGGCCATGCCGGTGCCTAGCTCGATCAGCCCCACCACCCGCACGGTCTGGGCGCCGAGCGCTGTGACCGTCCCGATGTCGGCTTCGGTGAACCGTTTGCCGTTCCGCGGGCCGTACTCGCTCTTGCTCTTCGAGTCGAGCAGCACGAATTCGTCGCTGCTCAGCAGCCGGGCCTTGTCGCGCAGGTCCGGGCGTGTGAAGGGAGGGGCGGCCGGGTCGACGCCCATCGTGATGATGCTGCGCCCCATGCCGGCGACGTTCTGCTCGTCGCCGGGCCGGAACGCGGCGTCATCGGGCGCTTGCCACACGCTCAGCCCAATGTTGAAAGGCCGCGCCTGGTCTATCGTCGGCAGCGACGCGGCCTGGTGCAGCCGCGCCCGCGGGAAGGTGCGGGCCTCGGTCAGGTGCAGGTAGGCCGGCGAGCGGAGCATCAGGTCGAACTCGAGCGCGTCGTAGATCTGCGTGGCGGTCTTCTCGATGGCGCCCTTGAAGCCCATCTGCATAAACATCAGCATCGCCGCGAACCCGACGCCGGCCATGCCGACCGCGGTCCGCACGCGGTTCTGCAGCAGGTTTTTCCAGGCGAGCTGTTGGTTCAGCATGAGGACCGCGGACGGGCAGGGAAGTGTAGGAGGCTTTGTTCCTTAGTATCTGCTGGTCGGTTGCCCGCGTCGAGCGCGGATGGCGGGGGCGGCCATGATTGCCGCGCCCACGCGCCGGCCCTGGCAGTTGTGCGGCTGGCGCGGATTGCACGGCGCGGTTCGCAAGCCCCGCGGGCATCCGCTACGATAGTCGTCCCAACGCTCCGACCGCATCATCAGGTGAGAAACGACATGACCAGCCGAGATTGGTTCTGCCTTGCCCTGCGGGTGCTAGGGGTGTGGCAGTTGGCCAGCGCCGTGCCGTATGTTGCGATGGTCGCTTCTTCGCTGTCCAGCTCGGGGACTTTGGACGGAAGTGACATTCTCCGCTTCCTGTACTGGGGCGGCGCCGTGACCGCGGTCGGCCTGTTTCTGCTGCTCTTCTCCCCCGCGATTGCTACGCGACTGTATCCGGAAGAAGGAGGTCTGGGGCAGCCGAGTCCGCCAGACTTGCCGGAGCGTCTGCTGGAGGTCGGGCTTCGTCTGCTAGGCGTGTATTTGTTAGTACAGGCGGTCCACCAGCTCACGACGTCCATCGTCAGCGCCGTGATGACAGCTCAGTATTCTGGCGTTTCTTGGCATGAGCAGTTGTTCAGCTTATCGCTTAGCGATCTCGTCGCATCCGGAATCTACGCAGCACTCGGATCAGTGGTGCTTCTGGGGCCGAAACGCATCATCGCCGGGCTCGACCGCCTGCGCTACGACGCCGAGCGTGACGCCTACGTTCCGCCGCCTATCCCTGCGTCCCAGCTAACAGAGGACCCGAAGTGAGCAGCCGCCAATTCACGATGCGTCAGCTGATGCTGCTGGTGACGGTGCTGTGTGCCGTGCTGGCGTTTCCGGGCGGATACGTGGTGGTAGGCGCCGTCGCCGGGTGGGCCACGCTGATGATGCTGCTGACGGCGCCGATGATCTTTTTCTACCCGGCCATCTACCGCTTGATCGCCGGGCGTGGGGCGGCCGCGGACTAGCCGATGATCGACGCCCTACTCGGGCTTCTGATCCGCCGCGTCGAACCGCACCTTCACCTGCAGGCCGATCCGCTTGGCCGCTTCGGCCAGCTGGGCCTGATCGGTGGTGGTGATCTTGATCCGCACCTCGACGATGGAGCGGTCCTTTGGGGCCAGCGGGTTGCGGGCGTCGAGGCCGGGGCTGCCGATCACGCTCGATACGTAGGCCACCTCGCCCCGCAGGCCATCCTTGAGCTGCTCGCTAAACGCCGGGCTGGTAATCGTGGCGCCCTGGCCGGCGAAGATCTCCTGGGCGTCGGCCTCATAGACCTCCGCGACGCACTCGATCTCGCTGACGTCCGCCACGTTCATGACCGGCAGCTGCGAGACCAGCTCGCCCGGCTTGGTGAACACCTTCAGCACCGTGTAACGCCGCGGCTGGTCGACGGCGTCCTGGTTGTCGGTAGGCGTGGCGTCTAGCTCGACGCTGCTCTGGTCGGCGCCGGGCGCCCACAGCACCGACTGGGCGAGCGCCTGCTGCGCGACAGCGATCTCCTTGTCGATCGCTTCCAACGCTCCGTTCTTACGCAGGCTGTCGACGCTGACCTCGGCGGCCTCGACGTTGGAGTGCGCCGCCTGCAGCGCGGCCTCGGCCGCCTCGGCCATCGGGGCAATGCGCTGCTGGGCGAGCTTGACCTCCGACTCGGCGCGGGCGACGCGGTTCCGCTGCTTGCGGACCTGGTGGTCGGTCACCAACTCGGGGTCCGACTCACGCAGCTCGACAATCGAGTCGAGTTCGTCGCGGGCGATGGCGGCGGCTTCGTCCAGGTGCTTCACCTGCTCGCTCTGCAGCCGGGCCTCGGCCTGCTTGGCCTCGGCCTCCTTGACCTTTGCGCGGGCGCCGCGGAGCTGGGCCTCGGCGAGCAGCAGGTCGACGCGTTGCTTCTCGTCGGCCAGGGTGCGACGCGTGCGGAGCGCCTCGAGCTGCGCGTGGCGGGCGTCGTAGCTGGCCAGCACGCCGAGCAGGCCGTCGGCGGGGGCGGGCTGGTTCTCCACCACCTTCGGGTCGAGCGCCTTGAGCTTGTCGCCCGGCGTGCCGCTGATGCTGATCACGCCGCCGGCCGGCTGGAGCGTGCCGAGCGCGAAGATCTGTCGGGGTCCGGACTCGACCGGCTCGGTCGTGTCCGGACCGCCGGGCCGGCACCCCAGCAGCGCCAGCCCGAGGGCGAGGGTCGGCAAGAGTCGGGCTGGGCTTGGCATTCGCACGGTCGTGGCGGGGGCGGAATCAGTCGGGACGAGCGGCCGGGGCGCGGCGTCGCCTCTGCTCTGTCATCGGCAAGCGGCAGGCCCCAGACCCGAGAATGAGCCGGACCCAGAAGGCTGTCAAGCAAACACCGGGCCGGCGTGTCCGCAGAACCGGCCCTACCGGCACAGGACGCACCGCGCTGGGGCGGCTGGGTGGTCAGACGCCGTCCAGTTCGGCCAGCTCGTCGGGCGAGTGGGGCGCCGGTTCGCCGTAGATGTCGCAGATGGCGTTCTGGGCGGCCCGCTGCTCAGACTCCTTCTTGCTGCGGCCCCAGGCGGGCGGGAACCGCCGCTTGCCGACCTGAGCGGCCACCTTGAAGCACTTGCAGTGGTCGGGGCCGCGTTCTTCAATCAGCGAGTACGTTGGGGTGACGCCGTGCTCCCGCTGGGCGAACTGCTGCAGCTGCGACTTGTAGTTGCCGCCGGTCTCGCCCGAGGCGGTCGACTCGATCTCGGGCTCCATGTGGGTCAGGATGAACTCGGCCGCGGCCTCGCGACCGCCGTCCAAGAAAATCGCGGCGATCAGCGACTCGAACACGTCGGCCAGAACCGACATGGGGACTTCCGGGCTGGTAGTCATCCCCTTGCCGAGGATCAGGAACGCGTCCAGGCCCAGCGCCTTGCTGATCTTAGCGCAGGTCTGGCGGCTGACGACCACGGACTTCAGCCGGGTCAGGTCCCCCTCGAGGTAGTCGGGGAACATGTGGTAGAGCCGCTCGCAGACCACCCCGCCGAGGATGGCATCGCCCAGGAACTCCATCCGCTCGTTCGACTCGAGCCGGTGGTCCGCCCCTGAAGCGTGCGTCAGCGCGGCCTCGAGCAGGCTGAGGTCGGCGAACTGGTAGCCCAGCTTCGCCTGGCACGCCGCGAAGCGGTCGTCCTCCGGCGGTTCAGCGTCAGGCTTGTCAGTGTCCACCATAGTATGCTTAATAAGCTTCCGCTTCGCCCGGAGGTCGCACGCTGGTAATCCGCGTCTGCTGCGAGACGGAGCAGACCGAACCGAGCGACAGGGGGAATCATCGAAGAGCCACCGTCGCCGGCGGCCCGGCACGCCTGCGACGACTCGACGGTCTGTCGCCTCGCCGTCCGACGGATTGAGGCGGTTGGCGCAAACCCCTGCGACAACTCTACTTCTGTACAGTCAAGCTAACCCGACGCTAGCGGTGAGTCAATCCGAACCGGCTTGACCGCTCGCTAGCCACCCGCCTACCCGCCAGCCCTCGACCCAGCCCCTCGACGCCCGCCGGCCGATGATCAACACGCTCTATCTCCCTGAACTCCGCGAGATGCTGGCCGAGAACGACCGCACCGGTCTGCAGGAGTTCTGTGCGGCCCTCCACCCGGCGCGCGTGGCGGAGTTCATGGAGGGCCTGGACGCGGGTGAGATGTGGCAGGTGCTGCAGGCCACCGAACCCGACGTGCGGGCGGACATCTTTAGCTTCATCGAAGAGGCGAAGCAGGTCGAGATCGTCGAGACCGTCGGCCCCGAAGGGATCAGCCGGCTGATCGCCGACATGCCCGCCGACGACCGGGTCGACCTGCTGAGCGAGGTCGACCAGGACGTCATGGAGCAGACGCTGCCGCTGCTCCCGCAGGACGACCGCCGCGAGACGCTCCGGCTGCTCGGCTACGAGGAGGGCACCGCCGGCGCGTTGATGACCACCGAGGTCGCCAGGCTGTCGCAGACGCTTACCGTGCACGACGCCCTCGAGGCGATCAGCCGCCAGGCCCAGGACCTGGAAACCGTGTACTACAACTACGTCGTCGACGAGCAGGACCACCTGCTCGGCCTGGTTTCGGCGCGGGACTTGGTGGTCAACTTCACTCGTCCGGACACGCAGATCGGCGACCTGATGCAGCGGGACGTGGTGACCGTGCTGGTGACCGACGACCAGGAGGCGGTCGCCGAGAAGGTGGCGAACTACAACTTCATCGCGATCCCGGTCGTCGACCACCACCGCAAGCTCTTGGGCATCATCACACACGACGACGTGATCGACGTTCTGCAGGAAGAGGCCACCGAGGACGCCCACCGCAGCGCGTCGGTCGACCCGCTGGAGGACGGCTACCTGGAGACCCCCTGGCCCGAGCTCGCCTGGAAGCGGGGCGTGTGGCTGATGGTGCTGTTTGTAGCGGCGCTGCTCACCGCACTAGCCCTGCGTGGGTACGAGGAGGACTTCCAGAAGGTGACCTGGCTGGTGCTGTTCATCCCGCTGGTGATCTCCAGCGGCGGCAACACCGGCAGCCAGTCCGCTACGCTGGTCATCCGCGGGCTGACAACCGGCGACGTCCGCCTGTCGGACTGGCGGCGTGTGATCCGCAAGGAGCTGGCCATGGGGCTGTGCCTGGGCGGCTCGCTGGCGCTGATCGGCTATGCCTGCGCGGTAATGCTGACGCGGGGCGCCCCCGACGACGCCGAGGCGGCTCAGTCGATCCCAACAGTGTGGGAGGTGGCCGTGGTGCCCGTGACGCTGCTGCTGGTGGTGATGTGCGGCACGCTCACCGGCGGCCTGCTGCCGCTGCTGTTCCAGCGGATGGGGCTCGACCCGGCGCTGATGAGCAACCAGTTCGTCGCGGGCGTGGTCGACATCGCCGGCATCCTGATCTACATGACCGTGGCGATGGCCATGGTCGCCGGGCTCTGGTAGCCGCGGCCGCGCAGCCCGGCGCCAGGGCGGTTACACGTCGAGCAGCGGCTGACCAACGTACATCTGCAGGATCTGGCTCTGCACCTTGATGGCGCGGATCAGCACCCAGATCTGGTCCTTGGTGAACGACTGCGGGTCGCTCTGCGCCAGCTCCTCCAGCTCGCCGGTCATCGCGGCGTGCTGGTCGGTCGCCAGCTGCAGCCGCAGGCCGACGTCCTTCCAAGCCGCCCGCAAGGTCTGCCGATCTGCCAGTGCGGTCAGGTCGTCCTCGCCATTGGCCAGCAGCAGGCACAGCCGGGCCACGTCCTGGGTAGTGGCCTCGGGCTGGAGTTGTTCGATGTGCTGGGCGAGTTCGCGACACGTCATGGCAGGGCGTTCTGGCTGGTCGGTCAGGGTCTGGTAGGGTGTGACGGGCGTCGGTTGGCGGCGCCAGGAGATCGACCCGCGAGGCCCTTGCGGACGCTCTAGAAGACCCTAGCTTACGTGTTGCCTGCAAACGCGGCGACCATCTGGCAGGCTTTCGCGTTCCCGGCCCTGCAAGGGTTGGGTCAGCCGGGTGAGGCCGATCCCCCGGAACCCAGCCGTGGCATGTCGCGGTTCGGCCACGCGGCCGCGGCCCGGCGCGTCGCGGGAAGCCAACCGGGTGCGCCGGACCGTGCTGCCCAGACGCAACAGGCGTCGGCGGAGCGATCAAACGCGTCGCGCGGCTTGTCTAACCGTCACAAACGGCCGGGCGGCCGTTGAGCTGGCCGGCCGAATCGGATCGAATGGGCCGTTCGCCCCCACGCTACTACACTCGGCAGACAACCCACCGGAGCCCTTGCATGGTGCTGCTTGGCGTCAATATCGATCACGTCGCGACCGTCCGCGAGGCACGCAAGACCAACGAGCCCGACCCGGTTTGGGCGGCTACGCTGGCGGAGCTGGGCGGGGCGGACGGCATCACGCTGCACCTCCGAGAGGACCGGCGGCACATCCAGGAGCGGGACCTGCGGGTCATGCTGCAGACGGTGGCCGCCCCGGTTAACCTCGAGCTGGCCTGCGACCAGGAGGTCGTCGACATCGCGGTCGAGTGCCGCCCCCAGCAGGCGACCCTCGTGCCCGAGCGCCGCGAGGAGGTCACCACCGAAGGCGGTCTGGACGTGGTGGGCGGCCTGGACCGAGTCCGTGAAGCTACACAGCAGCTGAAGGACGCGGGCGTCCGCGTCAGCCTCTTCGTCGATCCCGATCCGGCACAGATCGAAGCCGCGATCGGCTCCGGCGCCGAAGCCATTGAGCTGCACACCGGCGCCTACGCCGAGGCCTCCGGCTCGCCGCAGGGCGACCAGCGGCTGGCCGAACTGGCCCAGGCGGCCGCCGGCATCACCTCCGCCGGCCTGCTGCTGCACGCCGGGCACGGGCTGACCTACCGCAACGTGCAG